>JBJDYT010000042.1:0-22678 GCA_051867635.1 Oscillospiraceae bacterium
GCAAAGCGGGTGGCTTTTTGTTCCGCTGCCGCGGAACTCACTAAAGAGAGCAAAAGCGCGGCTCCCGATGGGAGCCGCGCTTTCAGCTTGTCAAAAAGCCTCGCAGCGTTTCGCCGCAGCGGCGGAGAAATCAATTCCAATCGTTTTCTCCGGCGACATGCGCGTCGGAGAAAACACTTCCCGGCCCGCAAACGTGCGAGTTGTCCGGGGACAACGAGTGCGATGCAGCGGGCCGCAGACTTCTCGAAAAAGTGGCAAAACCACTTTTTCGAAATTTTGAAGCGCGGCTCCCGATGGGAGCCGCGCTTTTTAGTTGGTATTTTACTCCGCCAGCAGCTTTTCCACCGCCGCCAGACGCAGGCACACGCACAGCACCGCGATGGCCTCCTGCAGCTCCTCCACCGGGGGCAGAGAGGGGGCGATGCGGATATTGCTGTCCCGGGGGTCCACGCCGTAGGGGAAGGTGGCGCCGGCGGAGGTCATGACCACGCCCGCCTCCTTGGCCAGGGCCAGGGTCCGCTTCGCCGTACCGGGCATGGCGTCCAGACTCACGAAATAGCCGCCCCGGGGGCGCTTCCACTCCGCGATGCCGAGCGGGGCGATCTCCCGGTCCAGGGCGTCCAGCACCGCGTGGAACTTCGGGCGCAGCACCTCCGCGTGCCGCTGCATGAGCGCCAGCGTGTGCGCCTTGTCCTTCAGGTACAGCACATGGCGCAGCTGGTTGACCTTGTCAAAGCCGATGGTCTGGATGCCGATGAGCTTCATCATATAGGCAAGGTTGTCCCGGCTGGTGGCCATGACCGCCACGCCCGCGCCGGGGAAGGTCACCTTGGAGGTGGAGGCGTACTCAAAGACCATGTCGGGATTCCCCGCCTCCCGGCAGAGGGCCAGGATGTTGGGGAAGGGCTCAAAGGGCCCCTCGAACTCGTGGATGCAGTAGGCGTTGTCCCACATGAGCAGGAAGTCCGGCGCGGCGGGCTTCAGATGCGCGATGCGGCGCACCGTCTCCTCGCTGTAGACCACGCCCTCGGGATTGGAATACTTCGGCACGTTCCACATGCCCTTCACGGCGGGGTCCTTCACCAGCTCCTCCACCATATCCATGTCCGGGCCCTCCGCGGTCATGGGCACCGCGAGCATCTCCACGCCGAAGCTCTCCGTCACCTTGAAGTGGCGGTCATAGCCCGGCACGGGGCAGATCCATTTCACCTTCTCCAGCTTGCTCCAGGGCTGCGGGCTGTGGAGCAGGCCGTGGGTGAAGGCCTTGGAAATGGTGTCGTACATGAGCTGGAGGCTGGAGTTTCCGCCCACGAAGCACTCCTCCTTCTCCACGCCCAGCAGCTCCGCGAACAGCTCCCGCGCCGCGCCGACGCCCGCGAGCTCCCCGTAGTTGCGGCTCTCCACGCCGTCGGTCACGCACTGCTCCGGGTCGTGGAGCACCGTCAAAATGCCGCTGACCAGGTCCAGCTGCTCCTTCCCGGGCTTGCCCCGGGCCATGTTCAGCTGCAGACCCCGGGCCTTCAGCCCCTCGAATTCCTCCTGCAGGGCCTTCTGCTCCGCCTGGAGCTGCGCGCGCGTCATCTCACTGTATTTCATCCTGTTTCTCCCTTCCCGTACAGCCCAAAAGAGCCGTACCGCACGATTTGTTATTGTAAATTTGAATTGCAAAATGGTTGACAGGCGTTTCCGCCTTTGCTTTAATAATCAACAGAAGCTGAAAAGGAGTCGATTATCATGGCACAACAGACAAGAAACCTGACCAAAACCGCCCTGGGCGCGGCCCTGCTGGCCGTCTCCGCCTGGATCACCATCCCCATCGGCGCCGTCCCCGTGACGCTGCAGACCTTCGCGGTGTTCCTGCTCTTCGCCCTGCTGGGCGGCAAGCTCTGCTCCCTCGCCACGGCGGTCTACCTGCTGCTGGGGGCCTTCGGCCTGCCGGTGTTCTCCGGCTTCAAGGGCGGCATTGGCGCGCTCATGGGCGCCACCGGCGGGTATCTCGTGGGCTTTTTGGTGGCGGCGCTGGTCATGTGGGCGCTGGAAAAGCCCCTGGGCCACGGCACCGCCGCCCTGGCGGGCTCCATGGTGCTGGGTCTCTTGATCTGCTACGCCTTCGGCACGGCCTGGTTCTATTTCGTCTATCTCGGCGTCGGGGAGGTTAAGTCCGTGGGCGCCATCCTGGCCGCCTGCGTGATCCCCTTCATCCCTGTGGACGCCGTGAAAGTGGCGCTGGCCCTGCTGCTGGGCAAGCGCCTGCGCCCCCACATCAAATAACGCCGTCCGGAAGCGTGACGGAGACCTCGCCGCTGCGAAGCGCCTCCACCGTCCCGTCGGGATAGCGCACCAGCAGCGCCCCGCCGTCGTCGATACCCAGGGCCAGGGCCTCCCGCTCCGCGCCGTTTCGCATGAAGCGCACCCGGTGTCCCGGAACGAAGGAGCGGGCGCGGTAAAACGCCAGAAAACCGCTTTGCTCCGGCGCTTCCCAGATGGCCAGCAGCCGGTCCGTGATCTCCGCCGCCAGCTCCGTCCGGTCCGCCGCCGCTCCGGTGAGGGAGCCCGCCTTCTGCCGCAGCTCCTCCGGGAAATCCGCGGTCCGCACGTTCACGCCGATGCCGGCGAGAAGGCCGGTCTCCCCGCTTTCCCCGTCCGTCACGGCCTCGCAGAGGATGCCGCAGACCTTCTTCCCCGCCATGTAGACGTCGTTGACCCATTTGATGCCGGCGCGCTCCCCCGTGAGCTGCTCGATGGCCCCCGCCACGGCGGCGGCCGCCGCGACGGTCAGTATGGCCGGGTCCCGCAGAGCGGCGGGCCGCCCCAGCAGGAGGGTCATGTACAGCCCGGTCTCCGCCGGGGAATAGAAGCTGCGGCCCAGGCGGCCGCGGCCCGCGGTCTGCTCCTCCGCCAGGAGGAGGGTCGGCTCACACCGCCCCGCCGCCAGGCGGCGCTTGGCCTCGTTATTGGTGGAATCGATGCGGGCAAAGACCTCCACCGAGAGGGGCCTCCCCCGCTGTGCCAGCGCGGCGGCGAGCTCCGCCGCGGAAAGCCGGTCCAAGCGCATGGCGTCCCCTCCCTTCCGCAGTCCATCACTTCTCAGTTATGATACCATAAGCAAACTGTATTCACAAGAAAAATTATGGCTCTCCGCTTTCCCATTTTTTTGGCAGAATTCCCGAATTATTCATGCATTCTTCAAAAACAGATGGTATGATAGAAGAAAAAAGGAGGGGTGAGTCTCGAATTGAACGCAGCTTACTTCCTGACGCCGAAGCACGAGGTGGCTTTCCTGTATGCCGACTGTACCCTGCGGCAGGGACTGGAAAAAATGCGCAGCTCCGGTTATACCGCCATTCCCGTCATCCAGCGGGACGGCACCTACGCCGGCACTGTGCGGGAGGGCGATTTCCTCTGGTACCTCATCCAGGAGGACGGAGGGCTCCGCGCCCACTCCCTGCGGGAGCTGGAGAACGTGGGGCTCAGCAGCATTTTGAAGCCCGGCCTCTTCCCCGCCGAACGCATCACCGTTCCCATGGAGGTGGTGGTGGAGCGGGCCGTGCAGCAGAACTTCGTCCCCATGGTGGACGACAGCGGCAAATTCATCGGCATCGTCACCCGTATGACCATCATGAAGCATCTGACCCGTACGCAGGACAGGCCCCCGCGGAAGGAGGCCCCTCAGCCGGCCGCCGTGCAGACCACATAAGATACATAGAAGCCGCCCCGCGCCGTGAAAAGGCGCGGGGCGGCTGTTTCTTCATGCAGATGATTTACACTGCGGCGGCTCGCGTGTCAGCGCCCCTCCCCCGGAGCTTCCGGCAGGCGGAACAGCGTCCAGGGCCACTCCGCCGGAGGCAGGGCCTGCGCCGCCGCCTCTCCCGCCCGGAAGGGATGGGGAAAGGCCAGGCGGCGGGACCAGAGTGCCAGGTGGGGCGGCTTTTCCCGGCTGCCGTAGCGCTTGTCCCCCACTACCGGCATTCCCCGGGAGGCGAACTGCACCCGGATCTGGTGGGTGCGGCCGGTCTGGAGCCGGACAGAGAGCAGGGAAAAGGTCCCGGCCTCCGTCTCCACGCTCTCCTCCACCCGGTAGGAAAGCTCCGCCTCCCGCACGCCCCGGCGCAGCCGCTGCACCACGAAGGTCTTGTTCTTCGCCGCGTCCCGGAACAGCAGGTCCCGCAGCGTGCCGCTCTCCTCCGTCGGGCGGCCCCGCACCACGGTGAGGTACTCCTTCTCCATCCGCCGCTCCGCCGCCAGGGCCGAGAGCTTCCCCGCCGCGGCCTTCGTCCGGGCGTAGACCATGCAGCCGCCGGTCTCCCGGTCCAGCCGGTGAACGGGATAGATCTCGCCGCCGAGCCGGGCGCGGAGCAGGGCGGGCATGGTCCCCTCCCCCTCGCCCTCGGAGAGGACGCCGAAGGGCTTCACGCAGAGCACCAGATCGCGGTCGCAGGTCAGCATCTCCATCTCAGACATGGCCGTCCTCCATATGCGTCCGCAGGAAGCGCTCCAGCGCCGCCTGGCAGCGGGGTTTATCCACGAGATAGCTGACGCCGTGGGTGGCAGACGGCACCAGCAGCAGCTCCTTTTCACTGCGGCAGGCGTCGAAGCAGTCTTGGGTGAAGCGAGCAGGCACGAAGGTGTCCGCCTCCCCATGGAGGAAGAGGACGGGGAGCCGGTTCGTCTCCATGGCCTGCAGCGTGGAGCACTCCCGGAAGCTGAAGCCCGCAAAAAGGCGGGCCAGCAGGTCCGCCAGCCACAGCACCGGCTTCGCCGCCGGCACCCGCTTGCGGCGCAGGAGATACAAAAGCTCCTCCCAGGCGGAGGTGAAGCCGCAGTCCGCCACTATGCCCTTTACCGTGGGCGGCAGGGGCAGGGCGGAGGCCATGAGCACGGTGGAAGCCCCCATGGAGATGCCTCCCAGCAGCAGCGGATGGTCGGGGCCAAAGCGCGCATAGGCATACTCCGCCCAGCGCTGGCAGTCATAGCGCTCCTTCACGCCGTAGCAGATGTAGCGCCCCTCGCTCTCGCCGTGGGCGCGCTGAAAGACGGTCAGCAGCGAATAGCCCAGGGCGTAATAGCTCTCATAGGCGCAGCTGAAATCCGTGTAGCCGTCGCTGTGGTAGCCGTGGAACAGGAGGATGGTACCCTTGGCCTCCGGATGGGCCAGATAGTAGCCCCGCAGGCGGAGCCCGTCATAGGACTCGATCTCCACCGCCTCCGTCTCCCGGTCCCGGAACCAGTGTACGCCCCGGATGACATCCTCGCTGTACGCCGACCAGAGGGGCGACACGTTTTCCTCGATAGGGCCGTCCCGGTGGGGCGGGCGGCGGCAGGCCGCGGCAAACACCGCCCAGGCCATGACCAGCAGCGCCAGCGCCAGAACGCCCAAGAGCAGAGCTACCCAGAGCATAACCTCTCCTCCTTTCGTTTTCTCACAAGTCATACTAGACTCCCTCGAAAAGTAGACACAGTCTACTTTTCATAGCGCGTCAGCGCGTCGGAGTCTGCATGATGCGATAGCCGTTGGCGGCTTTGCCGCCTTACGGATATCCATACACAGCAGACGGCATCTGCGCCCTTGGCGCAGATGGGCGACGCTTTGGGCGGCGCCTTTCCAATAAAAGGTTCTGCTTTTTATTGGAAAATAGTATCAGGCACTATTATAGGCTTCCCGCCGCCGCTTGTCAAAACCTGCCTTGCGGCTCTTTTCAAGGCGGCGCGAAAGCGATATAATATAACAATAGTTATATCCGGATCCCATGAAACCCACCGCAGGAGGAAACGTCCATGCCTTGCCAGGAACCAGTGTGCTATATCGTCGGCGCCGCCCCGGCGCGGCTGCCAAACATCGAAAAGCGCCCGGAGGATCTGCTCATCGCGGCGGACGCAGGCCTGTCCGCCTGCCGGGCCGCGGGGCTCATCCCGGACCTGATCGTGGGGGATTTTGACTCCCTCGGCGCCGCGCCGCAGGGGGAAAACGTGGTGCGCCTGGCGGTGGAAAAGGACGACACCGACACGGCCCACGCGGCGGAGCTGGCCTTCGAGCGGGGCTACCGGCGCTTTGTGCTCTTCGGCGTGCTCGGCGGGCCGCGGATGGATCACAGCTATGCCAATTTTGCTCTCGCCGCCTCCCTGGCCCGTCGGGGCGGGCGCTGCTGGCTCATCGGCGAGGGATGCATCGTCACCGCCATCCACAACGGCGCGTTCTCCTTTCCGGCGGGGCTGCAGGGGGACGTGTCCGTGTTCCCCTTCGGCGGCGAGGCCATGGGGGTCACGGAGGAGGGGCTGCAATACAGTCTCTGGGACGCGCGCCTCGCGGGAGACTGCGCCCTCGGCGTCAGCAACGCCTTCACCGGGAAGGCGGGCCGCGTGGAGGTGCGGCGTGGGACGCTGCTGCTCTTCTACCGGGGAACGTACCCGGAGAATCTGTACTAAAGCAAAACGCCGGACTGCAGGGCGGCGTTCGTAAGATAGAAAATATACAAAAGGCGTGACTTTCGTTGTCACGCCTTTTGCCTTAAGAGTATAGCCGCAAAGCGGCGAAAGGGATACAGTCCCTTGTTCGACCGGTCATTTGAAAGTATCCGGGGCGATTTGCTTCGCAGAGCGCAGATACGGGATTACCCCGTATAGAAGCGCGCCCTTGTGCCTGTTCGACAAACCGGAATTTACAGAATAAAATTGGCAATTATACCTGCAATGCCTACTAAGGAGCAGGCAATACCACCAATACGAATATGTATCTTATATAATCCAGAGGGTTCACTGGAAGCATTAGACTTCCAACTTTCTGTAATGCTATATACCACATCAGGGAAACATAACATCAGCACTCCAACAATCAATAAAAAGCTACTGCCCAAGATAATCATACAATCACACTCCTTTGTCAAATCCCGATTGGTAGGTCTGTTCGGTTCCATATTATCAGATAATAGGAGAGAATACAAGAACAGCCACAGCAGTACAAACTACTGTGGCTGTTACTGTCTTATGAACATCCGCCTCGTCCGGCGTTTTTTTGTGCAGAGCAGGCGTTATGCCTCCCGCTCCCGGAAATACCGGCACACCGCGAGACACAGCAGCAGGTACAGCGCCGCGCCCAGAACCGGCTCCAGCAGGGCGCTGTGGGCGCGGGGCCAGAGGGGGCCGAGAACGCGGGCGGAGAGCAGCTGCAGCGGGAAAAAGGCGGCGAGCCAGACGAAAATGCGGTAGAACCTCCGCCGGTACCGCAGCGCCCCGGCGTCGGGCGCTCCCTGAAAGCGGAAGACTGTCTCAAAGCCCGCGGCGCAGGCCACATGGAGCGCCAGCGCCAGCAGCACCGCCCAATCGACCTGCAGCACCCACCAGAGCGCCGCGGCGAGGACCGTCCCCATGGCGGAGACGCCCAGTATCCCCAGCAGCACCGCCTGGCGGATGCGGTCCTTCTCTTCCTCCGTCTGCTCCGGCGCGGGCGCGCCCTCCGCGGCCCGGTCGCTCTCCCACTCATCCCGCAGGAGATAATCCGTAGAGACGGCGAAGAGCTTGCTCAGCGCCAGCAGATTGGGCGCGTCCGGCAGGGCCGTCCCCAGCTCCCAGCGGGAGATGGCCTGACGGGAGACCTGCAGCCGCTCCGCCAGCTCCTCCTGGCTCAGGCCCGCCTGCCGGCGCAATCGCAGCAGTTTTTCTGAAAAGGTCATGTGCGTTCCTCCTTGCGTTTTGTGGCTCTCAGTATAGCAAAACCGGGCGCGGCACACCAGCACAGCGGCGCGGCGTTTCCGCAACCAAACGCAACATCCCCGCTTTTCAGTGCAGGTCCTGAATATCCATCTTCTCCATCTGCCGCTGGCGGCGGTATTTGCCCCGCAGCGCGTAGTACAGCCCCAGCAGCGCCAGGGCGGGAGCGCTCGCCGTCAGCACCGTCACCAGCGCGGCCAGCGCGATCTCCCCCAGGGTACCCACGCCTTCCAGCAGCACGTTCAGCCCGCAGATCAGGGCGTACAGCTCCATGATCCCCGGCAGGATCAGCCCGGGAATGGGGCTGACGAGCCGGGACAGGAAGCACTGCAGCGCGATGACCGCGCAGAGCAGAAGTATCATCATCGTGATCGCCATATCTCACACCTCTTTCTTCGTTTTCCGGTATTCCCGGATCAGGAGCTTCGCCGTCTCCAGATCCAGCTTCTCATTCACCGCGAGACGCTTCACCAGCGCCACATAGGGCTCCGCCTCCGCCTCCTCGCTGAGGCGGATCTTCTGGATCAGCCGGTCCAGCCGCAGGCGCACCGTAGGGTAGGACACGCCGTACTCCGCCGCCACCTCCTTCAGCGAGCCGGAGCAGAGCAGAAAGCGGCGGATGAAGGCCACGTCCTCCTCCTCCAGTCCCGCCATCCAGTTCGGCACCGTTTCCACCGGCATAGGCTTCCCTCCTTTCGTTTTATTAAAGATAACATTTCATTTTATTGATGTCAATATGAAAATATGATTTTAATAAAATTCTTTTCCACTGCTTCCGCACAGGCAAAAAAACGCCCCGCGAACAGCTCCGCGGGGCGTCTGGATTCAATTTCAATAGATGAGGGACAGGCGGCGGGGCAGGTTCTCGATCTGCAGCAGCCTGCCCGGGGAGGCCCGTTCCCCGTCCACCGCCCAATCGAAGGGCTCCTCCGTCTCCACCGTGAGGGAACTCGCGCGGAAGAACTCGATATGGGGGTCGGCATAATCCCGGCTGCGCAGGGCGGTGATGACCTCCTGCAGCGCCAGGGCCGAGGTGGGCGAGCGGATGAGCAGCACCTCGAAGCTGCCGTCGTCCGGCTGCACCGCCCCCTCCGGCAGGTCGAACACGCCGCCCATGTTGGTGGCGCTGCACACCGCGCCGAAGATGAAGTCCCCCTCCAGCACGCGCTGTCCCGCCGTCAGGCGCAGGCGGTCGCTGCGGAGCTTGCCCAGGTCCTTCACCCCGTCGAGAATATAGGCATAGTAGCCGAACACGTTTTTTAAGCTCTGCGGCGTGGTGTAGGGCAGCCAGGAAAAGGCGCCGAACTCCGCGATGTTCAGGAAATAGCACTCGTTAAAGCGGCCCACGTCCAGGGGTCTCGGCGCTCCCAGCGCGGCCTTTTCAATGGCCTCGGGCAGCTCCGTGGGCAGGCGCAGAAACTCCGCCAGATCGTTGGTGCTGCCCGCCGGGAGATAGCCCAGGGGAACAGAAAGCCCCGCCCGCAGCAGACCGGAGGCCGTTTCGTTCAGCGTGCCGTCGCCGCCGGCGCAGACCACGCGCTCAAAGCCACCGCCGTAGCGCTCCGCCAGTTCTGCAGCCTCGCCGACGCGGCCGGTGACAAACACCGTGACCTGCCAGCCCCGCTCCATCAACCCCCGCACGATGGCGGCCAGGCGTTTTTCCCCCTGGCGCTTCCCCGCCACGGGGTTCACCAACAGCAGCAGCTTCCGCTCCGGCATGACCGGCATCCCCGGTCCTCTCTCCCGTCTTTCCGCCCGGGGCAGGAGACGCTTTCTCATCGCTCCGTCCTCTCCGCTCCAGGGGCCTTTTCCGTGCCGGAGACATTCTCCGCCGGCTCTCCGCGCCGCCGGACGCAGCCGCATACATACTCGGCCACCACCGCCGCGGCGTGCCCGCAGAAAGCCCCCTCCCGGCGGCGCAGCATCTCCTCCAGCCGCTCCGGCTGCCGCAGGCAGTCCGCCGCCAGGGCCGGCAGCTCCCGGTTGCTCTCCGCCCCCAGGGCGAAGCCGTGCCGCAGCATGAAGTCCCGGTTGCGCATCTCGCAGCCGCCCACCGCGTCCACATACAGCAGCGGCAGGCCCTTCATCAGCGCTTCGGTGGTGCTGAGCCCGCCCGCCTTGGTGAGATACAGGTCCGCCGCGTCCATATACCGCTCCATCTCCCTGGTAAAGCCCACCACGAAGGTGCGCGCCAGCGCGCGCTCCTCCAGCGTCTGGCGCAGGTGCTCGTTGGTGCCGCAGACCACCGTCAGGAACGCATCCGCCGGCAGCTCCTCCGACAGGCCCTCCGCCAGCTTTTCCATGGGGCCGCAGCCCATGGAGCCGCAGCACAGCAGCGCCATGCGGCCCGTCTCCGGCAGTCCCAGGGCCCGGCGGGCTTCCTTGCGGCTCCCCCGCTGCGAAAAGCAGCTCCGCGCCGGGATGCCGCTGACCACGATGCGGTCACGGGGCACGCCGCAGGAGACGAACTCCTCCGTCAGCTCCGCCTGGGGAATGAACCAGGCGTCCATCAGCATCTCCCCGACGCCGGGGGAGCAGGTGTAGTCCGTGGCCACAAAAAACTGGGGGACCGTCAGCCGGCCCGCCCGCCGCAGGTTCGTCATCATCAGACCGGGGAACACATGGGCGCAGACCACCCCGTCGTAGCCCCCCCGCAGGAGGTAGTTCTCCAGCTTGTCCGTCTCGCTGAAAAGCACGCGGAACAGCCGCTTGCTCACATGCTTCTCCTCCATGCGGTAGCCGGCGGCAAAGACCCGCGGCGCCTTGCGGTAGATCATCACATGGGCGCCGGAGACGAGGCTGCTGATGCGCGGCGAGAGAAACGCCAGCGCGTCCGCCGTATCGCATTCCGCCCCCTGCCGCCGCAGCTCCTCCTGTATGGCGGCGGCGGTGGAGTTGTGCCCCTCCCCTGTGTTACAGGTGAGTATCAGAATCTTCATGAATCGCTTCCTTTTTCCTTTCCCGGCGGCGGTGGCCGTTCAGCAGCGCCTTCAGGCGCGGGCGGTTGTATCGCTGGATCAGTATGAAGGGCAGGTTCCCCAGCAGGACGTCCACCGCCCAAACGCAGACGCCGCCCACACCGGGCCAAAGCCACAGCAAAGGCGGAGAGAGCAGGATCAAAGCCACATGCACCGCCTCTGCCACGCAGGTCTCCCGCAGCAGGGCCACCAGATCCTCCCGGCCGCGGACGGCGGAGAGCTGCTTGCGCCGCATCTTCGGGTCCGCACGGCTCACATCCGGCACCCGGTCCTTCCACCAGCGGATGCCCAGCTTTTCATAAAAGCGCCCCTCCTTCTCCCAGGCAAAGCTGGTGAAGGGCCGCTTATCCGGGTCGAACCAATGCCGGGGCAGCTCTTCCCCGATGATGTGAGAGAGGATCGCCAGCGTCAGCAGATATAAGATGCAGTCCCAAAGCCCCATGCGCCCTCCTCCATGCTCCTGCCAGCGGATCTGCGGCGAACAGGGGTCTGTCCCCGCCTTCTCCCCCAGCTTATCCGAAACCATCCCGGGATATGCCTGGAAGAGTAATTGACTTCCGTCGTCTTTTTGTCTATAATCGATTATACAAAAGCAGGGACGGATTTTCCATGTACTTTTCCGCCCCATGGTCGTTTATACAACATTTTTTGTCAAACGTCAAGTGTATCAGGCACTTTCGGAGGGCTGCCATGAGCGATCTGAGAACCAAACGGACCCGTGCCAATATCCAGAGCGCGTTTTTGGCGCTCCGGGCCAAAAAACCGCTGGAAAAAATCACCGTGAAGGAGCTGGCGGAGCTGGCCCACATCAACAAAGCCACCTTTTACCTCCACTACCGGGACATCTATGACCTGTCCGACCAGGTGGAGGATGAGATCCTGGAGGAGAGCCTCCGCTCCCTCTGCCTGAACGAGTCGGCCCTAAACGACCCCGCCCAGTTCGTCCGGGCGCTCATCGACGCCTGCGAGCCCCATATAGAAGCCATTGAGACCGTCTTCTCCGGCGGGCGGGAGGCCATCCTCCCCGACAAGATCGAGGCCGGGATCAAGGCCCATTTCTACCGGGCGAACCCCCGCATGGCGGAGGATCTGCACACGGAGGTGCTGCTGAGCTATATGATCCAGGGCTCCTACCGCGCCTATGTCAAGCATGAGCAGCACGGCGCGCTGGAGGTGCTGTCCATGGTGGCGGAGATCTCCCACACCCTGGCCCAGTCTTATCAGCCCCATCCCCCCGCGGCAGAGGCGGCGGAGCCGGTCAAATGAGCATACGCGCAATATAAGAACGAGACCCGGAAAGCGCTGGCTTTCCGGGCCTTTTTTGCTTCTGCCGAAGGGCGCTTCCTCGCGGCGTGCGCGCCGCCGCCCCGGCGTCATTCTCCCACGATCTCCCACACGGCGGCGAAGCACTCCTCCATCTGCTCCTCATCCCAGGGGTAGTGGGAGGGCGCATAGCCGCAGGCGTCCAGCAGGTCTCCGCCATACTCGCCGCAAAGCTCCCGCGCCGCCTCATGCACGCTTCTGAGCTGCTCGGGGAAGGCCTCCAGCGCCGGCTTTTCCAGCGTGCTGAGAAAATCGATGACGGAGGCGGAGATGCGCTCCCGCTCCGGCTCGTTCTCCGCGAACCAGTCCAGCAGCATCCCGGCGTAGGCCGCCGCCTTCAGCGAGGAGCCCGCCGTGCCCTCATGGTAGTTCTGGGATATGGCGGCCAGCAGGTTCGTCAGCTCCGGGTCGGCGGAGGCCGCTTCGTCCTCGGCCGCCTCCCGCTGCACCGGCACATACAGCGACGTCGCCAGCTCTGTCAGCTTCGTCTCCGTGGCGCCGTTGGAGAGGGAGACGCTGTACAGCAGCCCCGGCGCGTAATCGTACCAGCGGATGACGCCCTGCGCCCCCTCGATCCAGCAGAGCTTGGCCGTATTGTAGCCCACGGAGGCCTCTGCCGCCCGTTCCCATTCGTAATACATCCCGGAGATGTCCGGCAGGTCCTCCTCCGGTATCCCGGCGGGCATGATGCGGCAGGCGCATTCCGCCCCGTCCAGGGTGAAGCGCATCTCCGCCATGCTGCCGTCCTCGCCTGTGATGATGGTATAGCATACCTCCCCCGCGCCTTCCGGCACCCGGAAGGAGATGCCCAGCTCGCGCTGTATGGTGGCCGCTGTCACGGTGCGGACAGGGTTGACCACGGCGGCATCCGGCTCCGCGCCGCCGCAGGCGGCCAGCAGCGCCGTTCCTGCCAGCAGAAGCCACAGGAAGCATCGCTTCATCTTCTATCGCTCCTTTCGCACGCTACTATATTCACAGCATACAGTATAACGCTCCCGGAAAGGGGGATTCCACCACAAAACAGCAACAAAATCGGGCCTTCGGCCCGATTTTGTAACCAGTTTGTCATTTCTCCCGGAGCCGCGCCGGTGCGGCCGTCAGTGGTAGATCTCCACCACGTTTTTCCCCATCCGCCGCAGGCTCTGGCACAGGGAGGCGATGGACTGGGTCTTTTTGCCGGAGTCGGCCACCGTGCCGGCGTGGGCGCTGTTCACCGTTTTTCCGATGAAGAACGTGACCTCCGACGCCTTCTCGAAAAGCAGCCGGGCCATTTTCTCCGCGCCGTTGTCTCCGTCATAGCGCTTCATGCCCAGGGCATAGGGGTCCAGGTGCCGGGCCGCCAGCTCCGCCACGTACTGGATGGTCAGCGCGCCCTCCGTCACCAGGTCCACGCCCTCCAGCAGGCTGTAGGGCGGTACGGTGCGGAAGCCCGTATGGGGCAGCAGGGTCAGCTTTCCGCCCAGCTGCTGGGCCACGATCTCCGAGGTGGTACCGCCGCAGACGATGTGCTTGTCGCCGCAGCTGAGGAAATGGCGCACATGCTCCTCCTCCCGGCTCCGGTCCGCCGGCGGACCGATCATGACGGAGACGGAGCAGGGCCTGCGCAGGCTCACCACCGCGGCGGTGGTGTCGTCCCCCGGCTTGCCGCAGTACAGGTCCATGCAGGCCCCCGCCAGCATGGCGGAAAGCGCCGTGGCGCTCATCCCCGGCCGCGCCATGCGGTCGAGATAGGCCATGATCTGAGGACGCTGCCAATCGTAGTTCAGGACGCTGTCCGGGCCGGCGAAGAGCACGCCGTCGCTCATGGTGACGATGCTCTCCCCGTCCCGCAGGCGGAAGTCCGAGCGGTACACCGTCTTGTCCGCCACCTGGATGGCGGTCCGCTCCAGATCGCCGCACTTCCCGTCCCGGAGCAGGATGGCCTGGGGGTTGTCGTATTCGTACATCACCCCCTCGCCGGAGGGGGTCATATGGATGATGGTGAAGGTGCAGTAGTTCATCCCCCGCTCCCGGCAGACCGGGAGAGCCTCCATGATGGTGCGGACGCAGTCCCGGATGCCGGCGCCCTGGGCCATCATGGTGGTGAGGATGCGGGAGGTCATGGTGGAGAGGATGTTGGCCTTCACGCCGCTGCCCATGCCGTCCGCCAGCACCAGGATGCGGTCCTCCCCGGAGTCAATGACCTGCACCCGGTCGCCGCAGAGCTCCTCCCCGTGCTTGTTCATGGTGGCGTAGCCGCAGTCGATATAATAGGACATGGCCGCCCCCTTACTGGTCGCTCTGCAGGATCTCCTTGAGCTTCAGCAGGGCCACCTTGGTCTCTGCGGTGGTCTCGCCCAGCAGGGAAGCGATCTCCTGCGCGATCTTCATCTGATTCTTCACCACCTGGTCTGTGACGGCGAAGGTCTGCTCCCGGACCTCCCGCAGCTTCTCGTTGTAGGTCTCCTCCTCCGTCACGTCCTTCATGATACCCAGGAGCCTGTCGTGGTCCTTCATGTTGATGATGGAGATCTCCACATACTTCTGGGTCTTGCCCACCTTCACGCGGCGGTTGAACAGATTCTCGCCGGAGGACTGGACCTGGATGAACTCCACGATGTCGGAGAGGTCGAAGAAATTGCGGCCCTTGTAGTTGTGGTAGTCGATGTCCAGCAGCCGGGAGGCCACCAGGTTGATCTCCTCGATCTCGAAGAGGGAGTTCAGCACCACCACGCCGTTGGGCATGCGCTGCATGACCTCCGCGGAGACGGACTCGGCCTTCTGCCGCATGTAGGGGATGCACATTTCCACGTCCGCGAAGCCGTTGTACACCGCCCAGGCCTTCTCCCGGCAGCTCTCATAGCCGCAGGCGCCGCAGTTCAGCTCGTCCTCCTTCTTCGTCTTGCCGGTCTTGGCCAGGATGGCCTTGATCTCCTGCTCCGGCGGGTCGCAGCCCTTTTCCTTCAGCCGCGGATAGCGGTGGGCCAGCTCCGCGCCGTCCAGAGACACCCCCGCCTCCTCCGCCTGGGCCGCATAGTGGCGCACCTTCGCGTCCGCCAGCACGGCGGAATCCTGGTGCTGCAGCGAGCAGGGCCCGTTGATGCAGGCGTACTCGCAGCAGTTCATCTCCACGAACACATGGTCCAGCTCGTCGATGTAGCGGCTGGCGTTCATGCACTTGCGCACGCCGTCCACGGCCAGGGGCTTATACCCCGGGATCTCCTCGGGGAAGGACTTAATGACGCCCCGGGCGATGGGGTAGATGCGCCCGCTGGCGCCCTGGGCCTGGGCCTCCGGCCGCTCCGCCGCCGGGAAGGTCAGGCCGTCCTCCTCCATCATGGTCCTCAGGTCCTCGAAGGTCAGCACAGCGTCCACCACTTCGCTCTCCGACGCCTCCCGCATCTTGGCGATGCAGGGGCCGATGAACACGATCTTGGCGTCCGGGAAGCTCTGGCGGAGGATCTTCGCATGGGCCACCATGGGGGAATCCACCGGGGCCAGGTACTTGAGCATCTCCGGGTGGTAGATCTGCAGCATGCGGTTGATGGCGGGACAGGCGGAGGAGATGAGGTTTTTATACTTCTCCTCCTTCATCAGCCGCGCGTATTCCTGGGTCACCGCGGCGGCGCCCACCGCCGTCTCCTCGGCGTAGAAAAAGCCCAGCTTCTCCAGCACCGCCGCCATCTGGCCGAAGCCCTCCAGCGAGAAGGTGGCCACAAAGGAGGGGGCCACGCTGGCCAGCACGTCCGACTGGGACGCCAGCAGCCGGCGCACCTCCCCGATCTGGGAATGCACGGTCTTGGCGTTCTGCGGGCAGACGCGGGTGCAGTTGCCGCAGAGGATGCAGCGCTCCGGAATGATGCGGGCCTGGTGGTTGACGATGCGGATGGCCTTCACCGGGCACTCCCGCAGGCAGCGGTAGCAGTCCCGGCACTTGGCGGGCTTGAAATCCAGAAACTGGTCCATAGGCGTTCCTCTCTTTCTGCGGCGAGGACAGGCCGCTTTTTTGCTTATTATACTATGTCTCCCCTCCCTCCGCAACAGCGGGGCAGACAAAAAAAGCCGGAGGCCCGTCAGGGCCTCCGGCAGGGAAAGACTTCACTTACTGGGGGAAGGGCTCCCGTGCGGCATAGCTCGTATGCAGCAGCTCGTGGGCCCGGTGCGAGCAGGGCTCGCCCAGATAGTCAGCGTAGAGCTTCTGGATCTGGGTGTTGTTGTGGGACTGGCGCAGGACGTTGCGCTCGTCCTCGCTGTACAGCGCCTCCGCCCGCTTGGCGCGGTAGGTGTCCAGGATATCCAGATCCTCGTCCGGCAGGAAGCAGGGCCGGACGTAGGGCTGGCCGCCGCCGTTGACGCAGCCGCCGGGGCAGCCCATGATCTCGATGAAATGGTACTTGGAGGTGCCGGCCTTGATCTCGTCCAGCAGCACCCGGGCGTTGCGCATGCCGTGGGCCACGGCCACGTTCACCGTCATGCCGTTGATGTCGATGGAGGCCTCCTTGATGCCGTCAAAGCCGCGCACGGCCTCGAACTTCACGGCCTCATGCTCCTTGCCCGTCAGCACCTTGTACGCCGTGCGGAGGGCCGCCTCCATGACGCCGCCGGTGACGCCGAAGATGACGCCCGCGCCGGAGGCCTCGCCCAGCAGATCCTGGTCGAACTCCTCGTCAGGCAGCTTCTTGAACTGGATGCCGCTGCGCTTGATCAGCCGCGCCAGCTCCCGGGTGGTCAGCACCGCATCCACATCGGGGAGGTTCTCCACCGCCCGGTTCTGGGGGCGCTCCTTCTCAAACTTCTTGGCGGTGCAGGGCATGATGGACACCACGAAGATGTCCTTGGGGTCGATGCCGTTCTTCTCGGCGAAATAGCTCTTGATGACGGCGCCCATCATCTCATGGGGAGACTTGCAGGAGGAGAGATGGTCCAGATGGTCGCCGAAGTAGCACTCGGCGTAATTGATCCAGCCGGGGCTGCAGGAGGTGATCATGGGCAGGACGCCGCCGGTCTGGATGCGCTGCAGCAGCTCCGTCGCCTCCTCCATGATGGTCAGGTCGGCGGCGAAGTCGGTGTCATACACCCGGTCGAAGCCCAGGCGGTGCAGCGCCGCCACCATCTTGCCGGTGGCGGGGGTGCCGATCTTCATGCCGAACTCCTCGCCGATGGCGGCGCGGACGGCGGGCGCGGTCTGCACCACCACGAACTTGTGCTGCCGGAAGGCCTCGTCCACCTTGTCGATCTCGCTCTTCTCCATCAGCGCGCCGGTGGGGCAGACGCTGACGCACTGGCCGCAGAGGATGCAGGGGGACTTGGCAAGGCCCCGGTTGCCCGCGGGGGCCACGATGGTGGAGAAGCCGCGGTTCTCAAAGCCCAGCACGCCCTTGCCGTGGGCGCTCTCGCAGCGGGCCACGCAGCGGCCGCAGAGGATGCACTTGGAGGTGTCCCGCACGATGGAGGGAGTCACCTCGTCCAGCGTGGCGGGGGTCTTTTCGCCCTGGAAGGCGTTCTCCCGAGCGCCGGTGAGCTGCGCCACATGCAGCAGCTCGCAGCGGCCGTTCTTCTCGCACTGCTGGCAGTTCTGGGAGTGGTTGGACAGCAGCAGCTCCACGCTGATGCGGCGGGCGCGGGTGGCCTTGGGCGAGGAAATGGTGATCTCCATGCCCTCCGCCACGGGATAGACACAGGAGGCGACCAGGCCCTTGGCGCCGGTGGCTTCCACCAGGCAGACGCGGCAGGAGGCCAGGGAACACTCGCCGTGGTTAAAGCTGCAGAGGGAAGGGATCTCATATCCGCAGCGGCGGGCCGCTTCCAGAATGGTCAGGCCCTCTTCCACCTCATAGGGGTGGCCTTCAATCTTGATATGTACGAGAGACATCGTTTTCTTCCCCCTTTCTTATTCCTTGCTGATGGCGCCGAACTTACAGCCCGCTATGCAGGTGCCGCACTTGATGCACTTCTCCGGGTCGATGACGAAGGGGATCTCCCTGACCTTGCCGGTGATGGCGCCGGTGGGGCACATCCGGGCGCAGAGACTGCACTTCATGCACTTGTTCGGGTCGATCTTGTACTGCATCAGGTTCTTGCAGACCTTGGCGGGACACTTCTTGTCCACGATGTGGGCAAGATACTCGTCCCGGAAATGGGTCATGGTGGAGATGACGGGGTTGGCGGAGGTCTGGCCCAGGGCGCAGAGGGAGTTGGTCTTCACCGTCTCCGCCAGCTCCTCCAGATCCGTCAGATCCTGCATGGTGCCCTGGCCGTCGCAGATGCGGTTGAGGATCTCCAGCATGCGCTTGGTGCCGATGCGGCAGGCGGTGCACTTGCCGCAGCTCTCGTCGCAGATGAAGTCCATGTAGAAGCGGGCCACGTTCACCATGCAGTTGTCCTCGTCCATGACGATGGCGCCGCCGGAGCCCATCATGGAGCCCTTGGCCACCAGGTTGTCGAAGTCGATGGACTCATCCAGGAAGTCCTTGGTCAGGTTGCCGCCGGAGGGACCGCCGGTCTGGATGGCCTTGAACTCCTTGCCGCCGGCGATGCCGCCGCCGATATCATAGACCAGCTCCCGCAGCGTGGTGCCCATGGGGACCTCCACCAGGCCCACGTTGTTCACCTTGCCGCCCAGGGCGAAGACCTTGGTGCCGCGGGACCGCTCGGTGCCGTACCTGGCGAATTCCGCCGCGCCCTCCCGGAAAATGAAGGGGACGCAGGCCAGGGTCTCCACGTTGTTCACCACGGAGGGCTGCTGCCAGAGGCCCTTGGCCGCCGGGAACGGAGGCCGGGGACGGGGCATGCCGCGCTTGCCCTCGATGGAGTTCAGCAACGCCGTCTCCTCGCCGCAGACGAAAGCGCCCGCGCCCAGGCGCAGGTGCGCCCGGAAGTTGAAGCCGCTGCCGAGGATGTTGTCGCCGAGCAGGCCCAGCTCCTCCATCTGCCGGATGGCGATCTGCAGGCGGTGCACCGCGATGGGATACTCCGCCCGGATGTAGAAATAGCCGTTCTGCGCGCCGATGGCGTAGGCCGCGATCATCATGCCCTCCACCACGGCGAAGGGATTGCCCTCCAGGATGGAACGGTCCATGAACGCGCCGGGGTCGCCCTCGTCGCCGTTGCAGATGATGTACTTCTCGTCGCTGTCGTTGGCGTAGGCGAAGCTCCACTTCTTCCCGGTGGGGAAGCCAGCGCCGCCGCGGCCCCGGAGGCCCGCCGCCATCACCTCGTCGATGACGGCCTTGCGCTCCATGCTGAGGGCGCGCTTCAGGCCCTGGAAGGCGCCGTAGCCCATGGCCTCGTTGATATCCTCGGGATTGATGGCGCCGCAGCCGTGCAGCGCGATACGCTTTTGCTTCTTATAGAAGGTGATGTCGTCCTGGCGGGGGATCTTCTCGTGGGTCTGGGGATCCTCATAGAGCAGGCGCTCCACCACCTGGCCACCGATGATATCCCGCTCAATGATCTCGTCCACGTCCTCGATCTTCACCAGGCGGTACAGCGTGTCCTCGGGGTAGATCTTCACGAAGGGGCCCTGGGAGCAGAAGCCGAAGCAGCCCACCTGGTTCACCGTCACATGGTCGGACAGGCCCTTCTCCTCCACCAGCCGCTCGAACTTCTCACGGATGTGCCGGGAGTCGGAGGAAAGGCAGCCGGTACCGCCGCAAAGCACGATGGCGCGCTTGCCGCCCTCGCCGCTGACCTTCTTCTCCATGGCGGCCATACAGCTGCAAAGCCGCTTTTCCAGTTGTTCCGGAGTCTTGATCATGTCACAGTTCCTCCCTTTCCCGATATTCCGCCACCACAGCGGCCACCTTGTCCACCGTCATCTTGGGATAGACCTTGCCGTTGATGGTCACCGCCGGAGCGATGCCGCAGGCGCCGATGCAGCGCAGGGCGTCCAGCGTGAACATGCCGTCCTTCGTGGTGCCGCCGGGCTTAATCCCCAGCACCTCGGAGAACTTGTCGATGATCTGCTGGGAGCCCTTGACATAGCAGGCGGTGCCGAGGCAGCAGCCGACGACGTACTTTCCCTTAGGCTCCAGCGAGAAAAACGAGTAAAACGTGACCACACCGTAGATCTCCGCCACGGATATGCCGGTCCTGTCCGAGATGATCTCCTGCACCTCGATGGGGATGTAGCCGTATTCCTCCTGTACGGCGCTGAGGATCATCATCAGCGGGGTCTTTTCCTGGGCGTAGCGGTCACAGATCTCGTTGATCTGCGCCACCGCCGCTTCGCTCAAACGGGCCATAGCAACTTCCTCCTTCTGATTATTTTGCGGTGTGATGAAAATCCGGGTATAATAAGTAATTTTTATCACATTTCGCATCTTTTTCTTATTGCATATATTCGCATTATACCAAACCCACGGCAAAAAGCAAGTTTTTCGACAGTAATTAAAAGAATCACAGGTCGCTTTTCGCCCGGGCGCGCCTCCCGCGGACCGGTAACTCCGCCGAAACGGACTCGTCCCACAGAAAAACTCTATGCGGAAAGCGTCCGCAAAACAACCGCCTCCCGCTTTTTTCCCGCGCCGCCCTTTTCCCGCGCCCGCAGGATACATTATTATAAAAGCGCCGGCTCCCTCGTCGAAAAGCACGAAAGCCGGGGCCGCGGCAGCCATGTGTCTTGTCTCAAACGTAAAAAAGCATCGAAAGCCCGTTCTTTTTGCCAAAAAAGGCTTGCATTTTTCCCGTGCCGTGTTATGATACTTTCATGCTAATTCGCTAATGCATTAGCGCTTTAATTTATTAAAATACCTGGAGGAAAGATTGATGAAAAAAGTTCTTGCCATGATCCTGTCCCTGGTCCTCTGCCTGAGCATGCTGGCCGCCTGCGGCGGCAGCGGCGACAGCGAGGCGGCCGACGGGGAAGAAGCCGGCGGTGAAGAGGTCGCTGAGAGCGATCTGGCCTATGTCCAGAACAAGGGCACCCTCATCGTGGGCATCACCGAATTCGAACCCATGGACTATCAGGACGCCGACGGCAACTGGATCGGCTTCGACGCCGACATGGCCCGCGCCTTCGCCGAGTATCTCGGCGTGGAGGTGGAGTTCCAGATCATCGACTGGGACAACAAGGTCATGGAGCTGGACGGCAAGACCATCGACGTGGTCTGGAACGGCATGACCCTGACCGACGAGGTCAAGAGCGCCATGGCCTGCTCCAACCCCTACTTCAACAACGCCCAGGTGGCCATCGTTCCCGCGGACAAGGCCGAGCAGTTCCAGACCGCGGAGAGCCTTGCTGCGCTGCAGTTCGCCGTGGAGAACGGCTCCGCCGGCCAGGAGGTGCTGGATGACCTGGGCTACAGCTACACCCCCGTTCAGGACCAGGCCACCGCTCTGCTGGAGGTCAGCTCCGGCACCGCCGACGCCGCTGTCATCGACTATCTGATGGCCGCCGCCATGGTGGGCGAGGGCACCAGCTATGCCAACCTGACCTACACCGTGGAGCTGAACAGCGAGGAGTACGGCGTGGGCTTCCGCCAGGGCTCCGATCTGGCGGCGAAGCTCAACGAGTTCTTTGCCGCGAGCTACGCCGACGGCACCATGCAGCAGGTGGCGGAGACCTACAACATCGCCGACAAGCTCATCGAGCAGAAGTGATCGGCAGCTCAAACAGTTACTTCCCAAACGCAGAGGAGGTCCCTCCTCTGCGTTTGGCCGGTTTGACCGCATGAGAGAGAAAGGCAGGTCGAAAGTATGTTCACAACTGTCATCGGCGCGCTGAACGTGGGCTTCCTGCAAACGCTGAAGCTGTTTGCTGTGACGCTGATCGGCGCGATCCCCCTGGGGCTGGTGATCTCCTTCGGCTCCATGAGCCGGCTCGCTCCCCTGCGCTGGCTGACCAAAACGGTGGTGTGGATCATCCGCGGCACGCCGCTGATGCTGCAGCTCATCATCATCTTCTACATACCCGGCTATGTGCTGAAAAGCGGCAGCCCCTGGCCCAGCGGCGAGTCCGGCCGCTTTCTCGCCTCCGCCATCGCCTTCATCATCAACTACGCCTGCTACTTCTCCGAGATCTACCGCGGCGGCATCCAGGGCGTTCCCGTGGGCCAGCAGGAGGCGGGCCTGGTGCTGGGCATGACCAAGTCCCAGATCTTCTTCAAGGTCACGCTGCTGCAGATGATCAAGCGCATCATCCCCCCCATGTCCAACGAGATCATCACCCTGGTGAAGGACACCTCCATCGCCCGCATCATCTCCCTGCAGGAGGTCATCTGGGCGGGCTATGCGTTTTTGAAGGGCTCCCACGGCTATTCCGGCCTGCTCTGGCCGCTGTTCTTCACCGGCGTGTACTACCTGATCTTCGTGGGCATCCTGACACTGCTGTTCGGCTATGTGGAGCGGCGGCTCAGCTATTTCAGATAAGGAGGAGCGGACATGTCGATCCTGGAAGTGAATCACCTGGGCAAGAGCTTCGGCGAGACAGAGGTGCTGAAGGACATCAGCTTTTCCCTGGAAAAGGGCCAGTGCCTGGTCATCATCGGCTCCTCCGGCAGCGGCAAGACCACGCTCCTGCGCTGCCTGAACCTGCTGGAGACGCCGGACGTGGGCAGCATCACCGCGGGTGGAGACGTCATCTTCGACGCCGCCGCGCCCGCCACCCAGAGCGCGGAGGCTATCCGCCGCAAGCGGCTGCACTTCGGCCTGGTGTTCCAGAGCTTCAACCTCTTCCCCCAGTACACCGCCCTGGA
>JBJDYT010000043.1:0-22543 GCA_051867635.1 Oscillospiraceae bacterium
GGCGTCCCACATGCCCAGTTCCCGCATGCCCGGCGTATCAATGACCATGGCCCCGCCGGGCAGAAACAGCAGTTCCCTGTGGGTCGTGGTGTGACGGCCCTTATCGTCATTTCTGAGGCCGTCCGTCGCCAGGCGTTCTTCCCCCAGCAGGCGGTTGATCAGCGTGGACTTGCCCACGCCGGAGGAACCCACAAAGGCAACGGTCCTGCCCTCTGTGATATAAGGCATGATCTGCCGGTATCCGTCCGACTCCATGGCGGAGGTGGTGAGAATATCCACGCCCATGGCGATTGCTTCCACTTTCCTTTGTTTTTGGGGCAGGTCCGCGCACAAGTCCGCTTTGGTCAGCACCACCACCGGCTCGGCTCCGCTTTCCCATGTGGCGGCCAGATAGCGTTCCAGCCGGCGGAGGTTGAAGTCGTTGTTCAGGCTCATACACAGAAACACGGTATCGATATTGGCAGCCACTGCCTGTTCCGTTTTGGAAGTGCCTGCCGCCCTGCGTATAAACAGGCTTTTACGAGGCAGCACCTGATGGATGACGGCCGTATCGGGATCGGCATAGCTGACCATCACATAGTCGCCTACGGCGGGGTAATCGGACGGGGACTGCGCGTCGAATTGAAACCTGCCGGAAACAAGAGCATTCTGTTCGCCCATGCTGGTGCGGATCCGATACATCCCCTTTTCCTGCAGCGTGATCCGCCCCACGGTCCGTTCGGGATACTGAGCGGCCAGCGCCGCCCAGCGGTCCGGGATAGAAAAATTCATCTGTGCCACCTCTCCAAATGGGCGTCCAGTAAGGCGCATACGGACAACTTATCGTCCGCGTCATCGTAGACGCTGTACAATAGGTACATTGGGCCATAGAACGACAGGGCTTCCGCCTGAGAGCCCAATAGATCTGCGACATAGTTCAGCGGGCCGGCGCCGAGGTACTGATGGTAAAGGCCATGCATTTCTGCGCTGCGGTATTGTTCCACCGTCAGCATCTTTCGGAAAGAAGAGGCAAACTCATCCTCCGTCCAATAACGGAATTGCTGTTTGCTGAATGTGATGAGATCCTCTATGGACGACCGTTCATAGGCTTCCGGCATGGCCTCTGCCGTTCCCTCCGGCAAAGAACAGGCGATCGCGTTTTCTCCATCCCGCTGTTCCATGACCTGTAAGATGCTGTCAAAAATATCCCGTTTGCTTTTGTAATGCTTATAGAGGGAAGGGGCTTTGATACCGACAGCTTTTGCGATCTGATCCACACTGACAGCCTCATATCCCTCTTTCGAAAACAGTTTGACTGCTTCCGTCAGAATTCTTTGCTTCGTCGTTTCGTTTTTCATAATCCCCTCGCAGCTAACGATTGATAGCCAAATTATAGGCTAATGAACATTAGCTGTCAATGCAAACTTCAGATCGGAACCGCTTCGCTTGCAGATGATGCTGTCACGAAAAACAAGGATTTCTTTTGCCCCAAGTCCTTTCATCACGCTCGGAGCGAGCAGCGGGGAGCCGGGCCGCATGATCCGGGCGGGTACTGCAGTCGGGATCTGTCATGCCGGCTGCGGATACGCTTTGAACGGGCAGGGACGGGTCAATCTGCCCCGTCCCTGCCCGTCGGCGCTATTCTTTACCGGCAAGCAAGCGATCAACGATCATGCGAATATCTTGGATGCCCGCCTCCAGCTGCCGGTACTCTTCCTCCATGTCGGGAGGGAACTGCACATCGCTGGCATAATAGAGCAGATATGTGCAGTCCTGCGTTGCAAACAGATACCGGTTTGCCGCGTAATTCCACTGGCTGTTTTCTACCTGGTCTGCGGTCATCACGCCGCCGCACACCAGCAGGGCGACGGCCGCGGCCATGCCGGCAACTCTTTTCCAACCGTTTCTCCGGTGACGCCGGGCATAGTCCGGCACCTGCTCCGCCTGCTGCACAAGGCGGTCGTCGATATTCCCCATTCTGTCAGAAAGCTGTTTTTGGTTCATAAGTCAAAGCCCTCCCTTTCCAAATGGCTCCGCAATTTTTGCCTCATGTTGAAAAGCATGGATTTGATCTTGCTCTGGCTGTAGCCTGTGCGCCTGCCAATGCTTTCGATAGAATCAAAATACCAGTAACGGCGTATGAAGACGAGCCGCTTTTCCTCTTTCTGCTCCCACAAAAAGGCGTCGATGGCCTGCTCGATCCGACCCTGCTGACAAACACGGAAAAGCGGGCCGGCTTTTGTTTGGGAACTGCGTTCCACAAGCCGAGGTATGTGTCGTTTACACATTCCTCGCTGTCCTCATGGCTGGCGAGGATATTGTTTGCGATCTGGAAACACCGCTTGCCATATTTGGACGCCGTTTCCGCGATAGCTTCCTCATTCCTGTCCCAGTATAGCCCGATAATCTTTTCATCCTCCATAAGGCGGCCTCCGTTGCGGTATGAAAGATTCGAAAAGCGCTTTCATCATATAAGTACGGTTTTCTCCCCAACGGTCGCAAATTGTTTCGGCGGCGGCAAAAAGGGCGGGAACACCGTACAAGATGTTCCCGCCCTTTATTACGCTGTTTCCGCTCTCCGGTCCCCCGCCCCGCGCGCGGCGCTCAGTCCTCCCGGGCATCGTTCAGCATGCGCTTTTGCACCCGCAAAAACACCAGGATGCTGAGAAGGAAGGGGAAAAAGAAGGTGGCCACGCGGTAGAGGAGCAGGGCCGAGGACGCCTGGGCGTATTCGATATAATGGGAGAATATCATCACGAAGGCCAGCTCCACCGGCCCCATGCCCGCCACATTGGGCAGGGCGTTGGAGATCAGGTGCATCAGCGCGGTCAACAGCTGCGTGTGCCAGAAGGAGGGGCCGGCTATACCCAGCATCCGCATGCAGAGGAAGGGGACGCTGTAGAGGCAGAGCAGCTTCAGCACGTTCAGCGCCAGCACCTTGCACAGGCGGCGCCGGTCGCGGAGCAGGTGCCGGGACTCGGCGTACAGCGCGGTCAGGTTCGTCCGCCACAGGCGCTTGCGGCCCTCCCACTTCCCCGTGTCCGGCAGGCGGTCCACCAGCCACAGCGCCAGCCTCTGCACCTTCTCCCAGGTGCAGAGCAGCAGCAGCGCCGCGATGATCAGCGCGCAGATCCCGTATCCCAGCAGCAGATAGCGGGCAAGGCCCCGGCCCGTGTCGCCGAGCCACCGTCCCTGACAAAGCAGCAGAACGGTGGTGTAGAGCAGGATAGTGCTCTTATGAAACACATACTCCAGCGTCATGGTCCCCACGCCGCTGCCCACCATCAGGCCGCAGCGGTGCAGGTAGTAGCTCTGCATGGGGACGGAGCCCACGGACAGCGTGGACACGTTCCCGAAAACCCCCAGGAAGGTGACCTCCGTCGCCTGCCGGAAGGAAAAGGCCGGGAGGTGACGGCGTATCAGCGCCCGGCAGACCGCCGCCTCCAGCAGCTGGTACACCAGGCCGGTATTCAGCAGGAGCAGCAGGTCCCCCGCGCCCACGGCGCGGATATTCTGCACGATCTCCCGGTACTGGCCCCGAAAGACCCAGGCCACCAGCAGAAACAGGAGCAGCAGCGTCGTCACGCTGACCAAGACTGTTTTCCAACGTTTCTTGTCCATAGAACCCTTCTTGCACGCAAAGATCGCGCCGACAGGCCGCGGCGCGGGCGGGATGCTCCGGCAGGCTGGGGCGCGGCCTGTCCTGTCCGGAGATCGGTTTTCCCGATCAGGAAAACCGATATAACATAAGTTATGATAAACTGAGACCCGTTTCAGTCGGAAACGCAGAGGAGATGGGCGAACTGAACCGCACAGAAAAGGCCATGGAGGAGGCCTTTGGGGAGCTTTCGGTCCGCTGCTGCAAATACACCATGGCGGGCGCCCTTCTGGACTGGCCGGACGCGGCGGAGCGCATCTGCGGCCCTTTCGGCGAAGCCTGGCGGGAGGCGCTTTTGAAGTTCCTGGAGGCAAATGCATAAGACCATATCCGAAAGGGCGCACTGCGGACGCATCGTTTCTTCCTATTTTAAGACTTTTTTAAAAAAACGCAAGCCCGTCTCCGGGGACGAGGGGCCCGCGGAGCGGGCGCCGCAGTCGGCCAGCGTGAGGGTCACGGCGCAGGGATGTTTGAGCCCTTCCGCCGGCAAAGTGCCGCCGGCCACAATATCTGCGTCCCTTGGGCTGTGATATGGCCCGGCGATCAGCAGGACGCTGAAAGCAGCGGCGATGACGGAAGCTGTCAAAATAACGTTCCGTGCCTTCAATCCGACTTGTTTGGCGTCCTTGGAGGTCTGGATGGAGAAAGACCGATCCGCCCAGGCCACGGAGGGGCAGTCGGCGAGCCTTTGGCTGCGGAGCAGCACGATGGCGCTGACGATGAAGACCGTAAATGGAGATATTTTTGGTACTTTGAGATCGGTATGATTGTATTCTCCTCCCCCCTCGTTAGAACGTGGGCGCCGCGCCGTTTTTGCCTATCCGCTCCTTCCCCGCCTGCCCGGTGCGCAGGCCCCGCACTTGCCTTTCGCCTTCCTATCCTGTATAATCTGCCTGCGGGACAGAGCGCCGCCCGGGCGGCCGCCTGTCCGCGGAAAATCCGTAAGCGGAGGTGACAGAACATGAAGAAACTGATCGCACTGGCCGCGGCCCTGTGCTGCCTTCTGGCCCTGGCGGGCTGCGGCGGGGACCCCGGCACGGACGCGCCGGAGACGCAGGAGCCGCCCCAGGTCAGCAAGCTGGACGCCATACCGTTCCGGGAGGACCAGCTCTACGCCGTGGCGTTCCTGGGCTACCAGGAGATCGAGGATCTGGCGTTTTACGCGGAGAGCTATCTGGACGACCAGGACCCGCCCATCCACTACCTTTCGGACGGCGA
The DNA here is from genome assembly GCA_051867635.1 of Oscillospiraceae bacterium. Lineage (GTDB taxonomy): Bacteria > Bacillota > Clostridia > Oscillospirales > Oscillospiraceae > RGIG5472. The sequence continues at coordinate 4,856 of JBJDYT010000043.1, forward strand.
GTACTATCTGGTCATCCCCAGGTATACCGACATGTCCCTGCGCCTGTACAAGGGCGACATGGAGACCATGGAGCAGACGCTGATCTATGAGGAGGCGGCGTGCCGCCCCTTCATCATCCAGTGCAACGTCAGCGACATCTTCCCCGACGCGTCGGTCTCCCTGACCCGCGGGTCGGAGACGGTGGAGTTCTCCCCCTATCTCTCGCTGAAGGACGGGAGCGTCCAGGTGGGCGAAAGAGGGCTGGACCTCACCCGCGCCGACCAGTAAAGGACGCGGGTCCCCCTCGGGGAGAGGCGGAAAAAAGGCGGGAGCATCGCCTGCGGTGCTCCCGCCTTACTGTATCCCCCGCCCCGCGGAGACCTTGACAAGAAAAATTTTCCGGGGTATATTGAACTTGGCCATGTCAAGCTTGGCCGTGCCGGCACGGGCCGGACGGCGCACAGCGCCGCAGGGCAAAACGATTTGGGAGGAAAAAGAACGATGGCATGTTTTTTGGTTTCGGCCGCTGAGGCGGCTGTTGTGACGGCGGCGTCCAAGGCCGCGGAGAAGAAGGCGGGGGCCGCCGGCTCCGATTCCTATCAGGCGGAGCAGCGGATCGGCTTTGTCAGAAAGCTGAAGTGGCTGTCCAACATGCTGTGGGGCGGCTCCGTCCTGCTGGCCTTCGAGCATCTCTGGCACGGCGAGATCGTGCCCTGGTTCCCGTTCCTGACGGCTATGAACAGCCCCGCCGACACCGCGGAAATGCTGACCGAGATGGGCACCATCGGCGTACTGATGGCCGTCATCATCACGGCGGTCTGGGGCTGCATGGTGCTGGTCACCAACGCCATGGAGAAGAAAGCGCTGCGCTCCGGCGCCGCGCAGTAAGGGGGCTCGTCATGACTCTGCTGACGACTGTTCTCGCCGCCGTGGTCTGCACGGCGGTCTGGTACAAGAGCGCCGCGGCCCGGGAGATGCAGGTGAGCGTCCTCTGCTGGATGTTCTGGGGCGCCTCCCTCATGTGGCTGGGCGACGCCATCTTTGAGTACATGGAGCTGGGCGCGGCCTACTTCACCCCCGCGGCGGCGGATATGCTGAACGACCTTTTCCTGGGTCTCTCCGTCATCGCGCTGGCGCTGGTGATCTGGGTGGTGGTCCTGCTGGTGAAGGACCCCAGGGGGGTCGTCCGGTCGCAGCTTTTCAAGCGGTCCTGACCAGGGCAAAACGCAATATTGAAAAAAGAGGCGGGAGCACGCAAACGGTGCTCCCGCCTTGCTGTATTTTTCCGCCTCCGCTCCCATCGGCGGAGGCGCTTTTGCGCCCTCACTTAAGCAGGTACTTTTTCGTCCGCCACTTGCCGGAGAGGTAGTACGGAAAGCCGATCAGGAAGGGGACGAAGCCGGAGATGGCGTTGCCGTACCAGAAGCCGTAGATCCCGAAGCCGCAGGCGAAGCCCAGTATGGCGGCGAAGCCGATGCGGCAGGCGACGCCGTCCAGCAGCCCGATGGCCAGGTTCAGCCGGGAGTTGCCCGAACCGTTGATGAGCGCGATCATGGGCGAACGGAACACGCAGCTGGTGAAAAGCAGCACGGCCACGGGGACATAGCTCGCCGCCAGGGCCAGCACCGCCTCGTCGTCGGTGAAGAAGCCGAAGACCCAGCGCGGGAAGAGGATGATGACGGCGGACATCAGCGCCGCCACCGCGCCGTCAAAGCAGACCGAGGTGCGGATGACCTTCGGCACGCGCTGGTACTTCTCCGCGCCGATGCACTGGGCGATCATGGAGGCGCCGGAGGTGGAGAGCGCCTGGGCGAAGACGTTGGTCAGGGTCTGGAGCTTGTTGCCGATGCCGGAGACGGCGGAGGCCTCCACGCCGTAGCTGTTCACCCAGCTCGTGATGAAGACCTTGGAAAAGGAGATGGCGGCCGCCTGCAGCACCATGGGGATGCCCAGCTTCAGAAGCGTCCGCAGCATCTCCGGCGAGATGCGGAAGCTGGCGGGACGGAAATCAAAGCAGAACGCCTCCCGCCGCCGCCACAGAAAGACGATGGCGCAGAGGAAGCTCACCGCCTGGGCGATGACGGTGGCCAGGGCCGCCCCCCGGGTGCCCCAGCCCAGGCGCAGCACGAACAGCAGGTCCAGCAGTACGTTCAGCACTGAGGCGGTGGCGATGAAGAGGAAGGGGTGCCGGGAATCGCCCATGCCGCGGAGGATGGCGCTGACCATGTTGTAGCCGTAGATGAAAAACAGCCCCAGCGCGCAGGGGATCAGATAGTCCCGGGCGTAGGAAAGGGCCTCCGGCGGCGTGTTGATCCACTGAAGGATCTGCTCGCGCAGCAAAAGGCAGAGCGCGGAGAGGACCAGCGCGCTGGAGAGCAGAAAGGTGAACATGGTGCCGATGAGGCGGTTCAGATGCCCCCGCTGGTCCGCGCCGATGAACTGGGAAATGATGACCTGCCCCGCGTTGGAGAGGCCCGTCGCCACGAAGGTGAGGGCCGTCAGCACGTCGCCGCCGAGAGAGACGGCGGAAAGCCCGCTCTTCCCCACGGCCTGCCCCACCACCGCCATGTCCACCATGTTGTACACCACCTGCAGCAGACTGGAGAGGAACAGGGGTGCGGCGAAGAGCAGCAGCTTCTTTGTCACGCTCCCCGTGGTCAGGTCATGGATCAGTGCGCCGGATCTGTTGTCAGTTGCCATGTTTCTCACTCCCCGCGGGAGGCGCCGCGCAGCGCCGCCCGGTACTCCGTGGGCCGCATGCCCACGATCTCCTTGAAGACGCGGCTGAAATACCTGGCGTCATAAAAGCCCAGAGACTGGGCGATGTCGCAGACCTTCGCCCGCTGGTCCGCCAGCAGCTCCTTCGCCCGCTCGATCCGGCAGGCGTTGACGTAGTCGGAGAAGTTGGAGTCCGTCTCCTTCTTGAACAGGGCGGAAAGGTACACCGGGCTCAGGCCCACCCACTCCGCCGCGTCCGTCAGGCGGATGGCGCCACCCAGGTGGCTCTGCACATACTGCTTCACCAGCCGGACGTAGCGCGACTGCTTCCCGCCGATCTGATCGAGAGCCTGGCGGAAGAGAGAGGTCAGGCAGGAGCTGTACTTCTGCAGGTACTCCGACAGCGAGGTGGAGCTTTGCAGCGCCCGGACGATGCTCTGCTTGACCACATTCACGTTGGCGTCGGCGGAGATCAGGTCGTGGTTGGTGTCTATCATGTAATACTCCACCCGCCGCAGCAGCCGCCGCGTCTCGTGCCGGCCGGTGATGCGCTCCGGCAGGGCGCAGAAGCGGGCCAGCTCCTCCTGGAACTTCGGGAGGTTCAACTCATAGCAGGCGTGCTTCAGCGCCTGCTCGGTGGTCCGGAAGAGCTCCTCCGCGTAAGGCGAGGCGGGCTGGTCGTCGCTTTCCAGCAAAAGATGCCCCGCGTCGCTGGTGAAGCGGGACCAGGCGGCGTCCATGGACTCCTCCGCCATGCAGTTCACGTCCTGAATGCTGCTGTGCCGCCCGGAGCAGGAAAAGGAGAGCTTGCAGCCCAGGGGCGTGGCCTCCCGGGAAAGCCTGAGCCGCCGCAGCAGCAGCTGCAGGATCTGTCCGTCGTCGCCGGCGGCATAGTTCAGCAGGATATGCACCCGGTTGAAGGCGTAGCGCATGACGATCTCGTAGCAGTGGGGGGCCACGTCGGCGTACAGCGCGTTCATGCAGCTCTCCAGAAGCGCCGTCAGCTCCAGACGGCTGACGCGGCTGTCCAGATCCAGGCAGACCACCACCATGCGGTAGGCGTCGTCCCGGAAATGGGTGTCGTACAGGCTGTTGACGATCTCAGGGGGCAGGAGGTTGTCCGCCGTGGCGATGCGGCCCCGGTCCAGGAAAAGCCGGCCGATGACCTTGCGGTACTCCATGCGGGGCAGCGAGGCGGCCCGGGCGCTGAGCCGGTCCGCGGCGTCCTGCGCCGCCTGCAGCAGGGCCTCGTCCGAAACCGGCGCCAGAAGCAGGCTCTCGGCGTGGCAGTCCACCGCCAGGCGGGCCAGGGCAAAGTCAGGGCGCTGACAGACGGCGACAAGGCTCGCCGCCGCTCCGAGTCGGCGCAGGTGCAGCACCGCCTCCAGGGCGTTGCCGTCGGGCAGCTCCGCGTCCGTCACGATGAGGTCCGGCGCGGCGTCCTCCGCGGCGCGCCGCAGCGCGGCACAGCCGGAGACCTCTCCGCAGATATGGAAGCGCTCGCAGCGGGCGAGCACGGCGGCGCGGTGTCCGGCGGCCTCCGGGCTTGCCGCCGCGACGAGAACGGTGAAAGACATGGGCAATACCTCCTGCCTAGGCTGACCTCATCATAGCAGAGCCGTCCCGCGGAATCAAGGAGAAAAATAAAATTATCCACATATATAAAAATTTTGCGCTTATTTTCAATCTTCATCCATTTAAATCAAAAGCGAAATTAGCGATTATAAGTGTTAAATATTAAAATAATCCACATTTTAATGGTTCCATGTCCTTGAAAAGAAAGACCCCCATGCTATCATAAAGGCAGACGGAGGCGAAAAAGCGGAAACCCTCGCGCGTTATAGTTTGTTATTTAACAAACTATAACGCGACTGCACCATCCTGTCCAACATCAATTATACGATCAAGGAGGAGAATACCATGGCAGAAAACAAGCAAGCCCCGACGCTTCCCACCTGGGAAGCCCCCAAAACGCTGTGGAACAAGATGTTTATCAGCATTTTCTTCGCAAACCTCGTCATGAACACCGCGGTCAAGATGAGCAACGCCTCCCTCTCCCTCTTCGCCAAGGACCTGGGCGCGCCCGCCGACGAGATCGGCATCCTCATGAGCATGTTCGCCTACACCGCGCTGATCTTCCGCTTTATCGCCGGCCCCACGATGAACAGCTTCAACCGTAAGAAGATCGTCATCTGCGCCATGGCCGGCTTCGGCCTCGTCTATCTCGGTTACGCCCTGTCCCCCAACATCGCCGCCGCCCTGGGGCTGGAAGTGATCACCGTCCTCAAGTTCTTCCGTCTGCTGCAGGGCATCGCCAACGCCTTCGGCAACGCCTGCTGCATGGCCATCGTGGCGGATGTGCTGCCGAAGGAGAGCTTCTCCACCGGCATGGGCATCTACGGCTGCACCACCATCATCGCCAACGCCTTCGGTCCCGCCATCGGCTCCGCCGCCCGCAAGTCCATCGGCGTGGTGAATACCTATTTCGTCACCGTGGTCATCATGTGCATCGCCATCCTGCTGGCGACCCAGGTCAAGGTGGCCCCCCGCGAGAAGGTGAAGTTCAAGATCACCCCCAAGAACATGATCGCCAAGGAAGCCCTGCTCCCCACCTTCATTTATTTCCTGCTCTCTGTCGGCTACGCCGCCGCCAACGCCTTCCTGCTGGTCTATGACGAGGAGCGCGGCGTCGCGGGTGCAAGTCTCTATTTCACCGCTTACTCCTTCGCCCAGCTGGTGACCCGTCCCCTGGTGGGCAAGCTGGCGGATAAGTACGGCTTCGTCAAGGTCACCATCCCCAGCGCCGTCCTGACCGCCGTCTCCCTGCTCATGGTCGCCTACGCGGACAGCCTGCCCCTGCTCCTGCTGGCCGGTATCGTCAGCGCCCTCGGCTTCGGCGGCTTCCAGCCCGTGGTGCAGGGCCTCAGCATCAAGGCTGTCGGCCCGGAGCGCCGCGGCTCCGCCACCAGCACCAACTTCATCGGCCTGGACCTGAGCTCCATCATCGCCCCCACCATCTGCGGCTATGTGGCCAGCATCACGGGCTATGTCCCCGCCATGTGGTACGCCATGTGCATCTTCATCGTCCTGGGCCTGATCTGCACCATCGTCTTTGCCAAGAAGCTCACCAGGATCGAGACCGACTTCTTGGCCAAGCAGACCAGCGAAAGCAACTGAGCCAAAAGCGTCAACCGTACCAAAGACAGCCCGCCTGACAGGCGGCGCCGCGTCAAAGACAACAACCCAATGTACCCCGCGTCAGAGATGAACTATCAAAGGAGGAAAACCCCGTGAGTGACATGTTCCAGGTCGTCTATCCCGTCGGTATCCGCGCCGTGCAGGACAAAAAGGTCGCGCCCCCGCTGCCCGACCTCAACGGCATGGTGATCGGTGAGCTGTGGAACCACGGCTTCCGCGGCGACGAGACCTTCCCCATTATCGAAGAGCTGATCAAGGAGAAATACCCCGGCGTCCGCTTTATCAGCTACAAGGAATTCGGCAACTTCCACGACCCCACCTTCGAGGCCAAGATGATGGCCGAGCTGCCCGACAAGATCCGCAAGCTGGGCTGCAACGCGGTCATTGTCGGCAACGGCTGCTGAGGCACCTGCGCGCCCGCAGTTGCGCGGGCAGGTATCGTCGCAGAGAAGGTGGGCATCCCGGCGGTGACCATCGGCTGCCCCGGCTTCCCCTTCATGATGCGCAAGATCGGCGCCAGCGCCGGTTATCCCGACCTCCGCACCGTTGAGTACCCCGTCCCCATCGCCCTGGACAGCAAGGAGCAGATCCGCGAGCGGCTGGAGACCGTGGTGGTGCCCAACATCATCAAGGCCCTCACCACCCCCGTCAAGAGCAGCATCAAGCCCAGCAAGCGCGGCCCTGGCGACCGCGACATCATCTTCGAAGGCACCTTCGAAGAGGTGCAGAGCTACTTCATGGACAACAAGTGGGGCGACGGCCTTCCCATCATCCCGCCCACCATTGAAAAGGTGGAGGAATTCCTGAAGTTCACAGACCACGCGCCGGACGAGGTCCTCGGCATCGTGGAGCCCTCCATGGCGGCCTGCACCGTCTGGAAGGTGGCGGTGAACGGCGTCATGGCCGGCTGCCGTCCGGAGTACATGCCCGTGCTGCTCGCCATCGCCGGCATCATCTCCGATCCCGAGTTCAACATCCGCGACTCCGGCGCCACCCCCGGCTGGGAGGCCATCACCATGCTGAACGGTCCCATCCGCGACCAGCTCGGCTTCAACTACAAGGTGGGCCACCAGCGTCCCGGCTGCCAGCCGAACATCTCCATCGGCCGCTTCTACCGCCTGCTGGTCAACAACATCGCCGGCTTCCGGGTGGGCTCCACCGACATGTCCACCCACGGCCAGATGTTCCGCGCCGTGGCGCCTGAAAACGACCAGGTCTGCGAAAAGATCGGCTGGCATACGCTGGCGGAGACGCTGGGCTTCGCCCAGGGCGAGAACGTGGTGTCCATCACCTCCGGCCGCGCCATGAGCGAGCCTCTGCAGACCACCGGCGACAAGGCCGAGCAGCACCTGGACTACCTCACCGACTGGCTGACCCGTATGGTGGAGCCCTACGAGTGCATGCGCGGCTATCTGGAGACCCATGTGCTCTTCCTCTCCCCCGTGGTGGCCGAGCTGCTGGCGGCGCAGGGCTATTCCAAGGAGGCCGTGGCGGACTACCTCAAGGAACACGCCAAGGTCACGGCGGAGTACTTTGAGCTGAACTGCTCCCGCTTCAACAACTGGAAGCCCTACAGCCTGAAGGAGGCTGTGGAAAAGGGCGAGCTGGGCCCCGAGTGGCACGAGTCGGACGATCCCAAGCGCATGGTGCCGCTGCTGAGCCCCCGCGCCCGCGTCATCATTCTCGTCACCGGCGAGCCCACCAGAAACCGCAGCCTCATCTTCCGCGAGAACTACACCCAGGCGAAGCTCACCAGCCGGAAGATCGAGCTGCCCGAGCATTGGGACGAGCTTCTTCGCGAAGCGCAGCAATCATGATTGACAGACCTGTGGCAAAAGCCTGATAATACGAGCAAAGGAGTTAAAACTATGTTTACCGATTATGACGTGATCATCGCCGGTTCCGGCTGCGCGGGCCTTGCCGCCGGCATCTATGCCGGCCGCGGCGGTCTCAGCACCCTGGTGCTGGAGCGCAAGGCCATGGGCGGCGAGGCTTCCAGCCGCCAGCTGGTGGAAAACTACCCCGGCTTCGCCAACGGCGTCATGGGCCCTGACCTGGCCACCGCCATGCTGGAGCAGGCCAGCAACGCCGGCGCCGAGATCGAGATGGGCGAGGTCCTAGGCATCCAGGACAAGAAGTCCTACAAGATCGTCAGGACCGCCGAGGGCAACAAGACCTGCAAGGCCGTCATCATCGCCTCCGGCTCCCTGCCGAGAAAGCTGGGCGTGCCCGGCGAGGACGAGCTGAACGGCAAGGGCGTCTTCTACTGCGAGACCTGCGACGGCCCCCTCTGCGCCGGCAAGAGCGTGGTGGTGGCAGGCGCGGGCGACAGCGGCATCACCGCCGCGCTCTACCTGGAAAAGCTGGGCTGCACCGTGACGGTGGTGGAGTTCCTGGAGACCCCCAAGGCCTCCAAGGTCATGCTGGACCGCGCGGAGGAGAATCCCCACATCGAGGTGATCTGCAACACCAAGACCAACGCCATTCTGGGCGACAGCTGGGTCACCGGCGTGGAGATTGAGGACCGCGCCACCGGCGAAAAGCGGGTGCTGGACGTGCAGGGCATCTATGTCCGTGTGGGCCTGGTCCCCAACACCAAGTTCCTGGAAGGCACCCTGGAGCTGACCCGCGCCGGCCAGATCCACGTCAACGAAAACATGGAGACGGCCATCCCCGGCATCTACGCCGCCGGCGACGTCCGTGAGTTCTCTCCCCGCCAGATGGCCACCGCCGTGGGCGACGGCGTCACCGCCGCCATGGCCTGCGGCCGGTATATCTCCGCACTGAACTGATATCCACATACGTTTAAATCCGGCGGAACCGCCCCCCGCGGGGCGGTTCCCCGGCCAGCTTCACAAGCGACAAGACGAGGAAGACAGACATGAAAACCGTGCATCTGAAGCAGAAAAGAGAGTTCAAGCTTCTCTGCGTTGCGGCAGCTCTGCTCATCATCGCCGCAAGCTATTTCGTCGCGCCTCCCAGCGGCCTCGAGATCAAGGGCTGGCACATGCTCTCCATCGTGGTGGCGGTGCTGCTCCTGTTCATCAGCGAGGCGCTGCCCATGACGGCGGTCTGTTTCGGCATCATCATCGCCATGAAGTACACGGGCGTGGCCACGCTGCCGGAGATCATGAAGACCTCGGCCAGCAGCGCCTTTTTCTTCTGCATGGCGGGCTTCGGCCTGGCGGCGGCGCTGCAGAACACGAACCTGGTGAACATCCTGCTGCGGTCCATGTACCGCGCCAGCGGCAAGGACCCCCGCAGAATGATCAGCGTGGTCTGCCTGCTGACGGCCATCCTTTCCGTTTTCACGGCCAACGGCGTGGCCCAGATCGTGGTGCTCTCCGTGGTCACCGGCGTCATCAAGGCCTTCGGCGACCCGGAGCCCGGCACCAGCCGCCTGGCCGCCGGCCTGATGATGGCGATCTATGTGGGCGCCACCACAGGCGGCCTGTTCCTGCCCTGTTCCAACGGCCCCAACATCGCCATCATGGAGATGTGCGGGATGATCTCGGGCCAGCAGGTGAGCTTTTTCCAGTGGGCGCTGTTCGGCGTCCCCTGCGGCCTTGTGATGCTGCTCTTTTCCGCCTGGCGGCTCCCCCGCTACTACCGCCCGGAGGAGCTTTCGCTGCAGCAGCGCGCGGACATCGAGTCCGTGTTCGATCAGATCCCGGACAAGCTCGGCCGGAACGACAGGCTCTACATCCTCATCATGTCCGTGATGATGCTCCTCTGGTTCGCCAGCAACTGGATCAAGGCGCTGGATGTGACCACGGTGGCCATGGCGGGCGTGGTGGTCATGATGCTGCCGGGCGTGGACCTGCTGACCGCCAAGGGCTTCAAGCAGAATTTCTCCGTCATGAACGCGGTGGTCCTGCTCTGCGTCTTCCCTCTCGCCTCCGGCATGACCAGCACGGGCGCGGGAGAGTGGATCGCGGACAAGATCTTCTCCAACACGGCGTTTACCAGCCGCTTCGCCCTGGTGGCGGTGGCCACTATCGCGGCCTTCCTGATCCACTGCCTCGTCCCCGCCGGCACCGCCAACGCGACCCTCAGCACCACCGTCATCGTCCCGGTGCTCATCGCCGGCGGCGTCCCGGCCCCGGCGGCCATCATGATCATCGGCATCCAGGCCGGCACGGGCTTCCTTTTCCCCATCGAGGGAACGTGGCAGTACACCTTCGGCACGGAGCACTACACCTTCTCCGACTGTCTGCGGGGCAACTGGCCCATCACGGTGGCAGGCATCCTCTGCTGCATCCTTCTGATCCCCCTGCTCTCGGCCCTGTACTCTCTTCTGGGCCTGATCTGAGAAAAACCGGCACCCTGCGCGCAATCCCCACCCGCGGGCGGCCCCGGGCCGGCCCGCGCGTTTGCACCGCCGTTTGCCTTCCCCTCCATCCGGCTGGATACGACAGCCAACGCCCCGCGGTCTGACACAGCCGCGGGGCGTTCCCTTTTCTCCGGACGGCGGCCACAGGCATTTTTTGTAAAATCATGGATGACAGGCCGCCGAAAACCCGTTATAATGCAGGGTAGAGCGCAGCGGGCCGCCCGCTGCCGAGCACACAGAGAAAGAGGGAGATCCCATGGATAAAGTACAGGCACCGTTCAAATACGACGTGATGGGCAGCATCCTGCGGCCGGAGTATCTAAAGCAGGCGCGGGAGGACTACAGGGAGGGCAGGCTCTCCCGGGAGGAGCTGACGGCGCTGGAGGACAAGGCCATTCGCGGCCTGATCGAAAAGCTGGCCGCCCACGGCTACAAGGTGGTGACGGACGGCGAGTACCGCCGGGGCTGGTACCACTCCGACTTCCTGGCCGGACTGCACGGCGTGCAGTTCTCCACCTATAAGATGAATCTGTTCGGCTCGGAGATGCTGGTGGGCAGCACCACCATCGCCGGCCGCATCACCTGGAACGAGAACCACCCCTTCATCGACCACTTCAAATTCGCCAAGAGCGTGGCCGACCAGTACGGCGTGACCGCGAAGCTGGACATCCCCGGCCCCAACATGGTGTTCCTGGACACCATCACCACCGACCAGGCGAACTATTACGGCAAGGATATCCGGGCCATGTCGGCGGACTTCGTGGCGGTCTACCGCGCCGCCATCCGCTCCTTCTACGACGCCGGCTGCCGCTACCTGCAGCTGGACGACCCGGTCTGGGTGGCCCTCTGCGACGCGGGCTTCAAGGCGAAGATCCGCTCCGCCGGCTTCGACCTGGACGAGGTGCGCCAGGTGTTCTATGACACCGCCAGGGAGATCCTGGCCGGCAAGCCGGAGGACATGGCCCTCACGCTGCACATGTGCCAGGGCAACCTGCGCTCCAAGAAGTTCTACGACGCCACCTACGACGAGATCGCGGACACCATCTTCAGCCTCCCCTTCGACGGCTTTTTCATGGAGTTTGACGACGAGAAATACTGCAATTTCCAGCTTCTGCGGAAGCTGCGTGGCCAGCGGGTGGCCCTGGGCGTGGTGTCCACCCGCAGCAGCGAGCTCGAGGACAAGGACGCGCTGGTAGCGCGCGTCCGGCGGGCGGCGGAATACTGCCCCGCCGAGCAGCTCTGCGTCTCCACCCAGTGCGGCTTCGCCTCCACCGCGGAGGGCAACCTCATCAGCGAGGAGGCCCAGTGGAAGAAGCTGGATCTGGTGCGGGATGTGGCCCGGGAGGCCCTGCAGGCGGACTGAGGATCGCGAAAACAAAACAGCCCTTCGGCGGCCCCGCCTGCGCGGGGCCGCCCTTTTACACCTGTTTTCGTAAGAAAAGCGCCCCTCCGTCCCGTGGGACGGAGGGGCGCGCCTTTTTCAGCCCGTCTTTTTCAAGCAGAATACAGGGCAAAGTGATAGTCCAGATACTGCCCGAGCAGGGCCGTTCCCACCGGCGTCAGCGCCCGGGCGTCCGCCGGGACCTCCCCCGCGGCCAGCGCACCGGCCAGCTCCATCAAGGGGCCGCAGAGCGCCCGGATGCGTCCGTCGTCCCCGCCCTCCGAAAGGAGGCGCACCTCCGCTCCGCCGCCCTCGCCCAGCGTGATCTCCGCGATGTATGTCACACTGCCGGGGATGACAGCGTCCGCCGCGCCTGTCCCCAGCTCCTCATAGACCTGGCAGGTCAGGGCGCAGACGTAGTGCCGCTCGCCCCGCTCCCCCTCATAGCCGCCGCACACCGTGAGGGCCGGGAGGAGCAGCGCCGTGTCCCCCGCCCTGCCGGCAGCCTGCCGGCGGAGGGTCTCCGCCGCCGCGTCGTACAGCGCCGCGTCGTCGCCTGTGAGACCGAGGGCCTCCCCGGAGAAAACGGGGAACTCCGCCGTCTGCAGGAGCCCGTCGCCGTCGGCATCATAGAGGGCAAAGTTGTCCGCGTACTGTTCGATCTTATACCAGAGATAGCAGTCGCAGAGGATCTCCTCATAGCTGCGGCCGGCGAAGGCCGTGCCGTCGCCGAAGGGCTGCTGCGAGAGGACGCTGCAGCTGCCGTCCTCATAGCACAGGGCGGCCACCAGGTATCCCCCCGGGTCCTTCAGGTCGTACCAGCCGTCATGCTCCGACTGCCCGCCCCATAGCGCGGGGGAGCCCAGGACCTTGACGTAATAGTTGAACTCCCACAGCTCCAGCGTCCCCTCCCGGGCCGCCCCCTCCAGCTCCGCCAGCACGGTCAGCCGGGCCAGCCGGGTATCCAGCACCGGGGCGGTGACCTGCCGGCCGTATTGAGAATAGTAGGTCACGGTCTTTGCCGCCGCCATGGTCTCGGCCGCATAGTCCGCCCTGTCGGCATACTGCCCGATCCGGCCGCTGTTGGGCCCGGGATAGAGGGAGGCCGGCTGCTGCGGGTCCGCGGCGCAGGCGGCTATGGCCGCCACGCACGCGCCCCCGCGGCGAGAGAGACCCAGCGCCGGGGCTACTTCCAGCGCTGCAGGTTCCGGATGCGGCCCTTGGCGTCGCCCTCGCCGAAGGCCGCCGGCGCGGCGGTGCGCAGCGGCGCGGCAAGGCGCAGCAGGGAGGCGGCGTAGTCCGCCCGGACCTCCGCCCCCAGCTTCTTCACCACGGCCTCGTCGCAGCTCATCTCCATGTCCCTGGCAAAGCACACAAAGGCCGCCCAGACCAGGGGATTGAACCAGTGGAGGCACAGGGCGGCGAAGGCCGCTGGCTTGGCGATATGGTCCAGGCGGCGGATGTGGATCTGCTCATGGAGAATGATGTAGGGCCGCTCCCGCTCCTCCAGGTCTGAGGGCAGATAGATCCTGGGCCGCAGCAGCCCCAGCACAAAGGGCGATCCCACGCGGTCCGTCAGGTAGATATTGTCCCGCAGCAGGACGGCTCCCGCCAGCTTCCTGCGCAGAGCGGCGCAGGATACGGCGCCGTAGAGGAGCATCCCCGCCGCCCCGGCGAGCCAGACATACTGCCCCGGCCGCGTCCAGTCCCACTGTCCGGGGGAAGCAGCGCCGTCCGCGGCTCCGGCTTCCTCCGTCTCAGCGCCGGGGATGACCAGGCCGCCCTCCGCAGCGCCGCCCTCCGTCTTCCAAACGGCGGCAGGCTCCTCCGTCCGGGTGAGCGCCGCCGTCAGCGGCTCGGAGCGCGGGAGAACGCTGACCGGCGCCTGAACGGAAACGGGGCAGAGCAGCCGAAACAGCACCACCGCCCAAAGGGCGTAGGAAAAGGCCTTCGGCGCTCTTTTCAGCGCCAGCCGTGCCGCCAGCACCACCGCGATGACCACGGCGGCCACCTTCGACATCTCCAGCACCCGCAGGAACACCGTCTGCAGCATCCCCTCACCCCCTCATGCTGTCGATGATGCCTTTCAGCTCCTCGACCTCCTCCGCGGAGAGCTTCTTCCTCGAGCCGAACGCCACGAGAAACGCGGGCAGCGAGCCGTCGAAGGTCTGCTCCACGAAGCGCTCGCTCTCCCGCCCCTGCACCTCGGCCCGGGAGACCAGCGACGTGACCACGGCGTTTTCGTTTTTGGCCAGCCCCTTCTCGCAGAGCTTCCGCAGCATGGTGTAGGTGGTGGACTTTTTCCAGCCCAGCTTTTCCCGGCACAGCTCCGCCAGCTTCATGGAGGGGACCGGCTCGCTCTCCCAAAGCACGTCCATAAAGCGGTAGTCGCTCTCACACAGTCTCCTGTTCTCCATCCCCATTCCTCCCGTCCGGTTTATTGTTATAGTCCCGCTGCGGTCAGTCTATCATTATAGACCGCCTGTTGTCAAGGGGGAAAGCGGTCCTTTTTCCGTGACAAAGTGGCGGAACCGGCGGTTTCCCGCACCGCCGGGCGCTTCGGCGCATATAGTAGCCTACCACGCGTTTTTTCAGAAGGAGGAGTATATCGTATGGACAGGAACCAGGAGTATGTCGTTCCGTCTTTGGAGCTGCATCTGTTTTTCGCGCGGATCATGAAGGAGCATTCGCTCTTTCTGAAGGTGGGCTTTCTGCCGCCGGGGGCGAACATGGCCCAGGAGAGCGAGTGCTTTCTCAGGCGCTTTGAGGGGATCCTCTCCCGGGCCCTCTCGCTGAGCGACCGGGTGGTCCGCCGCTGCGTGCTGGATTCGGGAGAGGTCTTCACCGAGTTCACCGACCGCGCCGAGCGCCAGACCCAGCGGCTCACCGGCACCGCCATTGACCGGCGGCTGACGGCCCGGGCCATGCGGCTGCGGGGCCGGGACTGCGGCGAAGCGCTCTGCGCCTCCCCGGCGCTGCGGCGGCAGGTGCGGCAGCTGAACCGGGACGCCCTGCGGCTCGTGGAGGGACTCATCGCCTTCAAGGAGCGGCTGCTTCGCCGCGTCGATTCCTGCGCCGTCTTCACCGCCAACTATCCGCTGCTCATCGAGCACATCCTGCGGGAGGCCCGGCTCTACCGCGCCCACCTGCTGCGGCTGGAGGGGATGGAGGACCGGAGCTGTCAGGCGCTTTGCGACAGCGAGCTGTTCTGGGACCGCATCATGATGGAGCACGCCCTGTTCATCCGCGGACTGCTGGACCCCAGCGAGGAGAAGCTGATCGGCGCCGCGGACGGTTTCGCGGGGGACTACAAACGCCTGCTGGAGGCCTCCGCCGCAGCCAACGACCGGGCCATGTGCGGCAGCGGCGGCGAGGCTCTGGCGCTGACGGAGAAATTCCGCGATTTCAAAAAGGCGGGCGTGAGCGGCATCGAGGACTGCCAGATCCGCTCCATCATCCTGCCGCTGCTGGCGGACCACGTCCTGCGGGAGGCGAACCACTATATCCGCCTGCTGGAGGGCTGACTCCGCCCCGGACCGCGGGGCGTCCGCCGGCGCGGACGCTTCGCAGGCCGTGGGCGCGGCTCCTCCGGGCCGGACGCTTCGGGACTGATAATTTCCGTTCTGCCGCGCATACTATCGGCGGTGATCGAATATGAAGGATTCCCTCTGGGCGGAGACGGCGAAGCTGCCGTCCTTTCCGCCCCTCACGCAGGATACGAAAACGGACGTGCTCATCATAGGCGGCGGGCTGGCGGGCCTGCTCACCGCCTATACCCTGGCCCAGGAGGGCGTGGACTGCCTGCTCATCGAAGCGGACCGGATCTGCGGCGGCGTCACCCGCAACACCACGGCGAAGCTCACCTCCCAGCACGGCCTGCTCTACAGCAAGCTCATCCGGGAATTCGGAGCGGACGCCGCCCGCCTGTACTGGGAGGCCAACGAGGCGGCGCTGCTGCGCTTCCGCCGCCTGGCCCGGACCTTTCCCTGCGGTCTGGAGACGCAGGACGCCTATGTCTACTCCCTCCGCCGGAGGGACAAGCTGGAAAAGGAGCTGCGGGCGCTGCAGCGCATCGGCGTGCGGGCCGAGTACCGCCAGACGCTGCCCCTGCCCTTCCCCACCGCCGGCGCCGTACAATTCAAAAACCAGGCCCAGTTCCATCCGCTGCAGTTCGCTTCGGGCATCGCCCGGGGGCTCAACATCCGGGAGCACACGGAGGCCCAGGCCTTTGAGAAAGGCACAGTCCGGACCAACCGCGGCAGCATCCGCGCCGAACACATCATCGTGACCACGCACTTTCCGATTTTCAACAAGCACGGCTCCTACTTTCTGAAGATGTATCAGCACCGCTCCTATGTGCTGGCCCTGGCGGGCGCGCCCCAGCCGGATGGCATGTACGTGGACGAGGACAAGAAGGGGCTGTCCTTCCGCGGCTACGGCGGACTGCTGCTGCTCGGGGGCGGCTCCCACCGCACCGGCGGAAAGGGCGGCGGCTGGGAGGAGCTGGAGCGCTTCGCCCGGGAGCACTATCCGGCGGCGCAGGTGGCGTACCGCTGGGCCACCCAGGACTGCATGACCCTGGACAGCGTCCCCTATATCGGGCAGTACAGCCGGCGCACATCCCGGCTGTATGTGGCCACAGGCTTCAACAAGTGGGGCATGACCTCCTCCATGGCGGCGGCCATGCTGCTGACCGACCTGGTGCTGGGACGGGAAAGCCCCTACGCCGCGGTGTTCTCCCCCTCCCGCACCATGCTGCGGCCCCGGCTGGCGCTCAACGGCCTCGCCGCCGCGGCGAACCTGCTGACCCCCACCGTTCCCCGCTGCCCCCACATGGGCTGCGCTTTGAAGTGGAATCCCCGGGAGCGCTCCTGGGACTGTCCCTGCCACGGCTCCCGCTTCGCGGAGGACGGCGCGCTGCTGGAGAATCCCGCCACCGGCGATCTGAAACAGCCCCCGGCGAAGCCCTGACGGGCCGGGAGCTTTCCGAAAAACGAAAAAAACAGCCGCCGGGGCATGTGCCCCGGCGGCTTTCCTGTTTCTCAATATGTAGTGTGGGCCGCTTTTCTCAGCTGTCGGTGCGGTTGCGCCACTCTTCCTCCTGCTGCAGCTCGAACTTCAGCCGCTTGATCTCCTCCACCAGGTCGTCATAGTGGCGGCTCTGGACATAGTACTTCACAAAGGAGAACGTGGCTTCCTGGAACTCCTCCTCCGTATAGTCGGAAACCAGGGAGCCGCCCTTGCGGCGCAGGCCCTGCACGTTGATGACCACCAGGCGGCGGTGCTGCTCGGACAGCTGGAACAGCTTCAGCGTCTCCGGGATCTCCAGGCCCAGGTCGTAGGTGTCGTTGACACGCTGGATCAAGGCCTTCTGCTCAGGCTTGGCGGACACGATCACGCCATGCTCCGCAAACAGCCGCTTGAGGTAATCCACCGACACCGCCTCGCGGGTGATGGTACCCTTGCCGATGCCGGTCAGCATGGTGTTGGACAGGTTCAGGCTGACATAGACCTCTTCGCCGGTTTTAGGATAGCTCATGATATGACCTCCATTTCGCTTGTCGCCGCTTCTTGTGAGTCAGCTTCTTGTTTATATTTTATCACGCGCCCTGGGAAAAAGCAACACCGCCGCCGAAGGAATCTGCGCCGGCCCTCCCGGAGCGCGTCAGACGCGGCCGCAGGCGCTCTCCGCCGCCGCGTCGTCCGTGTCCACCCACTCCTGCACGTCCACCACCGCGTACTCCTCCCGGGTGCGGCGGATGACCACCTGCTTCAGCCCCGCGTTGATGACCATGCGGCGGCACATGGCGCAGGAGGTGGCGTCCCCCAGCAGCGCCCCGGTGCGGACGTCCCGCCCCACCAGGTACAGCGTCCCGCCCACCATGTCCCGCCGGGCGGCGGAGATGATGGCGTTGGCCTCCGCGTGGACGCTGCGGCAAAGCTCATAGCGCTGGCCCTGAGGCACCTGCAGCGCCTCCCGGGTGCAAAAGCCCATGTCCACGCAGTTCTTCCGGCCCCGGGGCGCGCCGTTGTAGCCGGTGGAGATGATCTCGTCGTTCTTCACGATGATGGCGCCGT
>JBJDYT010000044.1:0-22028 GCA_051867635.1 Oscillospiraceae bacterium
GGACGGACTATCCGCTGCACCTGGGCGTCACCGAGGCGGGAACGCCCTCCATGGGCGTGATCAAGTCCGCCATGGGCATCGGGGGACTGCTGTGCCTCGGCATCGGGGACACGCTGCGTGTCTCCCTCACCGCCGACCCGGTGGAGGAGGTGTACGCCGCGAAGAAGATCCTGCGGGCGGCGGGCCTGCGCCGGGGCGTGAACCTGATCTCCTGCCCCACCTGCGGGCGGACGGAGTACGACATGATCCCCCTCGCGGAGGAGCTGGAGCGCCGGCTCGCGACCTGCGAGAAGGATATCACCGTGGCGGTCATGGGCTGCGTGGTGAACGGCCCGGGAGAGGCCGCGGCGGCGGACGTGGGCGTCGCCGGCGGCAGGGGCGAGGGACTGCTGTTCCGCAAGGGCAAGGTCCTGCGCCGACTGCCGGAGGAGCAGCTGCTGGACGCGCTGCTGGCGGAGATCGAGCAGCTATAGCGGTATAGAGACGAAACGGTTTCCCGGGGAAGGCCAGGCTTTCCCCGGGAAATTCAAGGAGATACACAGACCGGGGAGGGTTTCCATGGCGGATAAGGTGCCGTTTTTCAAACTGTTCGCCCATCTCGCGCTGGAGCGGGAGCTGACGTACCTGCTGCAGGGCGCGGAGGTCAGCGACGTGGTGGTAGTGCAGGCGGAGGCCGCGCTGCGCATGAAGCTGTATACGAAGGAGGCGCTGACGGCGCGGCAGAAGGAGCAGCTGGGCGCGGCTCTCGCGGCGGCGTTCTCCCTGCGCAGCGTGGAGATCGAGAACGTCTACCGGGAGGCGGCCGTGACCGCCTCCGCGCCGGAAAAGCCCGCCGGGAAAGAGGAGAAGGGGGCCGTTCTCATGGGCAAGCCCATCCGGGGCAAGCCCGTCTCCATGAAGGGCCTGAACCCCAAAATGGGACAGGCGGTGGTGCGGGGCAAGGTGTTTTACCAGGAGTTTTACGAGACCCGCCGCCCCGGCGTTTTCTGCCTGAGCTTCCACATCACGGACTATGAAAGCTCCGTCAACGTCCGGCGGTACCTCCAGGGCGCGGACGCGAAGAAGATGGAGGGGAAGATCCGGGAGGGCATGTGGCTCACCGTGCAGGGCTTTGTGGAGCTGACGCGGGACGGCAAGGACATCCAGCTCAGCCCAGTGAACATCATGGAGGCTCCGGCCCCCAAGCGCCTGGACACGGCGGAGGAGAAGCGGGTGGAGCTGCACCTGCACACCTCCTTTTCCAACATGGACGCGCTGAGCGACCCCAAGGCCCTGGTGAAGCAGGCCATCGACTGGGGCCATAAGGCCGTCGCCATCACGGACCACGGCGTCTGCCACGCCTTCCCCAACGCCGCTGCGGCGGCGGGGGACAAGATCAAGGTGCTGTACGGCGTGGAGGGCTATTTCGCCAACGACCTGGATGACCGCATCGTGGTCCACGGGAGCGGCGACTGCGACTTCGACGACGAGATCGTCTGCTTCGACATCGAGACCACGGGCCTGGACGTGAAGCGGGACGCCATCACGGAGATCGGCGCGGTGGTGCTGAAGGCGGGGAAGGTCACGGAGAGCTTCCAGACCTTCGTGGACCCGAACCGCTCCCTGGACCCCAAGATCGTGGGCCTCACCGGCATCACGGAGGAGATGCTCCGGGGCGCGCCCCAGCTGAAGGAGGCCCTGACGGCGTTTCTAAGCTTCGTCCGCGGCCGGCCCCTCGCCGCCCACAACGCGGAGTTCGACGTGGGCTTCATCCGGGAGGGCTGCCGCAAGGTGGGCCTGTCCTTCTCCCCCACGTACATCGACTCCCTGATCCTGGCGCAGAATTTGCTGCCGGAGCTGGGGAAGTACAAGCTGGACATCGTGGCGGGAGCGCTGAACCTGCCGGAATTCAACCACCACCGGGCAACGGACGACGCGGCCACGGTGGCGTATATGCTCATCCCGTTCTGGGAAAAGCTGCGCGCGCAGGGGCTGTCCCGCCTTTCGGAGATAAATCCCCTTATGGAGAAGCTCCGCCCCGCGGGGCGCGCCCCCAGCCGCCAGCCCAAGCACATCATTCTGCTGGCAAAGAACAAGCAGGGACTGAAAAACCTCTACCAGCTGGTGTCTCTGTCGAACCTCAAATACTTCAAGCGCTACCCCTGGATCCATAAGAGCGAGCTGATCCGCCACCGCACGGGCCTTATCGTCGGCTCCGCCTGCGAGGCGGGAGAGCTGTTTCAGGCGATCCTCGCCAACAAGGACTGGGATGAGCTGAAGCGCATCGCCTCGTTTTACGATTTCCTGGAGATCCAGCCCCTCTGCAACAACGCCTTCCTCCTGCGGGACGGCCGCGCCCACTCGGAGGAGGACCTGCGGGAGCTGAACCGCACGGTGGTGCGTCTGGGCGAGGAGCTGGGCAAGCCCGTCTGCGCCACGGGAGACGTGCACTTCAAGGACCCGGAGGACGAGGTCTACCGCCGCATCCTGCTGGACGTGAAGGATTTCAAGGACTGCGACGAGCCGCTGCCGCTGTACTTCAAGACCACCGACGAGATGCTGCGGGAGTTCAGCTATCTCGGGGAGGAGAAGGCCTACGAGGTGGTGGTGACGAACCCGAACCGCATCGCCGACGAGATCGAAAACATCGAGCTGCTGCCCAAGGGCAAGCTCTTTCCTCCGCGGCTGGAGAACTCCGAGGAGGATTTGAACCGCATGGTGTGGGAAAAGGCCCACGAGCTGTACGGCGATCCGCTGCCGGATCTGATCCGGGAGCGTCTGGAGGTAGAGCTGAAAAGCATCCTCGGCAAGTACGACGTGGTGTACATGAGTGCCCAGAAGCTGGTGCAGCGGAGCCTCGAAAACGGCTATCTCGTGGGCAGCCGGGGCAGCGTGGGTTCCTCCCTTGTGGCCTACATGGCGGGCATCACGGAGGTGAACTCCCTGCCGCCCCACTACCGCTGCCCCAAGTGCCGGAACGTGGAATTCGTGACGGACGGCTCCTACGGCTGCGGCGCGGACATGCCGGACAAGACCTGCCCCGTCTGCGGGGAGAAGTACGCCAAGGACGGCTTCGACATCCCCTTTGAGACGTTCCTGGGCTACGGCGGCGGCAAGGTGCCGGATATCGACCTGAACTTCTCCGGCGAGTACCAGGCCCGGGCCCATCAGCACGCCATTGAGATGTTCGGCAAGACCCAGGTGTTCCGCGCCGGAACCATCGGCACCGTGGCGGAAAAGACCGCCTTCGGCTATGTGCTGAAATACCTGGAAAAGCGGGGCATCGACGTGCCGCAGGCGGAGAAGCTGCGGCTCGCCAGCGGCTGCGTGGGCGTCAAGCGCACCACCGGCCAGCACCCCGGGGGCCTGGTGGTGGTGCCGGACGACATGGACATGGAGGATTTCTGTCCCGTCCAGCACCCGGCGGACGCCGCGGACAGCGACATCATCACCACCCACTTTGAATACCACTCCATGGAGGACAACCTCCTGAAGCTGGATATGCTGGGACACGATGATCCCTCCATGATCCGCATGCTGGAGGACCTGACCGGGGTCAACGCCCGGGCCATCCCCCTGGACGACCCGGACACCATGAGCATCTTCACCTCCAGCAAGGTCCTGGGCTATGAGAACGACGAGGTGCTGGGCCCCACGGGAGCCGTGGCCATCCCGGAGTTCAACACCCGCTTCACCCGGCAGATGCTGGTGGACACCCAGCCGAAGGATTTCAACACCCTGCTGCGGCTCTCCGGCTTCTCCCACGGCACGGACGTGTGGCTGGGCAACGCCAAGGACCTGATCCTCAGCGGCACCGCCGGCGTTCTGGAGACCGTGGGCTGCCGCGACGATATCATGCTGTACCTCATGAGCAAGGGCGTGGAGCCGAAGATGTCCTTCAAGATCATGGAGGCCGTCCGCAAGGGCAAGGTGAAGAAGGGCGGCTTCCAGGAGGGCTGGGAGGAGGCCATGCGGGCCCACGACGTGCCGGACTGGTACATCCAGTCCCTGGCGAAGATCGGCTATCTTTTCCCCAAGGCCCACGCGGTGGCCTACGTCATGATGGCCTTCCGCATCGCCTGGTTCAAGGTCCACCATCCCCTGGCGTTCTACGCCACCTATTTCTCCATCCGGGCCAAGGCCTTCGACGCGGAGGTCTGCACGGCGGGACTGGACGAGGTGAAGCGGAAGATCCGGGAAATCGAGAACAACAAGGACGCCACCGCCGTGGAGCAGGACCTGCTGGTGACGCTGGAGGTCTGCTACGAGTTCTACCTGCGGGGCTTCCACTTCCTGCCCCTGTCCCTGTACGAGTCCGACGCCACGCGCTTCCGGGTGGAGGGCAACGGCCTCAGGCCGCCCTTCGTGGCGGTGCGGGGCCTGGGCGAGGCGGCGGCCCAGGAGATCGTGGAAAAGCGCAGCGGCAGGGAATACGCCTCCATCGAGGAGTTCGCCATGTCCTGCGGCAAGGTCTCCAAGACCCATATCGAGCAGCTGAAGGCCCTGGGGGCCTTCGCCGGCATGGCCGACAGCAGCCAGCTGAGCCTGTTTTGAATAAATCACCGGCGCCTCCCTTTGGGGAGGCGCCGATGATTTTGCGGAAAAGCGGAAGGGCCGCTTTTCCTTTTGCCTGTCGGTTTACAAATTCTAAATTTTTTGTTTAAAACTATTGCAATTTTCCGCAGGGTATGTATAATAGCCTTGGTTTAGCAAAAATAATCTTTTGGTTTAGTAGAACAAAACTTCCGGGGGGTGGCCTTGTGGAGATCGGGAAGAGTATACGGAAGCTTCGATTACAAAAGGGGTTGACGCTGGAGGAACTGGCCAGCCGCAGCGAGCTGAGCAAGGGCTTTTTGTCCCAGCTGGAGCGGGACCTGACCTCGCCCTCCATCGCCACGCTGGAGGATATTCTGGAGGCGCTGGGCAGCAACCTGGCGGACTTTTTCAGCGACGCCAAGGACGAGAAGTTCACCTTCCGCAGGAGCGATTTTTTCAGCAGCGAGAAGGAGGGCTACAGCGTCACCTGGATCGTGCCCAACACGCAGAAAAACCAGATGGAGCCCATTTTGCTGGAATTGCCCGCCGGCGGGGAATCCTTTGAGCTGGAGCCCCACACCGGGGAGGAGTTCGGCGTGGTGCTGGAGGGGTCCGTGGTGCTGGTCTGCGACGGCAAGCGCCATGTCCTGCGCCGGGGAGAGACCTTTTACCTCCACGGCAAGACCTTCCACCGGCTGAAAAACGAGCGGCAGACCAGGGCCCGCGTGCTGTGGGTCTCCACGCCGCCCCTCTTTTAATTTTCGCAGATACAGGAGAGAGAAACATGGAAGAGAAGAAGAAACTGATCCAGTTTAAAAATATCGTCAAGAGCTTTGAGGACGGACAGGTGGTGCTGCGGGGCATCAGTCTGGACATTTATGAAAACGAGTTCGTGACTTTGCTTGGCCCCTCCGGCTGTGGCAAGACCACGCTCCTGCGCATCCTGGGCGGCTTTCTGCAGCCCACGGAGGGGCAGGTCCTGTTCGACGGGGAGGATATCGCCGCCGTGCCGCCCTACCGCCGGGAGATCAACACCGTGTTCCAGAAGTACGCCCTCTTCCCCCATATGAACGTCTATGACAACATCGCCTTCGGCCTGAAGATCAAGAAGGCTCCCAAGGACGTCATCGAGCAGAAGGTCATGCGCATGCTGCGCCTGGTGAATCTGGAGGATTACGCGAGGCGCAACGTCACGGAGCTCTCCGGCGGCCAGCAGCAGCGCATCGCCATCGCCCGGGCGCTGGTGAACGAGCCCAGCGTCCTGCTGCTGGACGAGCCGCTGGGCGCGCTGGACCTGAAGCTCCGCAAGGAGATGCAGCACGAGCTCAAGCAGATCCAGCAGGAGGTGGGCATCACCTTCATCTACGTCACCCACGACCAGGAGGAAGCCCTGACCATGTCTGACAAGATCGTGGTCATGAAGGACGGCGAGATCCAGCAGATCGGCACCCCCGGCGAGATCTACCGCAAGCCTGTCAACCAGTTCGTGGCGAAGTTTATCGGCGAGACCAACATCATCGACGGCGTCATGCTGGAGGACGACCTGGTGCAGTTCGAGGACAAGCGCTTCGCCTGCCGGGTCCGGGGCTATGAGAAAAACGAGAAGGTGGACGTGGTCATCCGGCCGGAGCATCTGAACATCGTCCCCCGGGAGCAGGGCATGCTCAAGGGCACCGTCAAGTCCCAGCTGTTCAAGGGGATGCACTACGAGACCATCGTGGAGACCCGGGTGGGCACCTCCATCACCGTGCAGATGAACGTCTCCGAGGATAAGCCCGTGTATAACGAGAAGGAGGGGGAGAAGATCTCCGCCAACACCTTCTTCCTGGACGTCAGCGACGTGGATGAGTTCACCGACGCCGACATCGTGGCCCTGGCCGCGGCGGAGGCCTGGGACTCCGAGACGGAGGAACCGGTCTCCATCCGCGGCGTGGAGCATGAGATCAAAAAGGAGGCGGGGCGCTATCCCGTCACCTTCACCACCGCCTCCGGCACCTCCATCACCGTGCAGTGCATCGTCAAGGACGAGAACCGCGTGGTGAGCAAGGTCTTCCGGGAAGAGATCTACGCCATGAACTTCTTCGTCAAGACCGACGATATCATCGACTCCATGGCCCTGGACACCGACCTGAAGACCTGGGCCAACGCCTCGGCCTGGAGCCTGGAGGACGGCGGCGAGGTGGCCATCACCGACGTGAAATACGACTTCGACTGGGAGCAGATCCAGCCCGGCGTCTATCCCATCACCTTCTCCACCAAGGGCTATGAGTATCTGGTGGCCACGCCCCGGCACTTCGAGGAGGGGGAAGAGGTGGGCCTCAGCTTCCGGCCGGAGGATATCCATGTCATGGAGAAGGAGAGGAACAGCTGATGAAAAAATTCCGTTCCATGACCTACCCGTATGTGGTCTGGATCAGCGTCATGATCGTCATCCCCATGCTGCTGATCGTGCTGTATGCCTTCACCGTGGAGGGCAACGACGTCATGAGCTTCAAGTTCTCGCTGGACAACTTCCGGCGCTTCGTCACCGACAAGGTGTTCATGGGGGTGCTGGGACGGTCGCTGTATATCGCCCTCATCACCACCGTCATCTGCGTGCTGCTGGGCTATCCCGTGGCCTATATCATCGCCCAGCTCCCCACCCGCAGCAATATGCTCATGGTGCTGCTCATCACCATGCCCACCTGGATCAACATGCTGGTGCGCACCTACGCCTGGATGGGCATCCTGCAGGACAACGGCATCCTCAACAGCATCCTGGGCTTTTTTGGCATCGGCCCGCTGAAGATGCTGCACACCAGCTTCGCCGTGATCCTCGGCATGGTGTACAACTTCATCCCCTTCATGATCCTGCAGATCCACACGTCGCTGACGAAGATGGACAAGAACCTGCTGGACGCGGCGGCGGACCTGGGGGCGGGCCGGCTGCAGACCTTCCTGCGGGTGACGCTGCCCCTGTCCCTCCCGGGCGTACTCAGCGGCATCACGCTGGTGTTCCTGCCCGCGGTCTCCAGCTTCTTCATCCCGAAGCTGCTGGGCGGCGGCCAGTACGTTCTCGTGGGCAACATCATCGAGACGCAGTTCCTCACCACGGGCGACTGGAACTTCGGCAGCGCCATCTCCCTCATCATGGCGGTCATCATCATGTTCTCCATGTGGCTGACCCACAAGGTGGACGTGCAGCCTGCCTCGGCGGGAAAGGAGTGAGAGCATGACGAAAAAACGACACATCGGCTCGAAGCTGGTCCTGGCGCTGACGCTGCTGTTCTTCTACCTGCCCATCCTCTATATCATCGTCTTTTCCTTCAACGATTCCCGGTCCCTGACCTCCTTCAGCGGCTTTTCCCTGCGCTGGTATGAGAAGATGTTCGCCGACTCCACCATGATGGAGGCCGTCTTCTACACCATCGCCATCGCCCTCATCGCCACCGCGGTCTCCACCGTGGTGGGGACCATCACCGCCATCGGCCTTTCCAAGTCGAAGAAGGTGGTCCAGCAGCTGGTGGAGGGCGTGAACCAGCTCCCGGTCATGAATCCGGATATCGTCACCGCCATCAGCCTGCTGATCTTCTTCAGCGCCCTGGCGGTGAAGAAGGGCTTTTTCACCCTGCTGCTGGCCCACATCATGTTCTGCATCCCCTATGTGATGCTGAGCGTGACGCCGAAGCTCCGCTCCCTGGACCCGAACCTCATCGACGCGGCCATGGACCTGGGCGCCACGCCCTTCCAGGCTCTGGTGAAGGTCATCGTGCCCCAGATCCGGCCGGGCATCGTCTCCGGCGCCCTCATCGCCTTCACCATGAGCTTTGACGACTTCATCATCTCCTATTTCGTCACGGGCAACGGCGTGCAGAACATTTCCATCCTGGTCTATACCATGTCCAAGCGGGTCAATCCCTCCATCAACGCGCTGTCCACCCTGGTCATCGCGCTGATCACGGTGACGCTGGTCATCGTCAATATAGTGCCTATCATCAAAGAAAAAAGGAGAACGAAGGTATGAAAAAAGTGCTTGTACTGGTCATGGCGGCGGTGATGCTGCTGTCCGTGCTGTCCGGCTGCGGCGGGGGCGCGTCCTCGGAGGACGCGGTGGAGAAATACGGCTCCGATACGCTGAAGCTGTATAACTGGGGCGAGTATATGGGCGAGAGCCTGATCAGCGACTTCGAAAAGGAGTTCGGCGTGAAGGTCATCGTGGAATACTTCGACTCCAACGAGATGATGTACACCAAGCTGCAGGCGGGGGATTCCTACGATGTGCTGGTCCCCTCGGACTATATGATCGAGCGGCTGATCTCGGAGGGGATGCTCCAGGAGCTGGACCACTCCCTGCTCCCGAACCTCTCGAACCTGGCGGAGGGCGTGAAGGACCTGCCCTATGACCCGGACAACACCTATTCCGTCCCCTACTTCTGGGGCAGCGTGGGCATCGTGTACAACCACAACACCGTGGACAGCGCCGTGGTGGAGTCCCAGGGCTATGAGATCCTGCGGAACACGGACTACAAGGGCAGGATCTACATCTACGACTCCGAGCGGGATTCCTTCATGATGGCCTTCAAGGCCCTGGGCTACTCCATGAACACGGAGGACGAGGCCGAGATCCAGGCTGCCTATGAATGGCTGCTGGATATGAACAACACCATGGAGCCCGTCTATGTGACGGACGAGGTCATCGACGGCATGATCACCGGCACAAAGGACATCGCCGTGGTGTACAGCGGCGACGCCACCACCATCCTGGAGGAGAACGAGGATATGAGCTTCTGGATGCCCAGCGAGGGCACGAACCTCTGGAGCGACGCCATGGTCATTCCCTCCAACGCGGAGAATCCCCTGCTGGCCCATGAGTTCATCAACTATGTGCTGACCTATGACGCCTCCCTCGGCAACTCCGAGTATGTGGGCTACGCCTCCTCCAACCAGGAGGTGCTGGACGAGCTCAGCGGCGAGGGCGGCCTGTTTGCGGAGAACGAAGCGTACCTGCCCCGCTCCGGCTATGCCAAGGACGAGGTGTTCGAGGACAACCCCGTGCTGAAGAAGACCCTGGCCGAGCTCTGGATCAAGGTCAAGGCGGCGAAGTAAAGCGCCGGAAAACGCAAAAACAGCCCCGCCTCGTAAGAGGCGGGGCTTGCTGCGGGATACGGCCGGGCCCTTCCCGGCGAAATGACAGAGGCGGCGCTTTTGCGTCAGCCGAAATACTTGCTCCTGAAGGGGACCTCCGAGACTTCGAAGCTGCGCCCCCGGAGGTAGTTCAGCAGCCCCGCGTCGGTGGGGAAGTCGAAGCGCAGGCGGTAGGAATACAGGGCCTGCCGCGTCTCGCCGTAGCGGCGGTTGACTTCGCCCCGGCCGTATTTTCCGTCCCCCAGCAGGGGATGCCCGGCGTCGGCGAAGGAGGCCCGGATCTGGTGCGTCCGCCCGGTGAGCAGCTCCGCTTCCACCAGGGATAATCCATCCTTCACCGCGAGAGTCTTATACAGCGTCACAGCGGTCTTGCCCTCCGGCACGGGATGGTGGTAGACCATGACCTGGTTGCGGCTCTCGTCCTTGCGCAGGAAGCACTCCAGCCGCCCCTCGGCAGGCTCCATGCGGCCGAGCGTAATGCAGAGGTAGAACTTTGCGATCTCACGGTCCCGTATCTTGTCGTTCAGGACCCGCAGGGCCTCCGCGTTTTTCGCCGCGATGACGATGCCGCCGGTGTTGCGGTCGATGCGGTTGCAGAGGGCCGGGGTGAAGGCGTTCTCCCAGCGGGGGTTCCACTCCCGCTTCTGGTAGAGGTAGGCCTGGATGTGGTTGATGAGGGTGTTGACCTTTTCCGTCTCGTCCGCGTGGACCACCAGCCCCGGCCGCTTGTTGAGAAGCATGATATTCTCATCCTCGTACACAATATCGAGGGACGGGCGGAAGAGGGTGAGGAAGAGGTTGTCCTCCCGGGGCTGCTCGAAGAATTCGTCGTTGATGTAGAGCTGCAGCACGTCCCCCTCGCAGAGGCGTTCGTCGCCCTTGGCCCGCTGGCCGTTGCGCTTGATGCGCTTGAGGCGCACATACTTCTGCAGCAGGGCGGGGGGCAGCAGGGGAAGGGCCTTCCCCACGAAGCGGTCCAGCCGCTGGCCGGCGTCGTTTTTTCCTACGGTGAGCTCCCGCATGGCGGTCCTCCTTGAGATGGTGTCGGGCGGCGTTTCGCCGCCGCTTATTTCCGCGCGTGAGCGCCGGAAAGCAGTATGAGAACATTTTACGATTTTCCCGGAAAAAAGCAAGAAAATGTTTGACAAGCTCCGGGCCGTCCTCTATAATAATAGCCGTGTCATTACGAGGTGTACTATGCGTTTGAACGTCAGAAAGATCATGAACACCCCCGGAGAAAGGATAGATTTCCACTTCTCCATGGATCTGTCCCGTGTGGACTTCGGCGGCGTGTATCCGGCGGTTCGCCCGGTCTTAGTGGAAGGATCGGTGCGCAACACGGCGGGCGTGCTCTCTCTGGCCATGCGCATGACCACTACCCTCCGCTCCGTCTGCGACCGCTGCGGAAAGGTCTTCGACAACCCCAAGGAGCTCTCCTATGAGACGCTTCTGGCCGATGAGCTGGAAAACGGGGAGAACGACGAGATTTTGCTGCTGGAAGACGACGAGGTGGACCTGGACGAACTGGCGAGGAGCGAGTTCATCCTCGGTATGGACACAAAGACCCTTTGCTCGGAAGACTGTAAGGGGCTTTGCCCACGCTGCGGCGCGGACCTGAACCTGGGGCCCTGCGGCTGCAAAAAGGAGCTTGACCCCCGCTGGGCGGCGCTTTCACAGCTTCTGGAAGAGTAACAACATAAATACACTGCAACGCAGTTTAAGACCAAGGAGGTGTCAACATGGCAGTCCCCAAGGGGAAAGTATCCAAGGCGAGAAGAGATAAGAGACGCAGCTCCACGTGGAAGCTGGCCGTTCCCGGCCTCATCAAGTGCCCCAAGTGCGGCGCGCTGCATCTGCCTCACAGAATGTGTCCTGAGTGCGGCACGTATAACGGCCGCGAAGTCAAGACCATCAAGTCCAAGGTCGCTGAATAATTTTTTCGTCTGGAACACAGGGCGGAGGGAAGAGCTTCTTCCCTCCGCTTTTTCCGTCCGCCGGGGCGGGAGAAACAGAAGCGGAACGCCGGTTTTCGCGCAAATGGAAAGCCGCGGAATTTCCTGTTGCGGATCGGAGAAAATTTCTGTATACTATTACCTTGTAATACTGCGGGGTGTACGCCCCGGAAACACTGAAAGACAAAGGAGGGGATGCGATGAAGCCCGTAGTCGCCATCGTGGGCCGGCCCAACGTGGGCAAGTCCATGCTGTTCAACAAGCTCATCGGGAAGCGCATTTCCATCGTGGAGGATACGCCCGGGGTCACCCGGGACAGGATCTACGGCGAGGCGGATTGGAACGGCCGGCCGTTCACCCTGGTGGACACCGGCGGCATCGAGCCCAGGACGGACAGCGAGCTGCTCATCTTCATGCGCCAGCAGGCGCAGATCGCCATCGACAACGCCACCGTCATCATCCTGCTGACGGACGGCAAGACCGGCGTCACCGCCTCGGACCACGAGGTGGCGGGGATGCTGCAGCGCTGCGGCAAGCCCATCGTCCTGGCGGTGAACAAGATGGACTCCGTGGGGAACCTGGACCCGGAATTCTATGAATTTTATAACCTCGGCCTGGGGGACCCCATTCCTGTCTCCGCGGTCCACGGCCACGGCACCGGCGACCTGCTGGACGCCTGCGTGGCCCACTTCCCGCCGGAGGAGGAGACGCCGGCGGAGGACGACCGCATCCAGGTGGCCATCATCGGCCGGCCCAACGTGGGCAAGTCCAGCCTGACCAACCGCATCCTGGGCTTTGAGCGGGTCATCGTCAGCGACGTGGCCGGCACCACCCGGGACGCCATCGACTCGGCGTTTGAAAACCAGTACGGCAAGTATAACTTCATCGACACCGCCGGCATGCGCCGCCGCTCCAAGGTGGAGGAGGGCATCGAGAAATACAGCGTCCTGCGCTCCGTCATGGCCGTCGAGCGCTCCGACGTGTGCCTCATCCTCATCGACGCCACAGACGGCGTGACGGAGCAGGACACTAAGGTGGCGGGCCTGGCCCACGAGGCGGGCAAGGCCTGCGTCATCGTGGTGAACAAGTGGGACCTGGTGGAGAAGGACGGCAAGACCATGGACCGTATGCGGGAGGATATCCGCCGGGAGCTGGGCTTCATGACCTACGCCCCCACGGTGTTCATCTCCGCCGCCACGGGCCAGCGGGTGGACAGGCTCTTTGAGCTGATCAACTACGTCAACGAGCAGGCCTCCACCCGCATCACCACCGGCATGCTGAACAACGTCCTGGAGGACGCCCAGACCCGGGTGCAGCCTCCCACGGACAAGGGCCGCCGGCTCAAGATCTACTATATGACCCAGGTGGGCGTCCGCCCGCCCCATTTCGTGATTTTCTGCAACGACCGCAGGCTTTTCCACTTCTCCTATCAGCGGTATCTGGAAAACTGCATTCGCAGCACCTTCGGCCTGGAGGGGACCCCCATCCGCATCTCCATCCGGGAGAAGGGGGACAAGGAGGCGTAAAGAGCATGGACAATACGGTGAGCCTTGGCAATATGATGCTGGAGTGGGGGCTGGGCTTCTGGCTCCCGGCCCTGGCTGCGGCGGTCATCGCCTATTTCTGCGGCTGCTTCAACGGGGCCGTCATCGTCTCGAAGTATATCCTGCGGGACGATGTGCGCAAGCACGGCAGCGGCAACGCGGGACTGACCAATTTTTACCGCAGCTTCGGCGGCTCGCTGACGGCGGTGGTCATCCTGACGGACGTGCTGAAGGCGGTGGCGGCGCTGCTGGTGAGCGGAGCGATCTTCCGCCACTTTGTCTCCGCCGGCGGCGACGTGCACCTGTTTTCCGAATACTGGGCGGGTGTTTTCTGCCTGCTGGGCCATATGTTCCCCTGTATGTTCCACTTCAAGGGCGGCAAGGGCATCCTCTCCGGCGGCACCATCGCCATCATGATCGACTGGCGGGTGGCGCTGGTGGTGTGGGGCGGCTTCCTGCTGCTGACGGTGCTGACCCGCTATGTGTCCCTGGGCTCCCTCTGGGCCGGGGCCAGCTTCCCCTTTATCTCCTGGTACTGCTATCCGGACCCTGTCATCGTCGTACTGGCCTTTGCCTGCGGCGGCCTGGTGGTGTGGCAGCACCGGGGCAATCTCCGGCGGCTGCTGAGCGGTACGGAGCGGAAGCTGTCGCTCCATCGTAAAAAGGAGAGCGGACAATGAAGATCACGGTGCTTGGCAGCGGCGGCTGGGGGACGGCCCTGGCGCTGCTGCTGGTGGATAACGGCCACGAGGTGACGCTCTGGAGCCACAGCAGCGCCAAGGCGGAGGAGATGCGGCGCAGCCGCTGCAACCCCCTGCTGCCCCAGCGCAGTCTCAGCGAGGCCCTTGCTGTCACCGGGGATATCACCTGCGTGGCCGCCGCGGAGCTGGTGGTCTTCGCCACGCCCTCCTTCGCCGTGCGGGCCACGGCGCGCCAGGCGGCGTCCCATCTCGCGGAGGGGACGCTGCTGGTCTCCGTCTCCAAGGGCATCGAGAAGGAGACGCACCTGCGCATGTCCGAGATCATCGCCGAGGAGACGGGGGGGCGCTTCCCCATCGTGGCCCTCTCCGGCCCTTCCCACGCGGAGGAGGTGGCCCGGGGCCTGCCCACGGGCTGCGTGGCCGCCTGCGCGGACAAGGCCGCGGCGGAGCGGGTGCAGGACGTTTTCATGAACGGCCGCTTCCGGGTCTACACCAGCCCCGACATCGTGGGCGTGGAGATCTGCGGCGCCATGAAGAACGTGGTGGCCCTCTGCTGCGGCATCAGCGACGGCATGGGCTACGAGGACAACACCAAGGCCCTGCTCATGACCCGGGCCATGAACGAGATGGCCCGCCTGGGGGAGGCCCTGGGCGGCACCACGCTGACCTTCGCGGGCCTGGCCGGCATGGGCGACCTGATCGTGACCTGCACCTCCATGCACTCCCGCAACCGCCGGGCGGGCATCCTCATCGGCGGCGGCAAGAGCGTGCAGGAGGCCATGGCGGAGATCGGCGCGGTGGTGGAGGGCTACTACGCCGCGGAGAGCGCCTGCTCTCTGTCCCGGCGGCTGGGCCTCGAAATGCCCATCTGCCAGGCGGTGTACGCCGTGCTGTACCAGGGGGCGGACCCCCGGGAGATGGTGGGCGCGCTGATGAACCGGGAGAGAAAGCAGGAGACCAGCTGGATATAAGACTTCGGGGAAAGCGCAGATGCGCTTTCCCCGATATACTTTCACGCAGGCCGCGCCTCGATTCCCGCAGGGAAAAGTCGGCACGGCCTGCGTGCAGAGAGCCTTTTCCGACGTACACGCCGCCGGAAAAGGCGATTAAATTTTGGCAAAGCTCCGCTTTGCTGGCGTTTGCCCACGTACATGCCGCGGGCAAACGCGGACGGGACAAAGAACACGCCGCCGGAAACGGCGATTTAGCATTGGCAAAGCGCCGCTTTGCTGTCACGGCTGCTGGAGCAGCAGCGCGGCTGAAAACGGAAATGAGAACAGAAAAAGACCTCATGCGAAAGCATGAGGTCTTTGCGATGTATTCTTTTGAACTCAGATCGCGCGGGTAACCTTACCGGAACGCAGACAACGAGTACAAACATATACATGGCGAGGCGTACCATTGATGATTGCCTTTACCCGCTTCACATTGGGCTTCCAGGGACGGTTGGAACGTCTGTGGGAGTGAGAGACCTTGATGCCGAAGGTCACGCCCTTGTCGCAAAACTGGCACTTTGCCATCCGTTGCACCTCCTTGCTGTTTACGATTATCCGCACGGATTGCGCAGACACAAGAAGTATATTAGCAGAAGCCGGTAAAAAAAGCAAGCCCCAATTCGATTTTTTTAAAAATTTTTGCGCGGCCAAATTGGCCCCCGGCGTATTGCGAAAAGCGCCCTGCCATATTATAATAATGGGTATCGATAAGGTGGGCGGATTTGCCTCCGCTCCCGGAAAGAGAGGGATACGCCATGGCAAAAGGACCCAGCATCAGGCTCACGGAGATCGTGGAGTATTTCAACATGGACGTGATCTGCCGCAGCTCGGATTTTGAAGAGGTACGGGTCTACGCGCCGGACGTGAACCGCCCCGGACTGCAGCTCGTGGGCTATAAGGAGCATTTCGATTCCAAGCGACTGCAGATCTTCGGCCGGGCGGAGACCTTCTTTCTGGCGGACCGGACGGAGCAGGAGCGGGAGGTCGCCTTCCGCAACCTCTTTGACCTGGCCTTCCCGGCCATGATCCTGACCCGGGACCAGGAGTATTTTCCCGAGTGCATCCGCTGCGCCCAGGAGGCGGACAGAACGCTGCTGAGCGTGGGCATCACCACCTCGGAGCTGATCAGCCAGCTGGTGGATTACCTGAACCATGCCCTGGCCCCCACCATCACCCGGCACGGCGTGCTGGTGGAGGTCTACGGTGAGGGCGTGCTGCTGGTGGGCGACAGCGGCGTGGGCAAGAGCGAGACGGCCATTGAGCTGATCAAGCGGGGCCACCGCCTGGTGGCGGACGACGCGGTGGAGATGCGGCGCATCTTCGACGCGGTGTACGGCTCCGCGCCGGAGCTGACGCGGTACTTCGTGGAGCTGCGCGGCATCGGCATCATCAATGTGCGGCACCTCTTCGGCGTGGGCGCCATCCGCAACAGCGCGGAGATCGAGCTGGTGGTGGAGCTGGAGCAGTGGGACGAGACGAAGGTCTACGACCGCCTGGGCCTGGAGGACCATTATACGGAGATCCTGGGGGTGCGCATCCCCAGCGTGGTCATGCCGGTGCGCCCGGGGCGCAACCTGGCGAACATCATCGAGGTGGCGGCCATGAACAACCGCCAAAAGCGCATGGGCTACAACGCGGCGGAGGAGATGCTGCACCGCCTGGACGAGTACGGCGAGCGCGAAAAGCAGCGGAAGGAGAAGTGAGGCATGGTCACCATCGGCATCGACGTGGGCGGCACCAACCTGAAGGCGGGCGTGGTGGACGAAAGCGGCCGCATCCTGCACGGAAAAAAGATCCCCCTGGGCCCCTGGCAGGGCGGGGAGGCGTTTACAGAGCAGCTCTGCGCCCTGGCGGAGAGCACGGCGGCGGAGGCCGGCTTGAAAAAATCGGACGTGGCCTGGGTGGGTATGGGCTTTCCCGGCGCGGTGGACGATGCGGCCGGCGTGCTGACCTATATCACCAACATCCCCCTCAGCGGCTTTCCCGTCAGGGAGCGGTTTCAGCGGCGGTGGGACGTGCCGGTGTATCTTGGCAACGACGCCAACTGCGCGGCCCTGGGCGAGTACCACGCCGGGGCGGGCCGGGGCTGCAGGAGCCTGGTGGTGGTGACCCTGGGCACCGGCGTCGGCGGCGGCGTGGTGCTGGACGGGAAGCTCCTGACGGGCTTCAACGGCGCCGGCGGCGAGGTGGGCCATATGGTCATCGTCCCCGGCGGGGAGCGCTGCAACTGCGGAAGGCTTGGCTGCTGGGAGCGCTACGCCTCCGCCACGGCGCTGAAGCGGCTGACGGCGGAGGCTATGGAGCGGCACCCGGAGAGCCTTATGTGGCAGCTCACCGGGGGCGACAGCGCGAAGGCGGAGGGTTACACCCCCTTCGACGCGGCCCGGCAGGGGGACGCGGCGGCGCAGGAGGTCTGCGACAAATATGTGGGCTACGTCGCTCTCGGCGCGGCCAATCTCATCAATATCTTCCAGCCGGAGGTGCTGGCCATCGGCGGCGGCGTCAGCGCCCAGGAGGACCTGCTGGAGCCGGTGCGCCGGCGTATCGCCGGGGAGGATTTCGCCCGGAACGCGCCGCTGCCCCGCGCCCGGGTGGAGCGCTGCGCCCTCGGCAACGACGCGGGGGTCATCGGCGCCGCCATGCTGGGCAGGCAGGGCATGAAACGATAAGGAGCGTGGCGCTATGCCGTGGTATGAGACATTTGACCGGCGGGCGGCGGAGGAGCTGCCCGCGCTGGAATATGTGAAGGAGGAGCCCATGAGCCGGCACACCTCCTTTCGCATCGGCGGCCCCGCCCGGCGCATGACCTTTCCCAAAACGGGGGAGGAGCTGGCCGCGGCGCTGCGGCTGGCGGCGGACTGCGGGGGAAGGAGCTTTCTCCTGGGCAACGGCACCAATTTGCTGGCGGCGGACGAGGGAGTGGACGCCCTGGTGGCGGACACCACCCGCTATCTCACGCATGTGGAGCTGCTTAGCGACGGCGTGACCCTCCGGGCGGAGGCGGGGACGAGCCTGGCGGCTCTCGCGGTCTTCGCCGCGAAGCACAGCCTGACGGGTCTGGAATTTGCCCACGGCATCCCCGGGAGCCTCGGCGGGGCCGTGGTGATGAACGCGGGGGCCTACGGCGGCGAGATGGCCCAGGTGGTGACGAAGGCCGCCGCCCTGGGGGAGGACGGCGCGGTGCGCGTCCTCACGGGGGAGGAGCTTGCCTTCGGCTATCGCCGCAGCGTCTTTTCCGACAGCGGCGCGGCGGTGCTCTGGGCGGAGCTGCGCCTGGCAAAAGGGGAGGAGAGCGCCATCCGGGCGCGGATGGAGGAGCTGATGCAGCGCCGCCGGGCCTCCCAGCCGCTGGAGCTGCCCAGCGCGGGCAGCACCTTCAAGCGGCCCGCGGGCTATTTTGCCGGCCCGCTCATTGAGAAAAACGGCTTCAAAGGCGTGCGGGCGGGGGGAGCCCAGGTGTCGGAGAAGCACGCGGGCTTCATCGTCAACACCGGCGGCGCCACCTGCGCGGACGTGCTGGCGCTGATCGCTGAGATCCAGCAGACGGTGCTGGAGCGCGACGGCGTGGCTCTGGAGCCGGAGGTCAAGCTTATCCGGTAGGGAGAGAGCCGGAGAGAGAAAAAGGAGGGGGATCGGGGATGGAGATCCTGATCGTATCGGGGCTTTCCGGCAGCGGAAAGAGCAAGGCCGCCTCATTTCTGGAGGATATGGGCTTTTACATCGTGGACAATATGCCGGCGGAGATGATCCTGAAGTTCGCGGAGTTCTGCGCCGGGGGCAACACCCGCTATGACCGGGCGGCGTTGGTGTACGATATCCGCTCCGGCGGGAATTTCGAGCTGCTGTTCGACATCGTGCGCCAGCTGAAGGAGACGGTAAACTGCCGGCTGCTGTTCATGAAGGCGTCGCCCGGGGTCATCATCCGGCGGTATAAGGAGACGCGGCGCATGCACCCCCTGGCGGAGCGGGCCGGCTCGCTGGAGGAGGCGGTGCATCTGGAGCAGGAGATGCTGCGCACGGTGGAGGAGCACGCGGACTATGTCATCGACACCAGCGGCTTTTCCACGGCGAAGCTCCGCAGCGAGCTGACGGCCCTTTTCGGCGGCGAGAAGTCGGGAGAGAGCGATTTCACCGTGAACTTCCTCTCCTTCGGCTATAAGCACGGCCTCCCCATCGAGGCGGACCTGGTCTTCGACGTCCGCTTCATGCCGAACCCGTTTTACATCGAGGCCCTGCGTCCCCTCACCGGCATGGACGCGCCGGTATACGACTATGTCATGAGCTTCCGGCAGACCGGAGAGTATCTTGAAAAGCTGCGGGATCTGCTGGAGTTTTCCCTGCCCCTCTACCGGGAGGAGGGCAAGACCATGCTGGTGGTGGCGGTGGGCTGCACCGGCGGGCACCACCGCAGCGTCGCCGTGACCCGGGCCCTGGCCGCCAGCGTGCGGGAGATGGGCTATCAGGTGCGGGAGAACCACCGGGATATGACCCGGGACTGAACGAAGGGGAAAGGAGGACGCATGTCCTTTTCATCAGAGGCCAAGGCCGAGCT
Source organism: Oscillospiraceae bacterium (assembly GCA_051867635.1). GTDB lineage: Bacteria > Bacillota > Clostridia > Oscillospirales > Oscillospiraceae > RGIG5472. The sequence goes on from JBJDYT010000044.1 coordinate 19,384, forward strand.
TTGCCGCGGCCAGCTGGGCCATCTCTGCTGCGCCCGGGCGGAGGCTTACGGCGTGCTTCTCTACTGCAACGTCTTCACGGCGGACGAGGTGCGCGTCGTGACGGAGCATCCCGCCTTTGCCGCGCGGCTCCCGCGGCTGTTCGCCCGGGCCTTCGGCGTGAGCTTTGACGCGCTGCCCGCCGGGGGGGAGAAGAGCAAGGCGGTGTTCCGCATCAGCGACGAGGGCAAGCTTGCCCACATCATGGACGTGCTGGGCTATGACCGGAGCCAGAGCCTGGCTGCCCATGTGAACCTGGCGCTGCTGGAGGAGGACTGCTGCCGCGCGGCGTTCCTGCGAGGGGCCTTCCTGGCCGGGGGCAGCGTCATCGACCCGGAAAAGCGCTATCATCTGGAGCTGGCCACCACCCATATGCGGGCCAGCGGCGAGGTGGAGGCCCTGCTGCGGGAGATGGGGGCCAGCCCCAAGTCCGTCCGCCGGGGCGGCTACTACGTCATCTATTTCAAGCAGAGCGAACATATCGAGGACCTGCTGACCCTCATCGGCGCGCCGGTGGCGGCCATGGAGGTCATGAACACCAAGGTGGAGAAGGAGCTGCGCAACCAGATCAACCGGAAGCTCAACTGCGACACGGCGAATCTGGACAAGACCGTGGACGCCGCCCGGGCCCAGATCGAGGGCATCCGGAAGCTGGACAAGTTCGGCGTCATGGAGCAGCTGCCGGACAAGCTGAAGGAGACCGCCGCCAAGCGCCTGCTCTATCCGGAGCTGACGCTGTCGGAGCTGGCGGAGGAATTCGACCCGCCCATCACCAAATCCTGCCTCAACCACAGGCTGAGGAAGATCATGGAATACACAAAATATTTGGAGGGAACACAAGTATGAGCCGCTACGACATTTCCATGGACTATTTCAGACAGGGCTTCAACTGCTGCCAGAGCGTGTTGCTGGCCTTTTCCGACCTGACGGGGCTGGACGAGCAGACCGCCATGAACATCAGCGGGGGCTACGGCTCCGGCGCGGGCACGGGGGAGCTCTGCGGCGCGCTGAACGGCGCCATCATGACCCTGGGCCTGCTGAACCCCATTGATAAAAACGAGCCTGTCCCCTGCAAGCGCCGCACCATGGGTCTGGCCAAGGAGCTGCAGAACCGCTTCCGCGAGCGCTTCGGGGCCCTCCGCTGCCACGACCTGCTGGCCGACGCCGCGGGCTATCAGCCGGACGACCGCACCCCCGCCGCCCGGGATATGGGCCTGACCAAGCACTGTGAGATCATGGTGGTCACCGCGGTGGAGCTGGTGGAGGAGCTGCTGCGCGAGCAGGCGGCGAAGTGAGCGCCCCCGTGGGGATAAGCGCCGCTTTTCGCAAGAGGAACTGTTGAGAGAATAGGAGCCACGTATGTCCTTTGCCCATCTGCATGTCCATACGGAATACAGCCTCCTGGACGGCGCCTGCCGCATCCGGGATCTTGCCAAGCGCGTGCATGAGCTGGGGCAGTCGGCGGTGGCCATCACGGACCACGGCGTCATGTACGGCGTCATCGACTTCTACCGGGCCTGCCTGGACGAGGGCGTGAAGCCCGTCATCGGCTGCGAGGTCTACGTGACGCCCCAGGGCCGCACCCGCTTTGACAAGGTCCATGAGTTCGACTCCGAGAGCCGCCACCTGGTCCTCCTCTGTGAAAACGAGGAGGGCTACCGGAACCTGTCGTACATGGTGTCCATGGCCTGGGTGGAGGGCTTTTACATCAAGCCCCGGGTGGATATGGAGCTGCTGCGGCAGCACCACGGCGGGCTCATCGCCCTCTCCGCCTGCCTTGCGGGCGAGATCCCCCGCCGCCTCCGCGCCGGGGATTACGCCGGGGCCAAAGCCTATGCCCTGGAGATGCGGGAAATCTTCGGAGAGGGGAACTTCTATCTCGAGCTCCAGGACCACGGCATCGAGGAGCAGCGGGAGGTGAACCAGGGCATCCTCCGCATCCATGGCGAGACCGGCATCCCCCTCGTCGTCACCAACGACGCCCACTACCTCCGCAAGGAGGACGCGGAGAGCCACGACGTGCTGCTCTGCATCCAGACGGGCAAGACTGTGGACGACGAGAACCGTATGCGCTACGAGCCGCGGAATTTCTACCTCCGCTCTACGGAGGAGATGGCGGCCCTGTTCCCGGACTACCCCGAGGCGGTGGAGAACACCGGGCGCATCGCGGAGCGCTGCAACGTGACTTTCACCTTCGGCAAGTACCACCTGCCGGAATTCCCTCTGCCGGAGGGCTACACGGATTCCCTCGCATATCTCAAGGACCTGTGTGATCAGGGCTTCCGTGAGCGCTACGGCGGCGCGAAGCCGGAGTACCGCAAGCAACTGGAGTACGAGATCGACATGATCTCCCGCATGGGCTTTACGGACTATTTCCTCATCGTCAGCGACTTCGTGCGCTATGCCAAGAGCCAGGGCATCCCGGTGGGACCCGGCCGCGGCAGCGCCGCCGGCTCCATGGTGTCCTACTGCCTGCATATCACGGACATCGACCCCATGAAGTACAGCCTGTACTTCGAGCGCTTCCTGAACCCGGAGCGGGTCAGCATGCCGGATATCGACATGGACTTCGGCGACACCCGCCGGGGCGAGGTGGTGGACTATGTCC
>JBJDYT010000045.1:0-4785 GCA_051867635.1 Oscillospiraceae bacterium
CGCACCAGGGGCTGGATGAAGAAGAGCTGGGAGAAGAAGGCGAAGGGGAAGTTGAGGCAGACCAGCTTTCCCCAGTTCGCCAGCAGGGTCAGCGGGTGAAAGGGCGCGTAATACGGATAGTACAAAAAGGCCGCCAGCAGGCTCATGGCCGGACACATCAGGCCCACCGTGGCGCAGATGACGGCGGACTCAAAGTGCATGGGGTGGGTGGCGGCGGGGTCGAAGACCCGGCAGGCCAGGCGGAAGGAGCAGGGGCTGCCCATGACGCACTCCAGCAGATAGGCCAGCGCGAACTCCGTCAGCACCACCGCCCAGATGGGGCAGGCGCGGCCCAGCATGTACACGCCGCCCTGGGCCCGGACCGCCTTCAGCACCGAGGGGGCGCCTGTCACGGCCATAAGCGTGGAGCCGTTGACGACATACAGGCTGTAAAACACATAGGCATGGACGGTGACGAGCACCGTCAGGAAGGCAAAGGCCATCCTTTCGAAACGATTCTGCGGCATCATTCTCTCTCCTTTTTTGCACGCGGTCCGCTCCCGGCGGGGCCGTTTTTGTCATGCGTCTGCATAACAAAAGACACAGGCGGGTCCCGCGCTTCCATCCGATCCTCCCCGGGCAGGGGCAAAGTACCGTGATCAGATTTACGCGCAGAGCGCCACTTGTGTCGTTGAGCTTTCCGGTATGCAGTTTTATGATACACGATTATAGCAAAACCGCCGCGGAAAGTCAAAGCGGAACTTTCTCCCCGGGGCTCACGCGGCGCGGCGCAGCCGCCGCAGGCTCAGCAGTTCCGTGTCCCGGAAACGCAGGAGCAGGCGGCGGGACACAAGCCAGTCCGCCGCCAGGAGCATCCAGGCGGCAAAGCCCGCCCAGGGCGGGATGGCGGCGAGAAACGGCTCCAGGGCCGGGGCGATCCACCGCACGGCCAGGGGCATCAGCGCCGTCCAGGCCAGGGCGAAGGGCAGGCAGATGCGGCCGCGGAGGTTCAGCGGCAGGCCCCGGTAGTCCCAGTACTGGACGTGGAAGCAGCGGTCATAGTACAGATGCATCAGGTACTCCACGGCGCAGGGGAGCAGGGCCGAGGCCAGCAGCAGCCGCGGCCAGCTCGTCCGCCAGACGGGCGGCAGGAGCAGCGCCGCCACCACGGAGAAGCCGTACACCGGGCAGAGGGGCAGCAGGACAAAGCACTTGCGGTTCTGCTGCCGGGCCCGCGTGGCCCGGGCGTAGCCCTTCTCCAGCAGATAGCCCAGGAAGCTGAAGACCCACCAATACCAGAACCAGACCGCCACGCGCACCCCTCCCCTTTCCCTCCCAGTCTCTCCAGAAAGCGGGAGGACTATTCCCTTTTTCCCTTGACAAGCGGGCGGAAGCGGGTATACTGAGCGTAAAGCACACTTTACACAGGGAAGGAGGCGTCCCGCCATGGAAAACCGCATTGAGAGCCTGCGCAAGGCCCGCAAAATGACCCAGCAGGCCATGGCGGAACAGCTGGGCGTCTCGCGGCAGACCATCATCTCCCTGGAAAGCGGCAGGTACAGCCCCTCCATCGGCCTGGCCCACCGTATCGCCAAGCTCTTCGGTCTCCGGATCGAGGACGTATTCATTTTCGACGAGGAGGCGTAACGCATGTACACGCAAAAGCGGTTCATCTATTACATCGCTCTGCTCGTCCTGGGAGCGGCGCTGCTCCTGGCCGGGTACACGGGGGCGCTGGAGGAATTCTGGAGCGGCTTCGGCGGCGGCCTTCTGGGGGTCTCCGCCATCCGTCTGCTGGACTTCGCCCGTTACCGCCGGAACGGGGACTACAAAAAGCAGGTGGACGTGCGGGAGAAGGACGAGCGCAACCACTTCCTCGCCGACAAGGCCCGGAGCTGGACCATGTACTTTTCCGTGCTGCTGCTGGGCGTCCTCTGCCTGGGCTTCCAAATCGCGGGGCTCCATTTGTATTCTCTCTTCTGCGGCTACACGGTCTGCGGCATGATGGCCATCTACTGGCTCTGCTGGCTGGTGCTGCGGCGAAAGTATTGAGTTTGCGCCAAAGGCGTGGTAGCATAGGGAAAAAAGAAACGGGAGGATGCATGGCATGGACAGCTGGGAGGCCCTGCGGGCGGAATGTTTGAGCTGCCGCAAATGCGCGCTGGCGGAGACGAGGACCAACGTGGTCTTCGGCGACGGCTGCGAGACGGCGGAGGTGCTGCTGATCGGCGAAGGCCCCGGCGCCAACGAGGACGCCCAGGGGCTGCCCTTCGTGGGAAGGGCGGGCAAGCTGCTGGACGATATGCTGGAGATGATCAACCTGGACCGCAGCAAGGTCTACATCGCCAATACCGTCAAGTGCCGCCCGCCGGAGAACCGTGACCCGTTGAACGTGGAAAAGGAGGCCTGCATCGGCTTTCTCCGCCGGCAGACCGCCCTGCTGCGGCCGAAGATCATCGTCTGTCTCGGCCGCATCGCCGCCATGGAGATCATCAAGGAGGACTTCAAGATCTCCCAGGAGCACGGCCAGTGGTTCGAGCGCGCCGGGGTGCAGATGATGGCGCTGTACCACCCCGCCGCCCTGCTGCGGGACCCCCGCCGCCGGCCGGAGACCTTTGACGACCTCAAGACGCTGCAGAAAAAAATACGGGAGATCTGCGAGCACACGGAGTGCTGAGATCTGTCGGAAAAGGCAAGCCTTTTCCGGCAAGGGGATCGCGGCCCGCCGCGAAAGGGATAAAATCATTTTCTGCCAGGGCGTGTACCTGTACATATGGCTCTTAGCGGCTTTGCCGCTTAGAGCCATGTATGCATGGATCCCCGTAAGCGGCAAAGCCGCTAACGGGGACTCGCAGCAGAAAATACTTCTCGGCCTGCAAACGTGCGAATTGACCCCTGTAAGGGGGCGATCCGTGCGCTGCAGCAGGCCGCAGCCCTCTCGAAAAAGTGGCTGCGTCACTTTTTCGAAAAAAGGCCCGCGGCCGCCCCATGGGCGGCCGCGGGCCTTTCATTCACTTCACATACCGATAGGTCAGGACCACCCGGGCGGTGGAGGTGGTGTTGTTCTCCATGCGGCAGGGCCGGTCGGCGTGGAAGCGCAGCGCGTCCCACTGCTCCAGCCGGTAGCTCTCGCCCCCGGTCTCCACCGTCAGGCTGCCGCCTCCCACCAGCAGCAGATAGCCCACACAGCCCGGCTTTTCCAGCGGCGGCTCGTACTTCCCGCTGATGAACACGTCCACCCGCCGCTGCTCCAGCTGGCCATACTCGTCGAAGGGGGTGGTGGTGTGGAGCTGCACCTTGCCCCCGTCCGCCCGCCGGGCGGTGACGTCCAGGGCGCGGAAGAGCTGGTCCTCCACCTCCGGCTCGTGCCGCAGCAGCTCCTCCATGGGGACCCGCAGGGCCGTGGCCACCTTGTACAGCAGCGCGGCGGAGGGGTTGGCCTCTCCCCGCTCGATCTGGCCCAGCATGCTGCGGGAGACCCCGGCGGCCTCTGCCGTGCGCTCGATGCTCATTTTCTGCGTCTTGCGGATACGCTTGAGGTTCTCCGCGATGACAAGGTTGATATCCATGCCCCTCACCCGTCCAGTATATTGTACTTTTTTCGCGTTTTTCTGCGTTTATAGTACCGGGTTCTCCCGGCTTTGTCAAGGGGATAAAAAGGAGGGCCGCGCAGCCGCGCGTCCCTCCTTCTCTGGTATCTGTTACACCCGCTTCCACTTGGCGCCGCCGGGAATATCCGTCAGCTCCACGCCCTGAGCCTTCAGCTCGTCGCGGATGCGGTCGGCCTCCGCGAAGTTTTTGGCCTTCTTGGCATCGGCTCTGGCCCGGATCAGAGCCTCCACCGCCGCGTCGGCCTCGCCGTCCTCCGCGATGATGGTGAACTCGCCCGCCTTGGCAGGCGCGGCCTGCTGGGCCTGGCGCTTCTTCTCCGCCGCCTTCAGGAGGTCCAGGCTCAGCACCCGGTCGAAGTCGTCCAGCACGAAGAGCTTGGTGGCGTCGTTGGTGGGATACTTCAGCACGTCGTACACCGCCGTCAGGGCCAGGGAGGTGTTCAGGTCGTTGCCCAGGGCCGCGCGGAACTTCTCCCGCAGGGCAGCCACCGCCGCCTCGTCCACCGCCTCGCCGGTGCCGCTCTTCAGCGCGGCGATCTTGGAGATGAGCTTGTTGTACGTCCCCGCCGTGTTGTCCAGGTTCTCCCAGCTGAACACGAGGCTCTTGCGGTAATGGCTCTGCAGGCAGAACAGGCGGTACACCAGCGGGTCATAGCCCTTCTCCTCCAGCAGGGAGACGGTGAGAAACTCGCCCTTACTTTTGCTCATCTTGCCGCTGGTGGTGTTCAGATGCAGCACATGCATCCAGTAGTTACACCACTTGTGGCCGAGGTAGCTCTCCGACTGGGCGATCTCGTTGGTGTGGTGGGGGAAGGCGTTGTCGATGCCGCCGCAGTGGATGTCCAGGTCGCCGCCCAGGTGCTTCATGGAGATGCCGGAGCACTCGATGTGCCAGCCGGGATAGCCCACGCCCCAGGGGGAGTCCCACTTCAGGGCCTGGTCCTCGAACTTGGACTTGGTGAACCACAGCACGAAGTCGTTCTTGTTGCGCTTGTTGCTGTCCTCCTCCACGCCCTCGCGCACGCCGACCGCCAGATCCTCCGCGTCATGGTCGTTGAAGATATAGTAGCGGCTGAGTTTGGAGGTGTCGAAATACACGTTGCCGCCGGCGAAGTAGGCGTAGCCGGTGTCCATGAGCCTGGAGATGATCTTGATATACTCGTCGATGCAGTTGGTGGCGGGCTCCACCACGTCG
>JBJDYT010000046.1:0-4597 GCA_051867635.1 Oscillospiraceae bacterium
ATCCACTGCCCCATCGGCAAGGTCTCCTTCGGCCCTGAGAAGCTGACCGAGAACTACAACGCCCTCATCGGCGCCATCTACAAGGCCAAGCCCGCCGCCGCCAAGGGCCAGTATGTGCGCTCCTGCACCGCCGCCGCCACCATGGGCCCCGGCGTGAAGGTCAACGCCAAGCAGCAGTAAGCAACTATTTTTCGGTATCGCGCTTGACAAGCCTGTCAGGCATGGTATAATATAGGTCGCGTTCCAAAGACAGCAGGGGGACCAAGGTCCGTAAGTCCTGCCGAGGATGGCTTTCATTTGATCGCTTCAACAGTCCTTGTGTGTCTTTGCGCACAAGGACTGTTTTCCTTTTCTTGAACGCACCTTTCCCCGGATGCGCGGAAGGCGCATCGCAAATCTCATGGAGGTGAAACAAGAATGCCTAACGCAAAAGTTCTGAGCGAAAAGCAGGCCATCGTCGCTGCTCTGACTGAGAAGCTGCAGGGTTCCGCCGCCGGCGTCCTCGTGGACTACAAGGGCATCACCGTCGCAGAGGACACCGCTCTGCGCACCGAGTGCCGCAAGAACAACGTGGACTACGCCGTCATCAAGAACACCATGCTCCGCTTCGCTTTCAACAACGTGGGTCTGAATGAGCTCGACGACCAGCTGAACGGCACCACCGCCCTGGCTGTCTGCGCCGACGATCCCGTGGCTCCCGCCCGCGTCCTCGCCGACTTCGCCAAGAAGCTCAACGGCAAGTTCGAGCTCAAGGGCGGCTTCATGGAAGGCAAGGTCGTTTCCATGGAGACCGTCAACGCCCTGGCCGCTATCCCCGCGCTGCCCGTTCTGCAGGCACAGGTCCTGGGCACCATGCTGGCGCCCATTTCCTCCCTCGCCTGCGTCCTCAAGCAGATCGCCGAGAAGAACGGCGCTCCCGCTGAGGAGGAAGCTCCCGCCGCTGCCGAATAAGCAGGGCAAACCGTCTACGTACAACAAAAATATCTTATCAGGAGGCTTATTACAATGAGCGAGAAAGTTACTGCTATGATCGAAGAAATCAAGGCTCTGACCGTTCTGGAGCTGTCCGAGCTGGTTCATGCCCTGGAGGAAGAGTTCGGCGTGTCCGCCGCCGCCATGGCCGCTCCCGCTGCCGGCGCTGCCGCTCCCGCCGCCGAGGAGAAGACCGAATTCGACGTGGTCCTGGCCGGTTTCGACGCCGCCACCAAGATCAAGGTCATCAAGGTCGTCCGCGAGATCACCGGCCAGGGCCTGGCCGAGGCCAAGGCTACCGTCGAGGGCGCTCCCAAGACCCTGAAGGAAGGCCTGAGCAAGGAGGACGCCGAGGCTCTGAAGAAGCAGCTGGAAGAAGTCGGCGCCAAGGTCGAGCTCAAGTAAGGTATCTGACGCAAAAAAGAGAAGCAGAGCTGTATCACAGCTCTGCTTCTTTTTTACATAACGGGGCGGCTGCTCGGGAGCGGAGCGGTCAGCCCATGTTGACGGTGATGTTGTCCGTGCCGTTCTCCTCGAACTCACCGAGGTAATCCTCCACCCGGCTCTCCAGCTCGTCGAAGTCGCCCTGGGTGACGGGACGGTCCTCCATGTCCCGCAGGGCCAGCTCCTGGGCCAGGATCTCGAAGAACATATCGTCCTCGTAGGCCATGATGGCCTCGTGGATGCCGCCCTCCGCGAAGGCGCGGGAGGGGATGAGCTCGCCGTTGTACAGCTCCACCAGCTTGGGCATCCCCTGGGGCAGACAGTGGGAGAAGACCAGCGTCTCCACCTCGTCATACTCCCGGATGCGGTCCTCTCCCCGGGTGGAATTCAGCACCCAGTTGCCGATGTACACCAGATCCAGCAGACGCCGGTACTGTTTATCCGTCAGTTCGATTTGCAAAAAGACCACCTCCTGCGCGAGCTTTCGGACGCATCCTCCCGCGAGGATGCGCCCTGCACACCATTATAGCAGACCCTGCGGAGAAATACCATAGAAAAAAGTGGAGAGAACACGGAAATCCGACTTGCCACGCATGGGATTCCATAGTAAAATAACCAAGTTAGAGTCATTTCGCGGCCCCAGGGGCGGCAGGAAGGGAGATGCGGGAGATGGATGAGAGAGCGGTCGGCGTATTTGACTCCGGACTCGGTGGCCTCACCGCCGTGCGGGAGCTGCGGCGCATCCTGCCCGGGGAGGATATCGTCTACTTCGGCGACACCGCCCGGGTGCCCTACGGCTCCCGCTCGCCCGAAATGCTGCTGAAGTACGCGAGACAGGATATGCGCTTTCTGCGCAGTTTTGACTTAAAGGCGGTGCTGGTGGCCTGCGGGACGGTGTCCACCACGGCCCTGCCCCAGCTGCGGCGGGAAAACGACATCCCCATCCTGGGGGTGGTGGAACCCGCCTGCCGGGCGGCCGCCCGGGCCACGCGGAACAAGCGCGTGGGCCTCATCGCCACCGCCGCCTCCATCCGCAGCGGCGCCTATGAACGGGCTCTCGCGGAGATGGACGGGGAGATCCGGGTGCGGGGCAAGGCCTGCCCCCTGTTCGTGCCGCTGGTGGAAAACGGCCGGGTAAGGCCCGGCGACGTGGTCATCGAGACGGTGGCACGGGAGTATCTGCAGGAGTTGAAGGACTGGGGCGCGGACACGCTGATCCTGGGCTGCACCCACTATCCGCTGCTGATGGAGGTCATCGGCGGCGTCATGGGGGAGGGCGTGGCCCTCATCAACTCCGGCGCCGCGGCGGCGGAGGAGCTGCGCCGGCTGCTGGAGGAGCAGGCGCTCGCCGCCGCAGGCAGGCGGGGCGACGCCTGGTTTTACGCCAGCGACCGGGTGCAGAACTTCGAGGAGCTGGCGGAGCTGTTCCTGGCGGAGCGGCTGCCGCACGGCGCGGAAAAGATAGACATCGAGCAGTATTGAGGAGCGACATGAAAAAAGAAGTGATGATTTCCGTTCGGGGGGAGCAATACTATCAGGGCGCGGACCCGGATGAGACGGAGCTGCTGACGGAGGGCACGCTGGAGCAGACGGAGGACGGCTGGCTGCTCTCCTATGAGGAAAGCGAGCTGACCGGCATGGAGGGGACCACCACCACCTTCACCATCGCCCCGGGGGAGGCCACGCTGCGCCGGGAGGGCACGATCCAGTCGGAGATGCATTTCAAGCCCGGCGAGATCAGCACCAGCGCCTATGACACGCCCTACGGGACGCTGACCGTGGAGATCGGCACCCGCTTCCTGCGGTCAGAGATGAGCCGGCAGGGCGGAGAGCTGGAGATACAGTACAGCATCGCTGTGGAGCATCAGGTCACCGGCGAGAACCGATTTTTGATCAAAGTAAAAGAGCTGGATGCGGGAGGGGAAACCATATGATCCATATGATTCAAAACGCGAAGGACCAGGTGCTGGCCCTGACGAAGGCCGCTTACGCCCAGGCCGCGGCGGAGGGCCTGCTGCCCGACGGCGTGGAGGTGAACGCCGCGGTGGAGATCCCCAAGGACACCGCCAACGGCGATTATACCACCACCTTCGCCCTGGCCGCAGCCAAGGCCGTGCGGAAAAATCCCAGGGAGCTGGCCGGCATCCTGGCGGAGCGGATGGAGTTGGCGGACAGCTACTTCACCTCGGTGGAGATCGCGGGGCCGGGCTTCCTCAACTTCCGGTTGGGAGAGAAGTGGTACGGCGACGTGCTGCGGGCGGTGGAGTCCGAGGGCGGCGAATACGGCGGCAGCGACATGCTGCGGGGCCAGAAGATCATGGTGGAGTTCGTCTCCGCCAATCCCACCGGCCCCATGCACATGGGCAATGCCCGGGGCGGCGTGCTGGGCGACACGTTGGCGGCGGTGCTGCAGCGCTGCGGCGCGGAGGTGTCCCGGGAATTCTATGTGAACGACGCGGGCAACCAGATCGAAAAGTTCGCCAGCTCCCTGGAGGCCCGCTATCTCCAGATCCTCCACGGCGAGGAGGCGGTGCCCTTCCCCGAGGACGGCTATCACGGCGACGACATCAGGGAGCTGGCCCAGGCGTTTTACGAGGTCCATGGCGCGGCCTACGACGACTGCGCCGTGCAGGAGCGGCACGAGGCGCTGGCCAAGTTCGGCCTGGAGCGCAACATCCCCAAGATGAAGAGCGATCTGGAGCGCTACGGCATCCGCTATGACCGCTGGTTTTTTGAGTCGGAGCTGCACGAGAGCGGCTATGTGGCGGACACGGTGGAGGAGCTGAAGCAGCGGGGCTACACCTATGAAAAGGACGGCGCGCTGTGGCTCAAGACCGCGGAGATCATGCGGGAAAACCTCCTGCGGGCGGGCAAGAAGCAGGCGGATGTGGACAAGCTGGAGCTGAAGGATGACGTGCTGCGCCGGGCCAACGGCTTTTACACCTATTTCGCCGCGGACATCGCCTATCACCGCAACAAGTTCGCCCGGGGCTTTGACAAGTGCATCAACGTCTGGGGCGCCGACCACCACGGCCATGTGGCCCGCATGAAGGGCTCCCTGGACGCGCTGGGCCTGGACGGCAGCGAGCGGCTGGAGGTCGTGCTGATGCAGCTGGTGAAGCTGGTGCGGGACGGCGAGCTGGTGCGCATGAGCAAGCGCACCGGCAAGGCCATCTCCCTG
>JBJDYT010000047.1:0-20867 GCA_051867635.1 Oscillospiraceae bacterium
GGCGTGGAGGTGAAGTCCAGCAGATGGGCGGTCATGTGCAGGGTGCCGTCGGTGTACTGGGTGCAGCCCACCAGCATGGTGGAGGTGGCGGAGGACATGATGGCCTTGGTGTCCGCCACCAGAAAGTTCATGGTGCAGGGACTGCCCGATTTCATCCGCGCAAAAATCGAATACACCGCGGAAGCGGAACCGTTGTACGCGAACTGCACCCGTCCCGCCACAGGGACGGTTTTTTCCGCCGATCCGTCGTAGTTGTATGTGTTGTTGGCGCCCAGTTTCAGGTTCAGTGCAGCGGGGTTCGGCAGGCTGGCGGGCATGTCGGTGATCTCGCTTTTGGTGTGGGTGTGCCCGGTGGGGGATGCCCCCACCTGTGCCGCCGTGTGGGTGTGCGAGGAATCCGCCGCCCCGATGCTCCCCGGTGTGATGTTCACCGTTTTCGCGGCGCTGCCGTCGTAGCTGGCCAGTTCCGTGCCGTTCCCCTGGATCTTCAGCGCGGCGGGGTTCGGCAGGCTGGCGGGTAGGCCGGAGACCTCTCCGGCTGTGTGGGTGTGCGATGCTGCCGCCGCGCCCACATCCCCCGCTTCCAGAACCACGGCCCCGCTTTTTCCGTTCACGCTCACAACGCCGCTTTCCGGGTCGATCTCTTCCAGGGCTTTTGCCGCTTCCTGGGCGGCCCGGGCGCTTTCCGCCGCCGCGCTTGCGCTTCCCTCCGCCGCTGCGGCGCTGGCCGAAGCCTGTGCCGCCGAAGATGCCGCCGCGCCTTCGCTCTTCGCCGCCGCTCCGGCACTCTCCTCCGCTGCCGCCGCACTGCCCGCCGCCGCCGTGGCGCTGGTCTGAGCCTGGGCGGCGCTGTCTGCCGCCGCGCTTTTGCTCCCCGCCGCCGCTGCTGCGCTGGTCTGGGCCTTGGCGGCACTGTCTGCCGCCGCGCTTTCGCTTTCCGCCGCCGCTGCGGCACTGGTCTGAGCCTTCGCGGCACTGTCTGCCACAGCACTCTCGCTCCCCGCCGCCGCCGTGGCGCTGGTCTGAGCCTTCGCGGCACTGTCTGCCGCCGCGCTTTCGCTCCCCGCCGCCGCTGCGGCGCTGATCCGGGCCTTGTCGGCACTCTCCGCCGCCGCCGCCGCACTGTCCGCCGCCGCTGCGGCGCTGGCCGAAGCCTGCTCCGCCGAGGATGCCGCCGCGCTTTCGCTTCCCGCCGCCGCTGCGGCGCTGTTCCCGGCTTTGGTTTCGCTGTCCGCCGCCGCAAGGGCGCTGGCCGAGGCCTGCTCCGCCGAGGATGCCGCCGCGCTCTCGCTTACTGCCGCGGCTGTGGCGCTGGTCTTGGCCTGTGCGGCACTTCCCGCCGCTGCCTGCGCGCTCTGTGCCGCCTGTGCGGCGCTGGTCTTTGCCTGCGCGGAACTCTCCTCCGCTGCCGCCGCACTGCCCGCCGCCGCGCTCACCTGCTCCCCGGCAGCAAGGGCGCTGGCCGAGGCCTGCGCCGCCGAGGCTTCCGCCGCACTTTCGCTTCCCGCCGCCGCCGCGGCGCTGTTCCCGGCTTTGGTTTCGCTGTCCGCCGCCGCTGCGGCGCTGGCCGAAGCCTGCTCCGCCGAGGATGCCGCCGCGCTCTCGCTTCCCGCCGCGGCTGCGGCGCTGGTCTTGGCCTGTGCGGCACTTTCCGCCGCTGCCTGCGCGCTCTCCGCCGCCTGTGCGGCGCTGATCTGAGCCCGGGCGGCACTGTCCGCCGCCGCGCTCTCGCTTCCCGCTGCGGCTGTGGCGCTGGTATGTGCCTGTGCGGCACTTTCCGCCGCTGCCTGCGCGCTCTCCGCCGCCTGTGCGGCGCCGGTCCGTGCCTGCGCGGCACTCCCTGCCGCCGCGCTTTCGCTTCCCGCCGCCGCCGCCGCGCTGGTCTGTGCCTGTGCGGCACTGTCCGCCGCCGCGCTCTCGCTTCCCGCTGCGGCTGTGGCGCTGGTCTTGGCCTGTGCGGCACTTCCCGCCGCTTCCTGTGCGCTCTGTGCCGCCTGTGCGACGCCGGTCTGTGCCTGCGCGGCGCTCTCCGCCGCTGCCGCCGCACTGTCTGCCGCCGCGTTCACCTGTTCCCCCGCCGCAAGGGCGCTGGCCGAGGCTGCGTCCGCCTGCCGGAGCGCGTTTTCCGCAAACTTCTCCGCCTCGTCCCGGCTGGATGCCGCCGCCGCGGCGCTGGCCGCCGTCTCGGTGCGCAGGGCGTCCGCCTTGATCATCGCATCTTCCATGATGCCGGGGGTTCGCTCCATCGGGTCCACGCCCTCGGTCTTTCCGTGTCCGGCCACACGGTACAAAAGGTCCATCGTGTTGCGCACCGCGCCGTCTTTGATGCCCTGAAATACGATCCGCCCCTGCCCCCGGGCCAGGGGCTTCGCGGTTGCCTCCCACGGCACGTCCAGCAGCCCGTCTTCCGGCAGCAGCATGTCCACTTTGCACGGATGGAAGATCACCCGCACGATCAGGTCTTCCCACCCCATCCCCTGCACCACCTGCAGCCGCTCCAGTCCGCAGCTTCCGGCCGTCCCCAGGTTCAGGCAGGGCTTTGCGCCCCGGGCCTCATATCCGCCCAGCACAACGCGGTGTGTATTTTTCTGTTCCATCTCAGATTCCTTTCACCCCGTAGATCCGCAGCGGGATGCATGCGCCGGCCGCCTCGCTGTCCGTTCCCTGGTACTGCCCCAGGAAAACCGTGTCCGTAAATTCCACCCGATCCCGGGACGCGGCAAAAAGCCTCATCCGGATATCCGTTTTCAGGGTCGAGCTGTTCGGCGTGTAGAGGTTAAAACTTGTAATCCTTCCCACTGCGATCTCATAGGTTTCCACGCTGTTTGTTTTTGTTTGAAACGGCATCGGTCCGCATAGCTCCGTATCGGCGTTTGAACCGCACTTCGCCCACACGGCCACCCCGTCATACCCGGTCAGGTCCAGGGTAATGGTCTGCCCGGCAAAACTCGCGGATTCATCCGTGTTTTCCCACAGCTTTGTAAACACCAGCCCCGTTTCCAGGTCCGTGACCTGGCTTTTGGTGTGGGTGTGCTCCAGCGCCGCCGCCCCAAACCACCCGGCACTCATCGTCCAGGTGGTTTCCGTGCTTCCGTCGTAGGTCAGCACGCTTGCGTCCTTCGCGGAGACGATCTTCAGGCTTTTGTTTCCCTTCACCGTCTCCGCGCTCACGCACTCCACGGTCATGGTCCCGTCCTCCGCCACCGCCTTTACCCGCAGCAGCTGCCCCTCCACCGGGTTTTCCGGCTGCGGTGCGGCCCCCACGTCCGCGGCGGAAAGTACCACCGCGCCGCCTTTTCCGTTCACGCTCAACACGCTGCCGCCCTCCGGCGCAATGCCTTCCGCCCGCGCGGCGGCGGCTTCGGCGCGTTCCGCCGCGCGTTCCGCCGCGCTGCCGTCCTGCGCGGCGCTTTCCGCCGCGGCGCCGGCCGTCTGCGCGGCAGACTGTGCGGAAGCGGATGCGCTCAGCGCTGTTTTCGCGTTGTTCTCCACGCTCTGGGCGCTGCTCAGCACCCGCGCCACAAACTGCTCGTACATGGTCTGGCTGATCTCGGTGTTCTCCGCGTCCGTGTCCAGGGTCTTGTGGCATTCGTAGCTTCCCGGCCGGGTGCAGGCCTTGTATCCGGCCCCGGTCACCGCAAGCATCCATTTTCCGCTCTCCGCGCCGGTAAAGGTTCGGTCTACTGTCACGGCGCCTTCGGCGTCCAGCGTTTTGGGGATGGGCATTTCCCCGTTTTTCCATTCGGTGTACAGGTTCACGGTCTTGTCCGCCCATTCCTCCGGCAGCAAAAAGCGCAGGCTGTCCACGCCCTCCGCTCCGGTCCCGCCCAGATGCAGCCGGCACGGCTGCAGAGCAAACTCGGTTCCTCCGCGCTCCATTTTTACGATCTCGATTTCAAGCTGCATGCTTTCCCCCCTTTTTTCTTCATTCTATCGCGCAAAGAAAGGTGGGTATAGCGTACTCTTTCCGCACGCGGCAAAGGCCCGCGCCCCCTCTCCGGGTCCGGCGCGGGCCTTTGCTGTTTTGTGTCACCGCCAGCTTTCCCACTCGTCCGCCGGCGCTTCGGTGTCCTCCTTCCAGTTCCGGATCTCCTTTGCGGTGTAAAGCGGCCCGCCTTCCGCGTCGGTCAGCTTCAGCAGCATGTTCCGCAGGGTCTCCTTGTCGTCCTTTGTCCCTGCCAGGTATTCCGGCTTTGCTGCCGTCGTGATGGCGCTTTTTACGCTGGCGGCGCTCTTTCCCGCCCGCATCAGGGTGTCGATCTCCTTCTGCGCCGTGTCGGCGTCCCACTCCAGCACGGCGGCGGCCAGCCTGTCGGTGGCCTTTCCGCCCTCTCCGGCAAGGGCCTTGTTCACCTGCTCGTTCGTGGCCGCCTGCACAAGGTCGATCAGCTCCGCTTTCCGCTCGCTGTCCGCGCCCCGCCTGCGGTCGATGCCAAAGGCCTCGTACAGCTTATCGAGGAGCGCCGCCTGCGCCTCCTGCCGCCGCTCGTCGTCCCCGTCAAGCCTTGCCTGCACCGCAGCGGCCAGGTCCTCGTCCGCTTCCTTCAGCCGGGTTTTCAGTCCGGTCATGGCCTTTTTGCGGGCGTCGGTCAGGCTTCCTTCCTGTTCCAGCAGGTCCAGCTTGTCAAGGGCCGCTTTGGCTTCCTGGGCGTCCCCGGCCTGCACCGCCGCGTACAGCCGGTCATACTGGCTCGCCGCGCTCTTCGGCGCGCCGGAAAGGGTAAATCCCTCTCCCGCAGCCGCCTCGTAAATGGTTTCGCCCCACCCGTACAGGGCCTGGATGTTGGTGCGCAGGTTCCCCGCCGGCACGCCCAGTCCCTGCAGCAGGGTGGTGCTCATCCGGATTCCCTTGCCCAGCAGCGCCCGGTGGTGCTTTTCCAGTGCCTTTGGGTCCATGTCTCCGGTGTCCTTGATCAGCTCTCCGACAAAGGCACCCCCCTGCGACAGCACATCGCTGATCACGCTCAGCCCGCCGGGGCTGATCACCTCGTAATCGGTGCCGTTCACCAGGTTTTCGCACAGGCTGAACAGCTCGCTTCCGCCGTAGAAGATGCCCAGCGCGCTCTGGGCGTAGAGGTAGGCAAAGCGCTTGCCCACGCTCTTTGCGGTCACGTCGCCGTTTTCGTCCTGCTCCCGCTCCCACTTGTGCAGCAAAAAGTCCGCCCCGATCTTCATCAGGCAGAAAACCGCCGTCTGCACCGCCTGGCTTGCCGCGGCCCGGCCAAGCTGCGCCCCGGCCCGCTTCACTTCCGCTTTGTTCTCCGCGCTCGGGTTTTCCCTGTACCGCGCCGCCTGTGCCCGGTAGTCCCCCACCGCGTCCATCAGGATGCCGTAGTTCTGGAACCGCTGTGTGGTAAACATCACAAAACCTTTGGTCATCTCGCCGGTGCTGCGCTGCAGCGCGTTTCGCTGCAGCACCGTGTAGTTGGGCTGGGTCTGCTCCACCGTCCGGTTGAATACGTCCGCCACCGCGTTCCAGTAGTCCCCGCTGGTCACGTCTCCCTGTGCAAGCCCCAGCGTCTCCCGGTGGCTCTCGGTGTAGGCCTTTGCTCCCTCCCACAGGCTTGCCACCGTGATCTCGTCCATCTTGGTGATCCAGTTTGTCAGCCCCTTCGGCACCTTTTCTCCCAGCGCCTGCACCATGCTCCGGTTCTGCCCAATGCCGGAAAGCTCTGCCTTTCCGCTGCCCTTCAGGCGCTGGCGCATCAGGGGACTGTAGCGGTCGATCTCCGCTTCAATTTTCGCAAGCTCTGTGGGGGAAATGTTCTTCACAAACTGCCCTGCCGCCTTCATGGTGGCGCCGCCTCCCAGCACCGCCGCCGCCGTGGGCAGGCTGGCCGCCTGGCTCAGGGCAACGCTGGGGTTCAAGGTCAGCACCGCCCCCGCGTAGCCGGAGCGCAGCGGCCCCGCAAGCAGCTTCACCAGATCGTTGTCATCCCCCTTGCGCTTTGTCTGCAGGTCGGTGAGCAGCTCATCCAGAAACTTTACGGCCTGCCCTCCCCATTTCTCCCCGATCACCTTTTCTTTCAGGGTCCCGGTCACGCCTTCACTGTTTTCCACACGGCTGTTCAGGATGCGGTTTGCGTCCCGGATGGCCGGGGCCATTCCCGCGTAGTCCGCTGTGTCCCGCAGGCTCCGGTTCACTACGTTCTGGCACTCCTCCAGCAGGATCGGCAGCTTGCTTTCCACCCGCTCCTTGGTAAATCCTCTGCCCAGGATGGTGCCGTCCTTCTTCAGCCCTTCAATGTCATTGATGAGCTGTGTTTGGTCCACCGAGATGGGGTAATAGTTCTGCACCTTGGCCACCTCAAAGCCAAACATTTCAAGGCTGGCTTCGTTCAGCTTTGTGGTGGTATACTCTCCGTAAAATTTCTGCATGTCTGCGATCCATTTTTTGTCGTAGTCGTCCAGCGCTTCCTTCAGCTTTTCCAGCACATACAGGTCAGTCTTTCCATTGTAGGCTTCCGGCACCGGCATTTTGGAAAATACCACCGTCCGGCTGTGCTGGTAGGCGCCTTTGATGTCCCCCCGGTCATACCGCGCCGCGTCCGGCACCACAAAGCCGCCGTTCAAAAGGTGGTTCTTGCTGCTTTGGTTCTGCAGGTGCATGTACAGGCTGCACATCTGGGCATGGTTCAGCGGCACAGGGTTTCCGGCCTGGTCCTTAAAGCCCAGGTCTGCCCTCCGGGCATTCCGCCCCGCAAAGCGCTTGGCCTGTTTTTCGTTCTCCGCCCCGGTCACGTCCGCAAAAATGGCTTCCCCTTCCTGCTCGATCCGCAGTTTTTGGGTCTGCCCCGCCTCCAGGATGTCCGCAAGCTGCTCCATCGCCCCTCCGGTGCGGTATCCCCCCATCCTCCGCAGCATCCGCCGGGTGTCCAGCATGTTGGTCTGGTAGAGGTTCGCCGCCTTTCGCAGCCCTTCAAAAATTCCGTTTCCGTCGTTTCCCTTCGCCGCGTTCACCTCCGCGGCCGCCTTCCCGGCCATGTCGCTGATCTTTTCGGTATACCGGCCGCTCACGGTCCTGTTTTCGTTCCGGATCCCCTGGATCGTGATGTTCAAAATGTCCTGCAGACAGGCAAGCTGGTAGTTATCCAGCCGCGCCAGTCCCCGCAGCTTCCCGTCCTGTCCGTTCCCCTTCGCGGCAAACAGATCCTTTGTCTCAAGATCCCGGTAAAGGTCATCGATGCGCCCGCGCAGCCCCGCCTGCTCCCAGTCGGACCCGGCCGTCAGGCTCTTGTCCTCCGTCACGCCTTCCACCTGCTGGCTCAACTGCGCAAGCATTCCCCGCAGCTTGTCCCGCCTCTCATCGTTCATGGTAATGTAGGTGTTGGCCAGGTCCGCCGCCTGGATGGCCGTCTGCAGCAGGGGCTTTGGCACATGGTTTTTCTCGGTGGGGTGGGTCAGCCACTTGTCCAGGGTGCTGCGGGCGGCGCGGATGTTCCGCCGCATCACGTCCGCCTCCCGGGCATCCCTCGCCCGCTTGAGCTGCCCCCTGTAAACGGATTGCTGGTACTCCAGCCGCTCATCATACCGCGCCCGCTGCGCCCGCAGCCGCCGGTCGTATTCCAGCCGGATCTGCTCCTGGTTTTCCAGCGTCCGTCTCTTTGCCTCCTGCCGGATGCTCTCGATCTCGGCTTCAAACCGCCTTGTCAGCTCCGCTTCCCGCGCTTCCAGCGCCGCCATGTTCACGTTTTCGGCGCTCATCACGGCCTTCACCGCCTCGTCCGCCCGGGTGCGCTCTTCCAAAATCGCCTCGTTCGCCGCGTCGTGCACGGCCCGGAGCTGCTTTGCGTGGGCGTCCGCGATCTGCTGCGCCCCGCTCTTTTTCGGCAGCTTGAACCAGTCCGCGAAGATCTGCGCGGCGATCTCCGCCCGCGCCTCCTCCCAGTTTTCGGCGTAGTCGTTCCGGTAGCTGTGCTTGATGCTGTCGTGCACCTCCGCCAGCCGGTCGGTGATGGCAATGGCCCCGGTCAGCGTCGGGTCAAACTCCCCCGGCGCACTTCCGGACAACTCCTTGTACATCTGGTCCAGCGCCGGCCGCACCCCGCCCCGGTCGCTTTTCGCGCTGGTCAGGGTCACGCCGTGCCGCCGCAGTTCCTTGGTCGCCGCGCCCCAGCTTCCGTAGGCGTAGCACAGGTCATTGTATTCGGTGCTTCCCTTTTCCACATAGGCAGAGAAGTTGTGCCAGTCGGGGTTCTCCTTCCACAGGCTGTCGTCCCGCCGCTCGCTGGCGTTCATCAGTTCTTCCGCAATGTCCTCCAGCACCACCCGCATGGCGTTAAAGTCCGGGTTTTCCATCTGCCCCATGCTGTCAAAAGCGGCCCGAAGCCGCTCCTTGACCGTGCTGCTGTCCGCCTTGCTGGCCGTCATCCGCAGGTATCGCTTTGTCAGGGTGTCCAGGCTCTGCTCGGTCACCTGCCCCCGGCTTCGCCCGCCCAGGTCAAAGTATTCCCGCAGCGCGGCCATATCCTGTGCCGCCGCGGCCATGTCCCAGGCCGTCACCCGGCCCGCCTCGTCCGCCTCCTCCGCGCCGTTTTCCAGCTGGTACCGGATTTCCGCCTCGATTCCCTTGCTTTCGCCCGCCGTCTGTTTCCCGGCTTCGGCGTTTTTGTTTGCCGCTGCCGCAGCCTTCGCGTCCGCCGCCCGCTCGCTGTGCTCGTAGCTGAGCTGCCGCAGCACCTCCTTCTGGTCCTCCGCCAGCGCCTTCATGGCCCGGGCTTCTTTGCTGTTCGGCTCCCGGGTCAAAAGCTGGTCCGCCGCCGCGATCACCCGGGTCAAAAGGTCGTTCACCGTCTGTTTTACGGCCTCCCAGGTGCCCTTTGCTTTGGCCGTCCGCTTTGCCAGTTCCGCCTCGTGCCTTGCCCACTGGGTAAAGCTCTCCTTCGTGGCAAAGATCCCGGCCATGCCGTCGTTCACCAGCTCCTCCGCCGCCTGCTCCCAGGTCAGGCTCTGCCCGGCTTCCTCGTAGGTGCGCACCTTCTCCCGGATCATCCCGTTCACGCTCTCCATGCCCTGGCTCTGTGCCAGATACCGGATGGCCGTGTCCGCCAGCAGCTTTCCGCCCTCCGGGTCCCAGGCGTTGGCGTCGTGCATCTGCTCGTGGATCAGCGCGGTCACCGCGTCCGCCTTATCCGCCAGGTACACTTTCCCCAGCGCCGTTTCAATGCAGGCGTTCGCGTTCTTTGCAAGCGTCTTTTTCAGCACCACCTCGTTGTCATGCGCCAGGGCGGAAAGCTGCACCACCGCCCCCTCGGGGCTGTCAGGGCTTCGGCGGCTGTCCCGGCTCTTTTCCACGGTCCCCGCCTTTTCCCCTGCAAGCCCCGGCGTGCTGTACGGGCTGCTGTTGGCACGCCCGTAGTCCATTTTTCCCCAGTCATACATCCGCTGCAGCGCCTCGGTGCCGCCTTCCACCGCCGCCACCTGGGCCGCCGCCGCGCCGGAGTACCGCACCGCCTCCGCAAGGCTCTTCGCCCCGCCGGAAGCCGCCATGCGGTACACGCCGTTTGCGCCCATCAGGTAGATGTCCTTTCCCACTCCCTCGGGCTTGGAGAGCACCGCCGCCTCGGCCGCTCCGGTGCTCATGCGCAGCTCACTCGCAATGGTTTCGGCCATGCTCCGCTGCTCGTCGGTCATGCTTTCGGTGTCCATCTGCCCAAGGTCCGCCCGGTACTCCGCCGGCTTTCCCGCGCTTTCTTCAACGCTTTCCGCCCTTCCGTCAACGCTTTCCGCGCTTTCGCCGACACCTTCCGCCCTTCCGTCAACGCTTTCCGCCCTTCCGTCAACGCTTTCCGCCATTCCGTCAACGCTTTCCGCGCTTTCGCCGACACTTTCCGCCCTTCCGTCAACGCTTTCCGCGCTTTCCCCGCTTGCTTCCAGGGCTTTTTCCTCCGGCACGGTCTCAAAAATGTTTTCCCGGCCTTCCTGCCCGCGCTCATCCGGCTGCACACCTTCCGGCGCGTCCTGCAGCATCTCCCCCCGGTTCTCGCCCTGCCGATCCTTCGCGGTCTCCAAAAGGCTTTCCCGGTTTTCCGATGTGCGCGGCATTGCTTTCTGTCCGTCCTCCGGGGCGGCCTGTTCTTCTGTTGTTTCCCCGGTCCGTGCTGCGGCTTTTTCCGTCTGTGCCTGTGCGTCCCATCTCCGGGCCGCCTCCGCCCAGCTTCCGCCGTCCGCCGCCTGCACGCCCGCGGCCTGCTGCATATTCTGCCGCACCTGCCCGATGCCCGTGCCCACGGCGCCGCCTGCCGCGCCCGAAAGCCCGCCGGAAGCCGCGCTCACAAGGGCGCTCTGCAAGGTCTCCTTTGTAAACAGGCTCTGCGCCGCCTCGGCGTCTCCCAGCGCCGCATCAATGGCCATGTCCGCGTAGGTCTCCGCAAAGGCCTGCACCGCGTTGTCCACCCCTCCGGTGATGGCGTTTGCCACCGCCGGGTACTGCCGGGCAAAGGCGCTTTCCCCCGCAAGGCTGCGCACCGCGTCCGCGATCTGCCCCGCAAGGGTATCCTTTGCGTAGTCGCTGCCCATGGTCCGTGCCAGGTCCGCCGCGCCCACGCTGTTGATGGCCCATCCCGCGCCAAACTTCGCCGCGCCCCCAAGCAGCGCCTTCCCGGCGCTTTCCCCCTTTTCCGCGCTCTGGCCCAGCGCCTCGCCCGCCCCCTGGGCGCTCAGCACCGGCAGCACCGCCGCCGGGTTTACGGCCGCAACCAAAAGGTTCTCGCCCGCGCTGGTGGCGGCGCTCTGCAAAAATTTCTGCGTATCGGTCAGGCCGCTCTGGGCCGCGCCGGTCAGCCGCTGTCCCCGGCTGTAAAGCTGGTAACCCACGCTGGTGGAGGTGTCCAGCGCGTCGTCAGCTTCCAGCTGGGCAATGCGCCGCCGCATCTGCAGGATCTCCTCCGCGCCGTACCCGTTCAGCACAAGGTCCCGGTCGGTGTACACACCGTTTGTCCCGTCCACCCGCCGGATGGCGTCATACAGCTTCTTTTCCCGCTCGGTCAGCCCGCTTTCAAAGCTTGTGCGCTGTGCGGCGTTTTTTACCGCCTGCACCCCGGTCTCCGCCGCCAGGATGGGCGCAGCCGCCACCGCGTCCGCCACGCCGCCCACGGCGTTGGTGGTCCGCCGCAGCACCCGTCCCGCCAGCGGGATCGCGTCATACTCCGCGTTCATCTGCCGCGCCGTGTCGATCTGCTGTCGGCTCCACCCCGCCTTCATAAGGTCCGCGTCCGTGTACGCGCCGTTTGTCCCGTCCACCCGCCGCACCGCGTCCGCCAGGTTCCGGTTGTCCCCCTCGTCATACCAGGCGTTGATCCGGTCAAAGGCGTCCTGCTGCTCGTAGGGCTCGTAGCTTTTCGCCAGCGCCCCCGCCAGCCCGGTGGGGGTGCCCGCCTGCTGCGCGGCCTGCTTGCGGTCCAGCACCGCCTGCACATCCTCCACGGAATAAAGCGTCTTTCCGCGCACAAGCAGCGCCGGGTTCAGGTCATCGTTCACTGCCCCCAGCCAGTCCGCCCGCGCGTCCTGCTCGCTCTGGTCGCTGTTCTTTGCGCTCTGGTACGCTTCCAGGCTTTCCTGCCGGGTCTCCTTGGTCACCGCCGGGCGTTCCGCGCTCTGTTTGGCCTTTGCGCTCCCCGTCCCCGTCTGGTATCGCACCTCTGCCGTCTGCTGCGGGGTCGTTGCGGCCAGCGCCGTTCTTCCCCCCGTGCTGTTCGCCTGCGCTGTCTGCTTTTGGGCCGCTTCCCGCTGCTTTTGCTCCGCTTCCTTCCGCTTCTTCCGGTCAAGGATTTCCTGTACCTGTTCCACTGTATATGCCATGCGTTTTCCCCCATGATATCATACTATCAAGCGGGAGAGGGCGTTTCCCTCTCCCGCTTTGTTTATTTGAGCCGGTTCATAATATCCTTGATTTCCTCCACGCTCATTCCTCTGTTTTGCAAGTTCCCGATAATGGTTTCATCGCTCAGCCCTTTTCCTCGGGCTTGTGCGGCATAAGCGTAGCCCTGCCGGTACATCTCTTCCCGGGTGATCCCCGCTGTCCCGGTCCCGGTGCTCCCCGCAGTCGTTCCTCCCGCCGCGCTCTGCGTTCCCGCGCTGCCCGTTCCTCCCGTCGCCTTTCCCGTCCCGGTCAGGGCTGTCTGGCTTCTCAGCGCGGTAGAGGCCGGCGTGTAGGGGTACTGGGCGCTTGTGTTCTTCACGCCCGTACCGCTGGCGGCGGTGCTCCCGGCGGCGGTGCTTCCGGCGGCGCTCTGTGCTGCCGCAGGATATCCCGCTTCACTCAGGATCGCCGCGTACCAATTCGCCGCTTCGCTGTCCCCGCTTTCCAGCGCATCATAATATTTATCCGCCGCCGAAAGGATCTGGCTGTTTGTCCAGCTTCCGGCGGTGGTGCTGCCGGTGCTGCCGGTGCTGCCGGTGCTGTACCGGCTTCCGGCAACGAGTCTGCTGTAATCGTCCAGGCTCCCGGTGTCCAGCCCGTACATGGCCAGCACCTGCCTTGCCGCGTCGGTCGCTCCCGCTCCCGCAAGGCTCGCCGCCGTGCTCAGCGCGTCCGCCTTGTCCGCCCGGCTGATCCCCGTGTACCCGTCCAGGATGGTGCTGTCCAGTCCCGCGCTTTGCAGCACCCACACGGCGGCCTCATGCGCGCCGCTGCTCTCGTACTGCAGCGCCTGGGCAAGGGCCGTCTGCTGGTCCGCCGTGCTTTTCCCGGTGTATCCGTCCAGGATGGTGCTGTCCAGTCCCGCGCTCTGCAGCACCCAGGCCGCCGCGTCGTCCGCGCCTGCCTCCTTGTAGGCCAGGGCCTGCTGCACCGCCGCCTGCTGGTCGCTGGTCTTCTGCCGGTCATACCCCTTGTACCAGTCGTAGGCATCCATGGCCGTTCCGGCCGCGTTCACAAGGTTCTGCCACAGTCCGCTCCAAAAGCTGCTGTTCTCGCCGCGGGCGGTCTCGCTGGCGTTCGCCTTCTGGTTCAGCACGTTCGCCCAGTTCGCAAAGTTCAGCCCCCGCGCGCTCTGGTCCAGCGCCTCGGTGTTCTGCGCCGCGCCGATGGCGTTCAAAAGGCCGTTTTGCCGGTCGGTGTACTCGTTCAGCGCCGCCGCCCGCAGGCTTGTCAGCGCGTTGTCTATGCCCGCCAGGCTTTCCCGCTGTGTCTGCTGCGCCGCGCTGTCCGCCCAGCCCGTGCCGTATCCGCCCGAAAGCGCCGCCGCGCCGGCTTTGGCATTGTCCGCCGCGTCCTGTGCCGTCCTTTGGGCATTGCCGCGCAGGGCCAGGTAACTTTCGTCCCCGGTGTTCCAGTCAAATCCCGTCCCCAGCTTTCCCAGCGCGGCGGAGATCCCCGCCCGGTTTGCGCTCTCGTATTCCCCCGGCGCGTTTTCCCGCCAGGCCGCCTCGTCCTGCTCGGCCTGGTTTTTTCTTCTCAGCACTCCCATGCTTTCCCCTCCTCACAGAAAATAGGGCAAAAACTGCAGCCCCAGCCCGATCACGTTCCACAGTCCGTTCCAGAAATTGGCCCCGGCCTGCTGGTCCTCTGCCACCGCGGCGTTGTACTCGTTCTGCGCGTAATTCATTTTTGTGTTCCACTCGTTCATCCGGCTCTGGTACTCCTGCTGCGCCAGGCTCTCCTGGTTCTGCAGCGCGTCGATCTTTCCCGTCAGGTCGCTTTTCCGGCTGGCGTACTCGTTGTATGCCTGGTTATACAGGCTTCTGGCCGCGTCCTGCAGGCCGTTCATGGTGCTCTCGTAGGCGTTCTGCCCGCTGGTGGCCGCCCAGCTGTTGGCGTAGCCTCCGCTGCGGGCGGCCGCCTGGCTTGCCGCGTCCTCGTTTGCAAGCTGGGCGCCCCGGGTGTACCGGTTTTTGTACTGCTGGTACGCCGCGTCCGTGTTGTAGTCGTAGGCAAAGTCCCCCATGCCGGAAAGCGCCGCCTGGTTTTCCCGGATGCTGTCCGCGTAAGGGCTCTTGTATTCCCCCGGCTGCTGGGCCGTCACCGTGTCCAGGTACTTTTTTGCCTCCTCTGTCCTCTTGCTCATCTTCTCCCCCCTTCAGTCACTTCAGCCCCATGGCCTCCAGCTTTTCCCGCATCGTGCCGGATAAATTGCTCTCGTCCAGGTTCTGCATCATGTAGATCAGTTGCTCGTTGAGCTGGCTCAGATAATTCCGGATCGCCCTCTGGTCCTCCGGCGCCAGCGCATCGGTAAATTTCGGCATCGCGATCTCGCCGATCCTCGTAATATCCGCCATGGCTCCCTCACTTTTTGCAGCTTCCGCCCTGCACCCGCGCCCCGTCGGCGCCCGCCAGGCTGAAGGCGATGGAGCGCACCGCCACCTGTCCCACGCCGCAGATGCGCAGCCGCAGCATATCGCAGCGCCGGGGGCAAAAGGGCAGGTTTACCCGGGTAAACCGGTCCCGGGTCACCACCTCGCCCACCGTCTCCCAGCCCTCGCCGTCGCAGTTGATCTGCACCCGGATCTCGCTGCGGGCCAGCGCGTCGATGCGCAGCGTCACCCGGTTGATGTATTTGTCGTCCGGCATGTCAAGCCCGATGTCTCCGCTGGTGGCCTCAAACCGCACACCGCTTTCCACGCCTTCCGCCGTCTCCGCCCGGTCGTACTCCCGGTCCGGGTCCGCGGCCCATACCGCCTCACCGTCCCACAGGTAGAGCTGCCGCCCGGTGGACACCATCTCCCAGCCGGTGGCGCTCTCCTCGTGCCACATTCCCCGCTCGGTGTCGTATACCAGAAGCCGCGCCTCCTCAATGCCCTCGGCCCGGGTGCGCAGATGCAGGTAATACCGCGCGTCCAGCGCCGCGCCCACCGCCGCGGACACGTTCGCCAGCTTCGTGGCGTCCAGTTTTCCGCTTACCTTTTCCGGCAGGCTCCCGTCCCAGGCCATCACCCCGTCCAGCGAGAGGTAATACAGCACCTCCGCGATCACGCACAGGCTGCGCCCCGCGCCCTTTGCCACGCCCCGGCATTGGGTGGTCACAAGCTGGTAGTCGCTGGGCTTTGCGCCGTAGATCTTGTGCAGGGCGTTCTCCTTGAAAAACAGCGCGTACCCCCGGCAGGTGGCCGCACCGGTAAAGGCCCCGTCGCTGCCAACCGTCACCGCGTAGCTGTCCGACGCAATCCCCCGGTAGGAAAACCAGTTGGTGGGGTCTCCCAGCTTGCATGCATAGATCACGTTTTCGCTGCTGTTGCATCCCCATATGCGGTTGTTGCACTCGGTCACATATTCCAGCTCCGGCACCCGCCTTTGCATCTCCACGGCGCTTTCCGCCGCAAAGCTGCTTTTCTGTACGCCGTCCGCGCCGTACCATTTCACGGTCCCGGCGGTGATCTCAAACCGCCCGTAATAGTACAGGCTCCCGGTGTTGGCGGAAACGCTCATCACAAAGCTGTTTCCTTTTACCGTCTGCAGCTCCACCTCTCCCCCGATGTCCGGCGCGATGTACTGCAGCGCCTGCTCCGGGATCCCGCTCAGGGTCACCGTGTCCCCCTGCCGGAATTTTCCCGCGCTCCCGCTGCAGGTCACCTTCAGGTAATTCAGCGGGATCTCCGCCCACTTCCCGCTTGCCGCGCTGTACTGTTCCAGTACGTTTACATAGGCCTCGGGGCTTTCGGTGTTGTTCAGCTTCAAAAAAAGCTGCCCGTCCGCCGGGGCTTCCGGCTCGGTGGTTCCGCTGTCCGTCACTGTGTAGGTGTTTCCTCCCGCGTCGCAGGGCTGCAGCACCACCGTGTCCGCGCCGCCCTGCTCCCACCGGGCCGCAAGGGCCGTCAGTTCCCCGCTCGCGGTGTCAAAGCTCACCGCGTCCGGCCAGATCAGCACCCGCGTCCCCATGCCGATCAGGGTCTTTTTCCCGTCCGTCACCGCGTTTTCCAGCGTTACGGTCTGCCGCTCGGTGTCGTCCGGCGTCCAGATCAGGTTTTTTCCCTGCACGGTCAAAAGGCCGTTCAGGTGATACATCCCCCCGCACTCCGCCAGATCATACATCCGGCGCCGGGGGCTGCGGGTCTGCAGGGCCGGGTACCCCCGGCCGGAAAAATTCATGCAGCCGGAAAGCTCCCCTTCCGCGCAGCTATAGGTCTCGTTCAGCCCTCCGAAGGCGGTCAGCAGGCTGCGTGTGTTTGCAACTCCCATCAGGTGCGCATCCTCCCCGTCCAGGGCATAAAGCTGCGCCGCGCCCAGGCCGCAAACTCCTGCTGCGTCTGGGTAAAGATGCCGTAGCTCAGGCTGTACCGCTCGGTTTCTCCCAGCGCAAGATCCATCTGGGCGCAAAGCCACTGCGGATACATCGCGTCATAGGGCGCCGGCGCCAGCAGCTCCGCCCCGTCGTCCAGTCCCTCGTCCCACAGCACATCCGCGCCGCTGTCCCCCAGCTCCTGGTTCTGGCACCGGTTTGCGATCTTCACGCGGAGCAGTGCGTCAAGCTGCCGCAGCCACTCCTTTTTCAGCCGGTCATCAAAGGGGTTCGCGTCCCGCATCTCGTCTGCCAGTTCAATGGCTCTTCCTGCCGTCATCTTCTCCCTCCAATCAAAATGCCCCGGCACAGGCGGTGCCGCTCGTGCCGGGGCTCTGGGTCACATCATAATGGGGGTGGCCGTGCTTTTGGCCATCTGCTCAAAGCGGGCGGCAGCCTCCGCGTCCTGCTTTGCGCTGCGCTCCAGCACCTCCGCCACCGCTTTGGGCACCTCCACATCGATGCCGCGCTGGATCATGTAGGTCTGGCCGTTGATGCCCACAAACACCGGTGCGGCATACTTGCCGTCGTCCTTAAACAGCCGGATCTTCACGGTGTCCTTTTCCTGTGCGGTCTCTTCTGCCGCCTGTGCGGTCTTGTTCAGCTTCTCAGCCATACTGGTCCTCCTTCATCAGTTCGCCTGGGCGGTCGCGCTGTATTTCGGGCTCACGCTCTCGATGCGCACCATGTACTGCTCACACAGCCGCTCCGCGGTCTTGATCGCCTTCCAGCCCACGGATGCGCGCTGGTTCAGCGGGTCCTCGCCTTGGCCCATCTGCTTCACGATGTGCTGCAGTCCGCCGCCCTCCACCTCGGTCACGGCATAGGCGCCGGAGCCGATCACCAGCGTGGAGAATACCGCCAGGCCGGACGGGCAGCTGGAATCCTTCCAGATCTTCGCCTCGCTGGTCTCGATAAAGCGCACGCCCGCCAGCTTGCCGATCTCGCCGTTGTAGATGTTTTCGGGGCTGGCGTACTTGTGCACGTCGATCCACTCGCTGTTTCGGCGCAGGTCATAGGCTACATAGGGGTGCACAATGGCCACATAGCTCTCGCCGATCTGTTCGGCGTTCTGGGCCTTCAGCAATGTCGCCGCCTGGTCGATCAGCTCCGGGGTCAGCACGCTGGCGGCGGTCAGGCTGGCGCGGCTGGTCACGGTGGTGCTGCCCGCCGGGGCATAGATCACGTTGGTGCCGCCCGCCAGCACATCCCGGGTAATGCTGTCCAGGGTGCGGCCCGCCTGGCTGGCCAGCACCTTGGTGGCCTGCACAATGTTGTTGTCAATGGCCGTCAGCTGCAGCATGTCCGTAATGGCCGCCCAGCCGCCGTACTGCTTCACCGTGGCCGTGATGGTGGACACGGTCAGGGTCTGGCCTTCGGGGGTCACGCCCTCGGTCAGAGGGGTCAGGGCCTTGGGCAGGCTGTCATACTTGCGGAACTCGATGCTTTTGCCGTTGTTGGCGGGGATGGGATATTTCTCGCCAAACTGGTCGTGCACCAAAAGCGGCTCCGCCTGGTCCAGCAGCCTCTTTTCGTAGTAGGTTTTCATTTCGGCGCTCATGCCGTCGGCGCCGGTGTGGTTTGCAGGCTGCGCAAACAGCTGCAGGTTCACAAAAAGTCTTTTGCTCATGTTCTCCTCCCTCACTGAGCTATCTTCCCGCGGGCCGGTCGCCCGCCGGGTTCAAAAGGTGATCTTCTGGCCGCGCATGGCCCGCCGTTCCAGCTCCTCGCACTGCTCGCGGGTCAGCTTGCGCACGTCCATCTTCATGGCGGCCGCGCCGCCGGGGCTGGTGCCGTTCTCCGCCGGCCGCGCACCCCGCTGCCGGATCCGCTCGGTCACGCCCTGTTCCACGGTCTTTGCGGTCTGGGCCGTTTTCCGCGCCAGAATGTCGTCAAAGTATACCGATCGGTAGGCCGCTTCCATGGGCACCCCCAGCTTCAGCATCCGGGCAAAGTCGGGGTTTGCCAGGGCTTTTCCCAGGTCAAAGCCCGGGTCCTCCGCCTGGATGCGCTTTGCGCTCTCGTCCCAGGCCGCCTGCATCTGCCGCACCTTTTCCGCGTCCCGGGCCGCCTTCTCGGCGTTCTTCATCCGGGCGTTTTCGCTTTCCAGCCGGTCCATTTCCTTCGCAAGCTGTACGCTGATGCCCTTTTTCATGGCAAGGTCCTCAAAGTAGGCGTCGTCCTTCACCACGCCCCCTTCCACGGCTGCCCGCAGGGCCTTCAGGTCTCCGCCGGCCACGCCGTACTTTCCCGCCACCGCGTTCAGAATGGCCTCCAGGTCGCTGCCCTTGCCCAGTAGCTGCTGCATGGCCGCCGTCGTTGCCTGCCGGATCGCCCCGGCAAACTCGTCCCGGTACTCTCCCTGCACCAGCTCCCGGAAGGCCTTGCCCTTGTCCGGCTCCGCCTTCGCGTCCTTCGGCTGTTCCGCGGTTTTTTCCGCCGTTTCCCCGGCGTTTTCCGCGTCCCCCCGCACCGCATCCGCGGCGGTCCCGTCCAGCAGCGCGTCCACCTCGGCCCGGGTCTTTTCCATCGCCGCCGCCCGGGCGCTCTTCCGGCCCGCCTTCGGCTTTTTTTCACCCGGCGCCTGTTCCGCCGCGCCTTCCTCTGCCGGCTTCCCCTCCGCCTGTCCCGCCTCCGGGGCTGCGGCCGCTTCTCCCGCCGCGGCTGCCGTGCCTTCGCCGCCGCCCTCCGCAAAGAGCTGCAGGTTCATCCCTGCGCTGTTCCGGCGCAGCACCGCCGCCGGGTGCATCCCGTAAATGCAGCGGCTGTGTTTTTGCATTCTCACTCCGTTTCCCCCTCCAAAATGTGCTCTTCAAGCTCTACGCGCTCCGGGTATTGGGCCGCAATGGCCGCGATCCCCTCCCGCACAAACTCAAACCAGGCCCGCGCCCGGCTCTCCTCCTCCGGCAGAAAACTCCCGACTACGATCCAGGAGTTTTCCTCCCGCCGGTAGGCCTTTTCAAAGCAGTAAGCGCCTCCCTGCATGGCAAGCGCCTCCACCCGGTCGCCCAGCGTCTGCGCCAGGGCGCTCACCGCCGCGCAGACGATGTCCTGTCCCGCCGGCCCGGCGCCCGCGTGGCCCTTCACCTCCAGTTCCATCGTAATCCCGTATTCCGCGCTCCGGAACTCCGTATAGTTTGCGCTGATCATCTGTTTGTCTCCTCTCATCGGCTCGGGTTTGCCACGTTCATGGCCCGGTTTGCCGCCTGTGTGGCCAGGCTCCCGCCGCTCTTTTCAGCCGGTGCGCTCCCGCCCCCGCCGCCGCTGCTCTGGGCCTGGGCCGCCGCCGCGGCGGCCTGGCTGCTCATGTCGGTGCCGTTCTGGGCATCCACCACGGCGGAAAGCTGCTGCACAAGCTGCATGGCCTGCTGCAGCTGCTGGTAAAGTGTCCCGTTCTCCTGCACCCGCTGGCGCACCTTCTCGATGCCCTCAAAGTCCATCATTTCCAGCGCCGCCAGGGCCGCGTCCGCGTTGGCCGGGGCAAAAAATCCAAGCTGGTAGCATTCCTTGGCCGTTTCGTTCTGGGAAAGGCGGCTGAAGGTGCTCTTCTTGGCCGCGCTGACCTGGATGTCAAATACCGGTTCCCGGCTGCCCAGCTCCACGCCTCCCACATTTCCCATGGGCTGCGCCCGCAGCATCTGGCCGGAAAAATTCAGGTATTCCGTGCTGCCGTCCTTGCCGGTGATTCGGTACACCCGGCTCTCGTCGTAAAACTGCCGCATCAGGTCAATGATCAGGTAGCACTCCTTGGCAAAGGTGCGGTATGCGCTCTTCAGCATGTCCCGGCTCAGCTTGCTTCCCGCCTCCTGCAGCGCCGCAATGGCGCTTGCCGCCGTCAGCCCGCTGGTGGTCCCGCCCTGGCTCACGTCCCGGTTCCCGCTGATCTCCTTCAGCTCGTTCACCCGGTTCTCCAGGTATGTGATGGTGTTCGAGGGCAGCGGCGACGCCTGCAGCTCCGCAAAGCCGGTCTCGTCCAGCCGCCCGGCGGCGTGCACCACATCGCGCGAAAAGTCCAGCAGTTCGTCCTCGTTCACCCCCGCCGCGTCGCTTATCACATACCGCTTTTTTGCGGCCGCAAGGGTGTTTTCGTCCATGGCGGCGGTCATCCGGTCAATGCTGTCCTGGGTATCCTTCATCACATCGATGTAGCCAAAGCCCGCCGGGCTGTTCTCCTCCACAAACATCGGGTCAAACACAAAGGGGTATTTCCCGTGGTCGTAAAATCCTGTCTGCGCCGTGGCGGGCTCGTTCTCGCTGGCGTACAGCACCTCGCCGTTGCAGAATTTGCAATAGTGCAAAAGGTTTCTGCCGTCCGGCCCCCGCTTTTTGTAGTACCAGTCCACCACCACGCTCTTTTTGCTGGTGTCTATGCTGCGGTCGCTCATGTACTGGGCCACGGTCACGGTCTGCCCGCCGGTCTTGCCCGCCATCTGCGGCCAGGCCTCTTCCAGCCGGTCGTTGTCCACCAGCGCCAGGCTGAAAAAGTTTGCGCTCTCCTGGATGTCGTTGATCCCCGGCTCCCAGTAGAGCATCCGCAGGTCCATGGGCTTAATGGCAATGTCCCCCAGCCCTCCCCGCAGCGACGGATCCCAGAAAATGCCCTTGACGCCGGTGCCCTGCTTGAGCTTGCGCCACCAGGTATCGCTGTACACC
>JBJDYT010000048.1:0-20396 GCA_051867635.1 Oscillospiraceae bacterium
TCACCGTCCCGCCGGACAGCTCGTTTAATATATCAGGCTTTTTTACCCTTGTCAAGACAAAAAGCTCGATTTTGTTCAATTTTTTTGTGGCGCTTTTCCGGCCACATGATATAATGAAGAAAATCCGAAATCCACACCAGATATGGGAGCGAAACACCATGCATATTGACAAAATGGCGGCCTCCTTCGGACGGCTGAAGCAGGCCTCGCTGTCCCTCGGTCCGGGGCTGAATATTATTGAAGCGCCCAACGAGAGCGGCAAGAGCACCTGGTGCGCTTTTCTCCGCACCATGCTCTACGGTCTTTCCACCCGGGAGCGCGGGGCCCTGGCGGACAAGAACCGCTACGCCCCCTGGGACGGCAGCCCCATGCAGGGCGTGCTGGAGCTGACCGCCCAGGGCCGCTCCCTGACCATCACCCGGGATACCGCCCGTGCCAACGCCCCCATGGGCCGCTTTTCCGCCGTCTACACCGGTACATCAGAGCCCGTTCCCGGCCTGACCGCCGCCAACTGCGGCGAGACGCTGCTGGGCGTTCCCCGGGAGGTCTTTGAGCGCAGCGCCTTCATCCGGCAGACGGGCCTCGCCGTGGACCAGGACGCGGAGCTGGAGCGGCGCATCGCCGCCCTGCTCTCCACCGGAGAGGAGCGCGTCTCCTTTTCCCAGGTCTATGACGCGCTGAAGGCTCAGCTCAACCGCCGCCGCCACAACAGGACCGGCCTGCTGCCGGCGCTGGAGGGGGAGCTTGCCGCCCTGGAGGAGCAGCTCCGCCAGATGGACGCGCTGGAGGAGCGGCTGGAGGAGTACCGGGCGGAGGAGGAACGCCTCCGCGGCCGGGAGGGCGCGCTGCGGCAGGAGCTGCGCCGCCACGAGCTGGCGGACGCGGCGGAGGACTGGGCGCGCCTGCAGGCGGCAAAGCGGGAGGCTAACGAGGCCGTGGCCAACGCCGCCGCGCTGGAGGAAGCTGCCAGACGGGACGCCCTGCCCACGGAAGAGGCCCTGCGGCAGCTTGCCGCGAGAGCGGAGGCTCTGCGGCTCTCCGCCGCTTCGGAGGCCGACGCGGAGCGCCGCCTGCAGCAGGCGGAGGAGGCGCGGCTGCGCGCCGACCAGGCCCTGGCCGCCCATCCGCTGGCTCCCCTCTCTCCCGAGGAGGCCGCGGCGAAGCCCCTCCCCACGGGCCCGCGGCCCCGCCTCCCCCTCTGGGCCGGCTGCCTTTCCCCCGTGCTGGGCGCGGCCCTCATGGGCGTTATCGTTTACTTCTCTCATCAGCTCCTGCCCGCCATCGGCGCCGGGCTTGGCCTGACCGGAGCGCTGCTGCTTGTCACGGCGGCCGTCACCAGGCGGCGGCTCGCCCGCTGGGAAGCGGAGCGAACGCGCCTGCAGGCGGAGCGGGAGGCCGAGCTCGCGGCCTACACCGGACTGTACCAGGAGGCCGCGGAGGCGCGCCAGCGGCAGGAGCAGGCCTCCGCCGCCTGCGCCGCCCTGGCCGCATCCCGCCGGGAGACGCTGCACACCCTGCTGGGCGCGGTCTCCCTGTTCGACCCTGCCGCGAAGGACCTGGCCGCGGCGGAGAGCGCTGTACAGAGCGCCCTGTCCCGCCGCGCCGCCGCGCGGCAGGCGGAGGGGCTTGCGCGGGAGGCGAAACTGCGGTATGATATCCTTCAGCAAAGCCTTCCCCGGCGGGAAGCGCCGGCGGAGCCGGCCCCCCGGCCCGACAGCGACCCCGGCGCGCTGCGGCGGGAGCTGGAGGAGCTGTCCGCCGGCCTGGCGGAGCATAGCCGGGAGGCCAGCCGCACGGAGGGCCGCCTTCGCGCCCTGGGCGACTACGGCGAGCTGCGGGCGAAGCGCGAAGCCCTGCTGGAAAAGCGCCGGACCCTGCAGGAGGAGTACGACGCCCTGGCCCTGGCCATGGAGACCCTCAGCGACGCCAACGCCGAGCTGCAAAGCCGCTTTTCCCCGGAGCTGGGCCGCCAGGCGGGACGCATCTTCTCCGCCCTCACCGGCGGCAAGTATGCGCACGTCCTGCTGGACCGCTCGCTGCACGCCGAAGCGGCGGAGCGCCGCGGGGACGTTCCCCGCAGCGTGGAGCTGCTGAGCCGGGGCTGCGCGGACCAGCTCTATCTCGCCCTGCGCCTCGCCATCTGCCATCTGGTGCTGCCGGAGGAGCGCGGCGTTCCCCTTATCCTGGACGACGCGCTGGTGAGCTTCGACGATACCCGCCTGCAGTACGCGCTGGCCTGCCTGCTGGAGGAGAGCCGCGGCCGCCAGATTCTGCTTTTCACCTGCCAGAGCCGGGAGCGCGCGCTGCTGGAGGGTGAAAGCGGCGTCACTGTGCTCCGTTCCCTTTGAGTCCTGCGCCCCGCGGGGCGCGCGCCTGACCAGACCCGCCTTTGGATCTGTATAATGTAAATGATGCCTATGAATCTTTCTTCCTTCACCGTCTGGACCCTGCTGTTCTTCGCCTACGGCTTTTTGGGCTGGCTGGGCGAGATGATCTACTGCTCCATCGGGCAGCGGCGGCTCTGCGAAAAGCGGGGCTTTCTCAACGGCTGCATCTGCCCCATTTACGGCTTCGGCGCGCTGCTGGTACTGCTGGTGCTGCGCTCCGGCGGCGACAGCGTGGCGCTGACCTTCTTCGGCGGGATGGTGCTGACCTCCGCCCTGGAATACTTCACCAGCTGGCTCATGGAGAAGGCCTTCCACATGCGCTGGTGGGACTACTCCCATTATAAGTTCCAGCTCCACGGCCGGATCTGCCTGGTAAATTCCACCCTCTTCGGCATCGCCAGCGTCCTGCTGCGCCATGTGATCCACCCGCCCCTGCTGCGGACCGCGGAGGCGCTGCTGCGCTCCGGCGCGGGCGAGCCCCTGGCCTTCTTCCTGCTGGGCGTTTTCTCCTGCGATACCGCCCTCTCCATCCGCAGCGCCATCCAGCTGGACAACCGCCTGAACAAGCTGCAGGAGGCGAAGGAGCAGATCCGCCAGCTGGTGGACGAGAAAATGGAGAAGGCCCGCC
This sequence comes from Oscillospiraceae bacterium, assembly GCA_051867635.1. Classification (GTDB taxonomy): domain Bacteria; phylum Bacillota; class Clostridia; order Oscillospirales; family Oscillospiraceae; genus RGIG5472. The sequence goes on from JBJDYT010000048.1 coordinate 3,016, forward strand.
TCTGGCGGGAGGAGCAGCAGGAGCAGCGTGACCGGGCCGGCGAGGAGCTCTATCAGCGCGAGATGCGGCTGTTCGAGCAGCGGCAGGCTGAGCTGCAGCAGTACATGGATTCCCTGCCCACCGGGCAGGACCTGTTTGAGCGGCGTCTGCTCCGCTCCCATCCCCAGCTCCGTTCCCTCCAGCGCAGCGATTCCCTGGAGCTGCTGCGGGACGCGCTGAAGCGGCGCAGAGAGCAGGGCCGGAATAAAAAAGAGCAAAACGGAAAAGCCAATGAGAGCAAGTAAGAAAAGGAGTCTTTCCCTATGAGTGAATGCACACATGATTGCAGCAGCTGCTCCGCCAGCTGCGAGGAGCGGGGCGAGCCCCAGTCCCTCATCCAGCAGCCCAACGCCAGAAGCGAGATCGGCAAGGTCTACGCCGTGGTCTCCGGCAAGGGCGGCGTGGGCAAGTCCATGGTGACCAGCCAGCTGGCCGTGGCCATGCGCCGCGCGGGCTACCGCGTGGGCGTGCTGGACGCGGACGTGACCGGCCCCTCCATCCCCAAGGCCTTCGGCGTCACCGAGGCCGGCGGCACCGACGGCGAGGTCCTCTACCCCGCGGTGAGCGCCGGCGGCATCGAGATCATGAGCATCAACCTGCTGCTGGAGAACGACACCGTCCCGGTGGTCTGGCGCGGCCCCGTCATCAGCGGCGTGGTGCAGCAGTTCTGGACGGACGTGGTGTGGCATGCGGACTATCTGTTCGTGGATATGCCTCCCGGCACCGGCGACGTGCCCCTCAGCGTCTTCCAGTCCATCGTCCCCGACGGCATCATCATCGTCACCTCCCCCCAGGAGCTGGTGGGCATGGTGGTGGAGAAGGCCGTGAACATGGCGGAGATGATGCATATCCCCATCGTGGGCCTGGTGGAGAACATGAGCTATCTCACCTGCCCCGACTGCGGCAAGGAGATCCACCTCTTCGGCGAGGGCAAGACCGAGGAGGCCGCCGCCCGGCACGGTCTGGAATGCCTGGCGAAAATGCCCATCGACCCGGCTCTGGCCGCTCTCGCGGACCAGGGGCGCATCGAGGCGTTCCAGGGCGACTGGCTCAGCGGCGTGACGGCGCGGCTGGAGGAGCTGGCCCGGGCCGACTTCGAGGGCGACGGCGAATAATCGGATAAGGAGGGGTACGGTATGATCCTGGCGGTTTCCCAGGAAAACGGGCGCGTCTGCCCGGATTTCGGCGCGACGAAAGAGTTCCTGCTGTACGACATCCAGGCGGGGCAGATCCGCGGCCGCACCCCCTGCCCGGTGGACGGCGCGGGGAACGGCGCGCTGGTGCTCTGCCTCATGAACAGCGGCGCCAACGCCGTCCTCTGCGGGAGCATCGGCGCGGAGCTGCGCGCCCTCCTCTCCGACGTGGGCATCCCGGTCTTCGCCGGGGCCGCTGGGAGCAGCGAGGACTGCGCGGCGAAATTCCTGGCAGGAGAGCTGGCCTTCACCGCGCCTCCCGCCTGCGACGGCAGCCACTGCGCCACCTGCGGCCAAGACTGCGGCGGCGGTCCCCAGGCGTGCTGCCCGGACCTCGGGGAGGACGAGCTGGACCGCGCCCCCTATCTTGAGCGGCCGTAAACGAAAAAAGGAATCCCGGCAGCCTGCGCTGCCGGGATCTTTTTTTACTGCTTCTTGCCGTGGGTGGCCTTCATGCGCTTTTCGTGGTCCAGAATGCGCTTGCGGATGCGGAGGTTCTTGGGCGTGACCTCCAGCAGCTCGTCGTCCGCCAGGAACTCCATGCACTGCTCCAGGCTCATCTGCCGGGGCGGCACCAGGCGCAGCGCCTCGTCGCTGCCGGCGGCGCGCATGTTGGTCAGCTGCTTTTTCTTGCAGACGTTCACGGGGATATCCTCGCTCTTGGGGGAAACGCCCACCACCATGCCGGCGTACACGTCCACGCCCGGGCCGATGAAGAGCGCGCCGCGCTCCTGGGCATTGAACAGGCCGTAGGTGATGCTCTCGCCGGTCTCAAAGGCGATGAGGGAGCCGCTGCTGCGGCGGCTGACCTCGCCCCGGAAGGGGGCGTAGCTGTCGAAGACGGAGGCCATGATGCCCTCGCCCCGGGTGTCGGTCAAAAATTCGTTGCGGTAGCCGAACAGGCCCCGGGCCGGCACCAGGAACTCCAGCTTCATGCGGCTGCCCACGGGGGTCATCTCCAGCAGGTCGCCCTTGCGGCTGCCCAGCTTCTCGATGACGGCGCCCACCGCGTCCGCGGGCACGTCCGCCACCAGGCGTTCCATGGGCTCGCAGAGCTTGCCGTCGATGGTCTGGTACAGCACGCGGGGGGGCGAGACCTGGAACTCATAGCCCTCCCGGCGCATGGTCTCGATGAGGATGGACAGGTGCATCTCGCCCCGGCCCGCCACGTTGAAGGCGTCGGTGGCGCCCTCCAGCTCGCTGACGCGGAGGGACACGTCCTTCAGCGTCTCCCGCTCCAGCCGCTCGCGGATCTGGCGGGAGGTGACGAACTTGCCCTCCCGTCCGGCGAAGGGGGAGTCGTTGACGGAGAAGGTCATCTCGATGGTGGGGGCGGAGATCTTCACGAAGGACAGCGGCTCCACCGCGGCGGGGTCGCAGATGGTGTCGCCGATGGTGATGTCGCCGATGCCGCTCAGGGCGATGATGTTGCCGGCGGTGGCCTCGGTGATGGGCTTGCGGGAGAGGCCGTCGAACTCGAACATGGCCACGGCCTTGGCCTTCTTGGGCGCGGCCTCGGCGTCGTGGTAGTTGCACACGGCGATCTCCTGGTTCTGCCGCAGGGAGCCGCGCTCCACCCGGCCGATGGCGATACGGCCCACATACTCGTTATAGTCGATGGCGCTGACCAGCATCTGGAAGGGCTGGTCCAGGTCCGCCTCCGGGGCCGGGATATAGTTCACGATGGTGTCGAACAGGGGCTTGAGGTCCGTGCCGGGCACGTCGGGAGAGTAGGACGCGGTGCCCTGGCGGCCGGAGCAGAACAGCGTGGGAGAGTCGAACTGCTCCTCCGTGGCGTTCAGATCCATCAACAGCTCCAGCACCTCGTCCATGACCTCATGGATGCGCTGGTCGGGACGGTCGATCTTGTTCACCACCACGATGACCCGGTGACCCAGCTCCAGCGCCTTGCTCAGCACGAAGCGGGTCTGGGGCATGGGGCCCTCCGCCGCGTCCACCAGCAGGATGACGCCGTTGACCATCTTGAGGATGCGCTCCACCTCGCCGCCGAAGTCGGCGTGGCCCGGGGTGTCCACGATGTTGATCTTGGTGTCCCCGTACTGGATGGCGGTGTTCTTGGCGAGGATGGTGATGCCGCGCTCCCGCTCCAGGGCGTTGGAGTCCATGACGCGCTCCACCACCTCCTGGTTTTCGCGGTAGACGCCGCCCTGCTTGAGCATCTCGTCCACCAGGGTGGTCTTGCCGTGGTCCACGTGGGCGATGATAGCCACGTTTCTCAGCTTTTCGTTCTTCATGAAAGGCCCTTCTTTCTCTTGGCTTGCAATAACTGAGATAGTATATGCTTTTTTTCTCCGCTTTTCAAGTTTTTCCTTCCCTTCTTTCGAAAATATTGTTTTCCGCGGCCCCCCTCTCCCGCCCCGTCCCCATTTCCGGAGCCGCCGCGCCGCCGGGGAAGGGCCCCTCCCGCGGCCCCAAAGCGCTTTATTATCAAACAAAATGTGTCGCCGGGGAGTTATTATAAATCGATATCAATCCATTGGCGAACGCAATTGACTTCAAAATGGCACGCCGATATAATTGTCTTAATCAAGCTTATTTTGGAGGAATATGCTGAAATGGAAACGACGAATGTGAAGCTCCCCGCTAACTTTGAGACGTATTCCGAGGCGCGGAAGGCCGGCTTTATGCGCATGAAGGAACTGAAGGACAAGGGCGCCCGGGTGGTGGGCCTGTTCTGCTCCTTCGTGCCGGTGGAACTGGTGTACGCCGCCGGCGCTCTGCCCGTGGGCCTGTGCGCCTTCACGGACGAGCCCATCCCCGCGGCCGAGGCCAATCTGCCCCGGAACCTGTGCCCCCTGATCAAGGCCAGCTACGGCTTCGCGTTGACCGATACCTGCCCCTACTTCTATTTCTCCGATCTTGTGGTGGGCGAGACCACCTGCGACGGCAAGAAGAAAATGTTCGAGCTGCTGAATGAGCTGAAGGACACCTACGTCATGCAGCTGCCCCACAGCCGGGACGCCGTCTCCCTGGCCTTCTGGAAGAACCAGATCATCGCGCTGAAGGAAAAGCTGGAGAGCTTCTACGGCATCACCATCACCGAGGACGACATCCGCGCGGCCATCCGCAAGAAGAACCACGAGCGCGAGGTCATGCGCAGGTATCTGGAGCTGGGCATGCTGGACCCCGCGCCCATGAGCGGCTATGAGATGGGGACCCGGCTGGACGCCGGCAGCTTCTCCTTCGACCTGGACCAGCGCTGCGCCGTGGTGGAAAAGCGCACCGCCGAGATCCAGGCGGACTGGGAGGCCAACTACAAGGGCAAGCCCAGCACCCGTCCCCGCCTGATCGTCACCGGCTGCCCCAACGCCGGCGTCCGGGAGAAGGTCATCCTGGCGGTGGAGGAGCTGGGCGCCGACGTCGTCGCCTTCGACACCTGCAGCGGCGTCCGGGACAAGGTAGAGCTGGTGGATGAGAACAACCCCGACGTCTACGAGGCCCTGGCCATCAAGTACCTGAACACCAACTGCTCCGTCATGAGCCCCAACGACGGCCGCCGGGAGTATCTCTCCCAGATGATCGACAACTACCACGCCGACGGCGTCATCGAGATCGTGCTGCAGTCCTGCCACACCTACGACGTGGAGGCCTACTTCATCAAGCGCATGGTGGAGGAAAAGGGCATCGCCTATCTGAACATCGAGACGGACTACTCCCAGGCCGACAAGGGACAGATCAACACCCGCCTGGCCGCCTTCCTGGAGACCATCGACAAATGAGATATTTTACCGGGATCGACATCGGCTCTACCGCCTCCAAGGTGGTGGTGCTGGACAGTGAAAAGATAGCGGCGCATTTCGTGCTTCCCACCGGGTGGAGCAGCAAGGACACCTCCCGGGAGATCCAGCGCCGCCTGGCGGAGCTGGGCATGCCCGTGAACGACGAGATGAAGGTCATCGCCACGGGCTACGGCCGGGTCAGCGTGGACTACGCGGGCAAGGTCGTCACCGAGATCACCTGCCATGGCCGGGGCGGCTATTCCCTGCTGGGCCGGGACTGCACCATCATCGACATCGGCGGGCAGGACACCAAGGTCATCACCGTGGAGAAGGGCGCGACGGTCAGCTTCCTGATGAACGACAAGTGCGCCGCCGGCACCGGCAAGTTCCTGGAGATCATGGCCAGCCGCCTGGGCGTGGACCTGGGCGAGATGTTCGACATGGCCGCCAGGGGCGAGCCCCTGGCCATCAGCTCCATGTGCACGGTCTTCGCCGAGAGCGAGGTCATCAGCCACATCGGCGCCGGCGAGCGGCGGGAGGATATCGCCGCAGGCGTGGTGGACTCCGTGGTGAACAAGGTGGCCGGCCTCTGCGCCCGCCACAGCATGAAGGACAGCGTGCTGCTGACCGGCGGCCTCTGCGAGTGCGACTACCTCATCCGGCGCCTGTCCGAAAAAATTGGAAAAGAGATACACTCCGATCCCCTGGGCCGCTATGCCGGCGCGCTGGGCGCCGCGCTCATCGCCAGGGACGGCAGAAAACCGGTATAACGCGCCGGGACGCCGCGGGCCCGCGGCCCGCAACCGGAAATAAGGAGACAAAAGAATCATGAAGGAAACTGTACAATTTGTTGACCGGCATGGCACGAGCTGCCTGAAGTGGGATCTGACGGAGAAGATCTTCGGCCAGCCGGACATGCTGGCCATGTGGGTGGCCGACATGGATTACCGCTGCCCGGCATGCGTGCATGAGGCGTTCCTGGACTACATGAAATGCGGGGCCTACGGCTACTCGGCCCTGGACAAGCGCTTTTTTACCGCCTTCACCCAGTGGGAGAAGGAGCGCCACGGCTGCGCCGTGGACGAGTCCTGGGTCCGCTTCTCCCCGGGTGTGGTCCCCGCCATCAACTGGTGCATCAGCACCATGACCGAGCCGGGGGACCGCGTGCTGATACTGCCGCCGGTGTACTTCCCGTTCTTCAGCGCCGTCACCGACAACGACCGCGTCCTGGTGGAGAGCCGCCTGCGCTGGGACGGGCAGTCCTTCACCATGGACTTCCGGGACATCGAGGCGAAGATCGTCTCGGAAAACGTGAAGATGCTGCTCTTCTGCTCCCCCCACAACCCGGTGGGCCGGGTATGGCGGCGGGAGGAGCTGGAGGCGCTGCTGGCCATCTGCCGGAAGCACCGCGTCCTCATCGTCTCCGACGAGATCCACCAGGACTATACCCACGGCCATACCCACACCCCCATGGCGAGCCTGACGCAGCAGGACCTGGTGATGCTGACAGCCCCCAGCAAGACCTTCAACCTGGCCGGGCTGAGCACGGCGGTGGCGGTCATTCCCCAGGAGGACCTGCGGGAGAAATGGGACGCCTTCACCAAGAAGATCCACGTCACCTCCGGCAACACCTTCGGCAGCCTCGCGGGCGAGGCGGCCTACCTGCACGGCGCGGAGTGGCTGGACCAGATGAAGGAGATCATCTACGGCAACTATCTTCTGCTTCGGGAGAAGCTCCTGGCGGGCCTTCCCGCGCTGCAGGTGGCCCCCCTGGAGGGGACGTACCTCATGTGGGTGGACTTCGGCGCCTATCTGAAGCCCGAGGAGCAGAAGGACTTCTTCGTCAACCGCTGCCGCATCGCTGTGAACTACGGCTCCGCTTTCGGCGGCGGCGCGGACAGCTGGATCCGCTTCAACCTGGCCACCAGCCGGGAGAACGTGGAAAAGGCCGCCGACACCATCGTGGCGGCCCTGCGGGAGCGGTAAGCTCCGGGGCCCATACGGGGACAATAGCAGGGCGGACGCGGGAAAGCCTCCCGCGCCCGCCCTTTCGCCACGGCGCGAAAGCGCCCCTGCCGTTTTTCGGCAGGGGCGCTTTTTTTCGCTGTTCCGGCAGGGCCCTTATTCCCCGTACAGGTGGCAGGCCACATAGTGGCCCGGCTTCACCTCCCGGCACTGGGCCATGCAGTGTTTGCAGCGGCCGCTGAAGCGGCAGCCCGCCGGGGGATTCACAGGGCTGGGCACGTCGCCGCTGAGCATGATCTTTTTCCGACGGCGGGAGGCCTCCGGGTCCGCGATGAGGACCGCGGACAGCAGCGCCTGGGTATAGGGGTGCAGCGGCTTTTTGTACAGCTCCGCGGAGGGGGACAGCTCCACCAGATTGCCCAGGTACATGACGCCGATGCGGTCGGAGATGTGCTTCACCGCCGCCAGGTCATGGGCGATGAAGAGCATGGTCAGGTGCTTCGCCCGCTGCAGCTTCATCAGCAAATTGATGATCTGCGCCTGGATGGACACGTCCAGGGCGGAGATGGGCTCGTCGCAGAAGAGGAATTCCGGGTCCACGGACAGCGCCCGGGCGATGCCGATGCGCTGCCGCATACCGCCGGAGAACTCGTGGGGGTATTTGCCCAGGCAGGCCTCCGCATCCGGGATGCCCACCAGGTCCAGCATTTCCAGCTCCTCGGCGGTGGTGATGCGCATGTAATCGATCTCGCCGTTCTCAAAGGCGATGGCCTTGGTGGAGCCGGAGCCGATGACCTTCATGACGATATACTTGACCTCGGGCGTGCCGCGGCAGTAGTCCTCTCTCGCCTCAAAGACCAGGCTGTCCTCGTTGATCTCCCTGACGGTGTAAGCGCCGGAGGCGACGATGTCGGTGGTGGTATAATAGCTCTGGTCCTCCACCAGCACCTCGGGGCTCTCGAACGCATGGGCGGGCATCATCTGGATGCCGGAGAGGGTCGCGATGTAGTAGGAATAGGGCTCGGGCAGGGTGATCTGAATGGTCTTGTCGTCGGAATAGTCCACGGAGCCCTCCACGCCGTTGACGCGGCAGTAGGGGTTGTAGCCGTACTTGGCGGTGAAGTAGTCGCAGACGAATTTGAAGTCGGCAGAGGTGATAGGCGTGCCGTCGGACCAGTTGGCGTTGTCGCGCAGGGGACGGGTCATAGCGGTACAGTCATCGCTGGCGCTCTGGGGGACCAGCGTGTTGGGCATATAGCTGATGGCCACGGTGAAGGTGTCTCTGGCGGTTTCCCGGGCGTCGTCGCCGCCCTCCGGCTGCTCTTCACCGCCGCCGCAGGCCACCAGCAGGGCCAGGATCTTTTTCTGCATGCGCGTTTTCCTCCCGTTTCTTTTTTCTGCGCTTTTATGATAGTTTTCCCCTATGGACCTTTGCCGGCGTTTGTGCCGGTATCAGGATACTATCTCGGTAAAAAAGATTGCAAATTGTAAATTTGAATCGGTTTTTGTTTTTTATAGATTTCCATAATAATCCATTATTTATTTCAATAAATTGGAAAGTTGCGCACCTCCCGGGAAGGCGGGCGCGCACCATTGATTGACAAGCGGCGGCAAACGCCGTATAATATTTCTGCACTTGCTTCCGTAGCTCAGCAGGATAGAGCGTCCGCCTCCTAAGCGGAAGGTCGCGCGTTCGAATCGCGCCGGGAGTGCCATATGCCGCCGCGGGGCGCCCAGAGGGGCGCCCCGCGGTTTTTTCCAGCCCCTTCCACGGCCGGAGCCGTCCTCCCCCTGTGCCCCGAGGAAATTCTTATCGGAAAAAGCCCCCTTTTATATCGAGAACTTCCACTTTACAAGCCCCGGCGGACAAGCTATAATGACCCTCGGCTTCATAGGCCAAATAAATAACAATATGTGTAAGGAGAAGATCATGAAGAAGTTTTTGTCTCTGCTTCTGGCTCTCATGATGACGCTGTCCCTGCTGGCGGGCTGCGGCGGAAGCGAAGAGCCCCCCGCAGACGAGGGCGACGGCGCGCCGGAGATCTCCGGCACCATGAAGGTGGTCGCCACCAGCGAAAGCTATGTCACATTGTTCGATAAGTTCACCGAGGAGACCGGCGTGAAGGTGGAGCTGCTGTCCATGTCCTCCGGCGAAGTGCTCTCCAAGCTCCGCGCCGAGGGCGGCACCCCCTCCGCCGACCTGTGGTTCGGCGGCGGCATCGACTCGTTCATGAGCGCCAAGGCCGACGGTCTGCTGGAGCAGGTAAACTTTGACGCGGCTGCGGACCTGGCCGACGAGTTCAAGGACAGCGAGAACTACTGGTTCTCCAAGGGCATCACCATCGTGGGCTTCCTGGTCAACGACGACCTGCTGGCGGAGCTGAACCTGACCGCCCCCACCAGCTGGCAGGACCTGCTGGATCCCGCCTACGCCGGTGAGATCGTCATGTCCAACCCCGCCGTCTCCGGCACCAACTATGCCGTGGTCAACGCGCTGCTGCAGGTGCTGGGCGAGGAAGAGGGCTGGAAGTATTTCGAGTCCCTGAACAACAACATCGCCTACTACGGCAGACGCGGCTCCGACCCCATGAACAAGGTCACCGCCGATGAGTTCGCCATCGGCATCTCCTACATCGACCGCGGCGTGGAAGCCGTGACCGAGGACTATCCCGTCTCCATCGTCTATCCCACCGACGGTATTCCCTGGGTGCCCGAGGGCGTGGCCGTGTTCAAGAACGCGGACAACGTGGACGCCGCCAAGTACTTCGTGGAGTGGCTGTTCAGCGACGACGAGAACCTGCGCATGCTGGCGGAGATCGACCAGAAGGACGGTCTGAAGCTGGTCAAGCCCTCCCTGGAGGGCGTGGAGCTGGGCTATGACACCGGCATCCTGATGGAAGAGGATCTGTCCCTGTTCGGCGCGCAGCGCGACGCCATTCTGGAGCGCTTTGAGCCGCTGATGGGCGACAAGGCCGCCACTGAATGATGAATAAGCAAGCCCGTTTACCGGACCGAAAAAGAGCATCTTCCGATGCTCTTTTTCGCATTTGCTCAGAGGGCGCCGACCGGCTGCTGCTGATTGTGCTGCTGGGGTCGCTGTGCGTGTTCGTCCTCTACCCCATCCTCTGCATCTTCCTGCGCAGCTTCCAGGGGGAGGACGGCTTCACCCTCTCCTTTTACCGGGACGTGTGGCGGCAGTACCGCGGCAGCCTTTGGAACAGCATCTTCGTGGGCGTCTGCACGGCGCTGCTCTGCACGGCCTTCTCCGTGGCCACGGCGCTCCTCGCCTCCACCCAGCGGGGCTGGCGGCGGGGCCTGCTCATGGCGCTGCTGCTCATCACCATGGTCTCGCCCCCCTTCGTCTCCTCTCTGGCCTATATCCAGCTCTACGGCCGGCGGGGCTGGATCACCTACCGGCTGCTGGGGCTCTCCATCGACCCCTATAACCGCTGGGGCGTGATCCTGATGCAGAGCGTCTCCTTCGTGCCGCTGAACGCGCTGTTCCTCAGCGGCATCCTCTCCAAGCTCGACGCCGCCAGCGTCCAGGCGGCCCGGGACCTGGGGGCCGGCCCGGGCAGGATCCTGCGGGACATCGTGCTGCCGCTCATGCGGCCCGGCATCTGGGTGTCGCTGCTGCTGTCCTTCATCCGCTCCGTGGCGGACTTCGGCACCCCCACCATCATCGGCGGCCGCTTTTCCACCATCGCCTCCGACATCTACCTGCAGCTCATCGGCTACTCCAACCTGGAGAAGGCCTCGGCCATGAACATGTTCCTGCTGCTGCCCTCCATCGGCGCGTTCTTCCTCTACCGGGAGCTCATGCGCCGCTCCGACCTGCTCACCAGCAGCAGCCGGGGCCGCCAGGCGGCGCTGGAGCTGCGTCTCAGCCGCTGCGGCGCGGGAGGCTTTTTCGCCATTGCGCTGAGCCTGGTGTTCTCCGTCATGATGGTGCTGCAGTACCTCTGCATCTTCCTCACGGGCTTTCTCAAGTCCCGCAAGGGGGTCTACTCCTTCACCACGGAATACCTGCGGCAGCTGCTGCAGTATGACTCCGCCATGCTGGTGCGCAGCGTGGTCTACGCCCTCATCGTCTCCCTGGTGGGCACGCTGTTCGCCATGCTCTTTGCCTACTATATGGACCGGCGCAGCGTCCCCGGACGGCGCTTTTTCGACTGCCTCGTGACCATCCCCTACATGCTGCCGGGGACCTGCTTCGGCATCGGCTACATCCTGGCCTTCAACCACAAGCCCCTGATGCTGACGGGGACGGCGACCATCGTCATCGCCAATATGCTCTTCAAGCAGCTGCCCACCACCACCAAGATCTGCTCCGCCGCGCTGACCCAGGTGCCCTACACGCTGGAGTGGTCCGCCCGGGACCTGGGCGGCAGCAAACTGGCCGTGCTGCGGGACGTGATCCTGCCCAGCCTGCGCCCGGCCTTCCTCAGCTGCTTTTCCTACAACTTCTCCAGCAGCATGACCACCGCCGGCGCCATCATTTTCCTCATCAATCCCGGCAAGAAGCTGGCGGTCTTCAAGCTGTTCGACTCCGTGTATCTCGGCGAATACGCCACCGCCTCCCTCATCGCCTCGCTGATCATCATCATCGTGCTGGCGGTGGAGGGGCTGGTCTGGCTCATCTCATGGAAGGGGGCGAATCATCATGTATCTGGAAATATCCCATCTGAAGAAGACCTTTGATCAAAAAACGGTGGTGTCGGACCTGTCCCTTTCGCTGGAGCAGGGCAAGCTCCTGTGCATCCTGGGCTCCTCCGGCTGCGGCAAGACCACCACGCTGAACATGATCGGCGGCTTCCTCACGCCCGACAGCGGCAGCATCCAACTGGACGGGCAGGAGCTGACCCGCCTGCCGCCGGAACGCCGCCCCGTGGCCACGGTGTTCCAGTCCTACGGCCTGTTCCCCCACATGACGGTGCTGGAGAACGTGATCTACGGGCTGAAGTTCCGCTCCGTCCCCAGGGCCGCCGCCCGGAAAAAGGGCATGGAGTATCTGGAGCTGGTGGGCCTTGCGGACCACGCCGATTTCCCCATCCACCAGATCAGCGGCGGCCAGCAGCAGCGGGTGGCCCTGGCCCGGGCGCTGATCGTGGAGCCGAAGCTCTGCCTGCTGGACGAGCCGTTCTGCAACCTGGACGCGGCGCTGCGGGTGAAGATGCGCGGGGAGCTGAAAAAGCTGCAGCGGGAGCTGCACATGACCATGGTCTTTGTCACCCACGACCAGGAGGAGGCCATTCTCCTTTCCGACTCCATGGCCATCATGGAGCAGGGAAAGCTCATCCAGTGCGACGCGCCGCGGCGCATCTGCGAAGCGCCCGCCAGCGACTTTGTCCGCCGCTTCCTGCATCTGGACGACCTGATCTGGACGGAGGACGGCGGGCTTATGAAGATCATCAGCCGGGGCGCCGGCGAAACGGAGGCGCCCTGAGCGCGGGAGGGATACTATGCTCATTGACATGCATCTGCACGAGCGGACCTTTTCCAAGGACAGCGCCCTTTCCCTGGCGGAGATCGTGGGCATCGCGAAGGCCAGGAAGCTGGACGCCGTCTGCATCACGGACCACGACAGCATGGGGCTGAAGGAGCAGGCGGAGGAGTTCTCCCGCCTGGTGCACTTTCCCATCTTCGTGGGCATCGAGTTTTTCTCCCTGCAGGGGGACATCACCGCCTGGGGCATCGACTCCTATCCGTCCCAGCGCATCGACGCCCAGCCCTTCATCGACCAGGTGAACGCCGCGGGGGGCTTCTGCGTCTCCTGCCACCCCTTCCGCAACAACAACCGGGGGCTGGAGGACCACCTGCGGGAGGTGCGCGGGCTCCACGGCGTGGAGGTGCTCAACGGCAGCACCTCCCCGGAGGCCAACCGCACCGCCCTGCGCTACTGCCGGGAGCTGGGGCTGAAGGCCATCGGCGCCAGCGACGCCCACACCCCGGGCCAGGTGGGAAAATACGTCACCTGGCTGCCGGAGCGGGTAGACACCCTGCCGGACTTCCTCGCGGAGCTGCACGCCTGCGAGACTCGCCCCGCCATCTGGAACGGCTCCGCCTACGACGTGGTGGATACGTTCTGATACTGCACGGCACTACATATAAGATATAAGCGCAGGGCGGCCTTTCGGCCGCCCTGCTGTTTTCTGCGCTCAGCCTTCCCGCTTGCGCACCTCGATGAAGTAATGCTCCTGCGCCGGGTCCAGCGTTACCTCCGTGACGCCGCCTTCCGGGTCGAAGCCGAAGTTCTGCCGGAGGATCTCCACCTGCTCCGCCCCCGCGAGACAAGCGGTCTGGGCGGTGAAGCGCAGGTCGGAGCCGAGGCTCACCGTCAGGTCATAGCCGTCCCGGGCCGCGCCGCTACCCGCGTAATCCGTGCTCTCGTTCTTCACCAGCTCCGCCGTCACCGTGACGCTGCCGTGGGCTGGGACCGTCACCGGGAAGGTCAGGTACAGCACCCGCTTCGCGCTCCAGACCTGGGAGACCACGTCCTCCAGCAGCTCGCAGCGGCTGCGCTCCGCCGGGTCCTCGGAGAGGACGCCGTAGGTCCGCAGCGCCTCCGTCAGCGCATCCAGGTACGTCTCCCGGGGGACCTCCGCCAGCAGGCGGACCTCGCCGCCGCCGCGCCAGATGGCCACCCCGTCGTACAGCTCATCCACCAGTTTTGTAAGCTCCTCCTGCAGCGTGGAGGTATAGCGCCGCACCTCGGCAGAGACGCCGGGGAGCTCCTCACTGTCTTCGTCCCAGCTGCCGCCCCGGCGGCAGCCCCGCAGGGTCATGTCCGCCACGTCGTCCCCCAGGACGATGAGGTACTTGCTCGCGCCGTAACCTGCTTCTTCCTCCTGCGGTACGCTGCACTCCCGGACCATGACGCCGTTTTCCCGGTCGAAGCTCGCGCCGTCAAAGCCCAGGCTCAGCACGGTGGTGCGGTCATAGTCCAGGGTCATGCGCACGCTGAGGGTGGGATTCGGCGCGTCGCTCTCCGGGGCGGTGATGCCGCTGAACTCATAGACCGTCACAAGCACGTCCAGCGCCTCGTCGGAGGCCAGGGCGGCCTTCCGGTAACGCCCGTCCGAAAGCAGCTCCCGGTACGCCTCCCAGCCGTCCGGCTCTTCTTCGCTCTGCGCCCCGGCGAAGAGCGTTGTCTCCGCCGCTTCCCCGTCCACCGACACGGTGGGGAGGCAGCGCAGCGGGTCCGCGAAGCCGGCGGCGAAGGGGTACGCCGCCGTCACGGTCACATCCTCGTCCGTGGGATTCGTGAGCACGTATTCGTCTCGCACCTGTATCTCCGTGTCATAGCAGTCATAGACGCTGCTCTCCCCAGAGGACGTCGTATAGCTCTCCTGCCGGGTCGTGTAGGGGGAGAAGTCGAAGGTGACCTTCCGCTCCGCCGTCAGCTCCTCCGCTCCGCCGAGGGTGGCCAGCGGGAACACCGGCCCCGCGTAGTCCATATAGGTGATGCCGCTGTTGACCGCGCTCTCCATGGCCTCGCCGGCCGCCGTGTCGGCGCCGCTGCCGGACATGCCTCCCATGCCGCCGGAAAGCACGACGGCGATGGCCGCCAGGGGGATCAGCGCCACCGCCGCGGCCGCGGCGCCCCAGCGCCAGCGCGGGCGCTTCTTTTTTATAAATGTATGGGCCGCCGCCTCCTCCGGAAGCTCCTCCGGCAGCTCGGTGATGGCCTCGTAGATCTGTTCGCTGTTCATACCGTCACTCCTTCCGCCTCCAGCGCCGCCCGCAGCCGCCGACGCAGCCGCAGCATCCGCTGGGCCATCTGCGCCGGGGAAACGCCGCATTCCTTCGCAATGGCCTGCACCGGCTCGCCGTACCAGTAGCGGCGGAGAAACAGGGCCCGGCTCTCCGCGTCCAGTCCCCGCAGCCAGCGTGCGATCACCGCCGTCAGCTCCTTCGTCTCCATCTCGGCTTCCACGTCGTCCCGGGCGGGGACGCAGTCGGACAGCTCCGACAGCAGCGTCTCCATGCCGCCGAAGCGCTTCTGGGCATGCTCCGCCCGCCAGCGGCTCACCGCCAGGTTCCGCACGATGCGGCCCAGGTACGCCCGCAGGGACTTGGGCGCCTCCGGCGGGATGCTGCGCCAGGCGGCGTGGTAGGCGTCGCTGACGCACTCCTCCGCGTCCTCCCGCCTGCCCAGCAGGTTCTCCGCCAGGTGCCGCAGCGCCGCGCCGTAGCGGCGCTCCGTCTCCGCGATGGCCTGCTCCTCCCGGGCCCAGTACATCGCCACGATCTCCCGGTCCTCCATGGTCCACCCCCTTGCGTTCTCTCTATCGTCAAAGGCCTTTGCCCTCTTTGTCGCATTCCGGCGGCGGATATTGCCGCCCGGCCGGGATCTTTTCTCCCGTTTGCCGCCATGATACCACACTTTTCCCCCGCCGGGGAGGGGGCGCCCCCTGTTTTCCCCTCCGAAAGGCCGGTCTTTCCATTTTTTTGTGCTTTTTCCCCAGGATTTTTTTGTCTTTTTTCTGTATCGGCTCTTGACTTTACCCCTTTAAAGCTTTATACTGATGCAAGTCAAAGCCGGACTCCCCGGCAATCGGCCAAGGACAGAAAGGAGAACCCGCTATGCGTCAGGGTCATGTCGCCGCCGCTTTCCAGTTCTACTTTCGCTTTTTTACGGTCCGCTTCGCGGGCTTTCCTTTGGCGCGTGTGACTGGGAGCCAGGCCGGCTGAGGTCCGAGGAGACCCGAACATCCGGAAGAAACGGCTTTGTTCCCGGTCAGCCGGGATGAAGCCGTTTTTTTATATTGACCCCATTTGGAATGCTATTGAATGAAAAGGAGAACGCATCATGAAGAAGAAACTGCTTGCACTGGCCCTGGCGGCCTGTATGCTCCTGGCGCTCACCGCCTGCGGCGGCTCTGGCGAGCCCGCCGGCGACGGCGACGAGAGCGGCGAAGAAGAGAAGACCTATTCCATCGGTATCTGCCAGCTGATGCAGCACGACGCGCTGGACGCCGCCACCCAGGGCTTCCAGGACGCTCTGACCGAGCTGCTGGGCGACAAGGTGACCTTCGATGTGCAGAACGCGCAGGGCGACTCCGCTACCTGCTCCACCATCGTCACCGGCTTTGTCTCCAACGGCTATGATCTGATCATGGCCAACGCCACCCCCGCCCTGCAGGCCGCTATTGCCGCCACCACGGAGATCCCCATCCTGGGCACCTCCGTCACCGACTATGCCACCGCCCTGGCCGATGACTCCATGGACGCTTCCGTTGGCACCGGCATCAACGTCTCCGGCACCTCCGACGGCGTCTCCGCCCAGATGTACGCCGACCTGGTGAAGGAGCTGCTGCCCGACGCCGCCAAGGTCTCCATCCTCTACTGCTCCGCCGAGGCCAACTCCGTCCTCCAGGCTGACCAGTTCACCGAGTGCATGGAAGCCATGGGCGTCACCTGCACCGTCTACACCTTCGCTGACTCCAACGACATCCAGTCCGTCGTCACCGCCGCCATCGAGGACTGCGACGCCCTGTACATCCCCACCGATAACACCGCCGCCTCCAACATGACCATCGTGGCCAACGTCTGCGAGCCCGCCGGCATCCCCGTCATCTGCGGCGAGGAGAACATGTGCGCCAACGGCGGTCTGGCCACCGTGTCCATCAGCTACTATGACATCGGCTATGAGTGCGGCAAGATGGCTTATGAGATCCTGGTCAACGGCGCCGACATCTCCGCCATGCCCATCGGCTACGCCGCCAACCCCGTGAAGGAGTACAACGCTGCCTTTGCCGAGGCCATCGGCTTCGAGATGCCCGAGGGCTTCGCCGCTATCGGCGAGTAATTCCGCAAATTTCCGCAAAAAAATACCGGTCAGGGCTTTTCCTGGCCGGTATTTTTTGTTATAATGTAACTTGGATAATTTTGTCCAGAAAGAAACCGAGGAGTGAGAGTTATGTTAGCCTATTTTGCTTCGCTCAATCCAACCGCGCTGCTGCGCGCCTGTCCCGGCGGTATCGCCCAGGGTCTGATCTGGGGTATCATGGCGCTGGGCGTCTACCTGACCTTCCGACTGCTGGACTTTGCCGATCTGAGTGTGGACGGTTCCTTCGCCACCGGCGGCGCGGTGTGTATCATGCTGATCCTGAACGGCTGGAATCCGGAGCTGGCGCTGCTCATCTCCTTCCTCGCCGGCATTCTGGCCGGTATCGTCACCGGCCTGCTCCACACCCTGCTGGGCATTCCCGCCATTCTGGCCGGCATTCTGACGCAGATCTCGCTGTACTCCATTAACCTGAACATTATGGGGAAGGCCAACCAGGCCATCAATGTGAACAGCGTCACCCTGCACTTCACCTCCAACGCCAAGCTTCTGCCCCGGACCATTCTGATCGTGGCCGTGTGCTGTCTGGTGCTGATCTCCGCGCTGTACTGGTACATGGGCACCGAGCAGGGCTCCGCCATCCGGGCCACCGGC
>JBJDYT010000049.1:0-19410 GCA_051867635.1 Oscillospiraceae bacterium
GTATCCCCACCGCTACCTGGAGCATGGAGAACTACACCGTCGAGGAGTATGAGGCGCAGTTTGACGCCGTCGTTTCCGGCGAGCTCGTCATCGACAACGACTTCAGCAACCTCGAGCAGGAGTACTCCAACCTGACCCTGCACATCATCTAAGCGAAAGACCCCACAGGCGGGCGGAAGGGAAAACCTTCCGCCCGCTTTTCTTTTGGGGAAGAGGGACAAATTTCTTGCCTTTGGGCGGTGCGGGTTGTACAATATAGGAAAGTTGAACGGGGAGGAAGTGGGGAAAGAACGTATGCGCTCTGAGAATATCATCGAGATGCTCCATATCACAAAGGAGTTTCCCGGGATCATCGCCAACGACGACATCACGCTCCAGCTGCGGCGGGGGGAGATCCACGCGCTGCTGGGGGAGAACGGCGCGGGCAAATCCACGCTCATGTCGGTGCTGTTCGGCCTGTATCAGCCGGAGGCGGGCGAGATCCGCAAAAACGGGGAAACGGTGAAGATCAACAATCCCAACGACGCCACAGCCCTCGGCATCGGCATGGTCCACCAGCATTTCAAGCTGGTGGAGGTGTTCACGGTGCTGGACAACATCATCCTGGGCTCCGAGGTCACGAAGCTGGGCTTCCTGCAGAAGAAGGAGGCCCGGAAGAAGGTGGAGGCGCTTTCCCAGCGCTACGGCCTGAAGGTGGACCTGGACGCCAGGGTGGAGGACATCACCGTGGGCATGCAGCAGCGGGTGGAGATCCTGAAGATGCTCTACCGCGACAATGAGATCCTTATCTTCGACGAGCCCACCGCCGTGCTGACCCCGCAGGAGATCGACGAGCTCATGGCCACCATGAAGGAGTTCGCCCGGGAGGGAAAGAGCATCCTTTTCATCTCCCACAAGCTCAACGAGATCATGGCGGTCTCCGACCGGGTCACGGTGCTGCGCAAGGGCAAGTGCGTGGGCACGGTCAACACCAGCGAAACGGACAAGCAGACCCTCTCCAACATGATGGTGGGCCGTCCGGTGCAGCTGGAGGTGGTGAAGGGGCCGGCCAAGCCTGCGGAGGAGGTCCTCCGGGTGGAGGGGCTGACGGTGCCCTCCCGCGCCCACAAGCGCGACATGGTGCGGAACGTCAGCTTCAGCGTCCGCGCGGGCGAGATCGTCTGCATCGCCGGCATCGACGGCAACGGCCAGACGGAGCTGGTCTACGGCCTGACGGGCCTTGAGAAAAGCTCCGCCGGGAAGGTGACGCTCTGCGGCCAGGATATCTCCCGCGCCTCCATCCACCGCCGGGGCCAGCAGATGAGCCATATCCCCGAGGACCGGCACAAGCACGGCCTGGTGCTGGATTTCACGCTGGAGCAGAATATGGTGCTGCAGCGCTATCAGGAGCCGGCCTTCCAGCATCACGGCTTCATCAACAACGCCGCCGTCCGCCAGTACGCGGAGCGGCTCATCGACCAATACGACGTCCGCAGCGGCCAGGGAGCGGTGACCGTTGCCCGCAGCATGTCCGGCGGCAATCAGCAGAAGGCCATCATCGCCCGGGAGGTGGACCGGGACAAGCCGCTTATCGTGGCGGTGCAGCCCACCCGCGGCCTGGACGTGGGTGCCATCGAGCATATCCACAGCCAGCTGGTGGCGGAGCGCGACCGGGGCAAGGCCGTGCTGCTGGTCTCTCTGGAGCTGGACGAGGTCATGAGCCTCAGCGACCGCATCCTTGTGATGTACGAGGGTGAGATCGTGGGCGAATTCGATCCCAAGACCATCAGCGTGCAGGAACTGGGCCTGTATATGGCCGGCGCCAAGCGCGCGGCGCAGGAAGGGGGACAGGCATGAAGGAGAGACTGAGAACGCTCTATGAAAAGGACGGGACGAAAAAGGTCCTGGCCTCCCTGCTGTCCATCGTGGTGGGCCTGTTCGTGGGGAGCATCGTGGTCATCGTGGTGGGACTGACCAATTCCGACCTGGGCCCCTCCAGCGTGTGGGACGGCGTGCGCCTGATCTTCGGCGGCATCTTCAGCACCGGCCGCAACGCCGCGGGCGTCCTCACCTGGGGCTTCAATCCCCAGAGCATCGGCAACATGCTCTTCCGCGCCACGCCGCTGATCATGACGGGCCTCTCCGTGGCGGTGGCCTTCAAGACGGGCCTGTTCAACATCGGCGCGCCGGGACAGTACCTCATGGGCACCATGGTCACGCTGATGATCGCCCTGGGCATCCCCTCCTCGGCGGTGCCGGCGGGGCTGATCTGGGTGCTGGCGTTTCTGGGCGGTATTCTGGCCGGGGCGCTGTGGGGCGCCATCCCGGGCCTGGTGAAGGCGTACCTCAACATCAACGAGGTGCTGGCCTGCATCATGACCAACTGGATCGCGGCGAACCTGGTGACCTGGATGTTCGATATCAGCAATTTCAAAAACGTGGTGGAGAGCACCAAGTCCGGCTATATCTATAAGACCAGCTTCAACGGCGTGGCCACGCCCAAGCTGGGTCTGGACAAGCTCTTCCCCAACTCCCAGATCAACGGCGGCATCCTCATCGCCATCGTCTTCGCCATCCTCATGTACATCCTGATGAACAAGACCACGCTTGGCTATGAGCTGAAGGCCTGCGGCGCCAACCGCCACGCGGCGCGCTATGCGGGCATCCGGGACAAGCGGAACATCGTGCTGTCCATGGCCATCTCCGGCGGCCTGGCCGCCGCGGGCGCGGCGCTGTACTACCTCTCCGGCAACACGGAGTTCTTCTGGTCCACCTACCAGTCCCTGCCCGCTGCGGGCTTCAACGGCATCCCCGTGGCGCTGCTGGCGGTGAACAACCCCATCGCCGTCATCTTCACCGGCATCTTCATGTCCATGCTGGACATCGCGGGACTGCAGCTGACGAACCTGACGGCCTATAACGAGTACATCACCGACGTGATCATCGCCACCATCGTCTACCTCAGCGCCTTCTCCCTGGTGATCCGCATGATGCTCACCGGGCGGAAAAAGCGCAGGGCCGTTCCCGTGAAGGAGGACGCGGCGGAGATCGCCGCGGCGTCGGAGCCGGGAGCACAGCCGGAGGGACCGGCGGAGGAGGAACCGGGACCCGGGGAGGACGCCGGGGAGAAAGGAGGGGAGGAAGCATGACGTTTCTGATTCAGCAGACGCTGATCTATGCCATTCCCCTGATGATCGTGGCGCTGGCGGGCGTGTTCGCGGAGCGCAGCGGCATCATCAACCTGGCGCTGGAAGGTATCATGATCTTCGGCGCCTTCGTGGGGGTGCTGTTCGTCCGCATGATGCAGACGACCAGCGTGTTCTCCGCCGCGAAGGAGGCGGGAAACTGGGTGGCCCTGCAGGGGCTGGAACTGCTGGCGATGCTGGTGGCGGCGCTTATGGGCGCGCTGTTCTCTTTGCTTCTGTCCTTCGCTTCCATCAACCTGCGGGCGGACCAGACCATCGGCGGCACGGCGCTGAACCTGATGGCCCCCGCCCTGGTGCTGTTCCTGGTGCGCATCCTGGTGAACCAGAACACCCTGCAGATGGCGACGGGCGACGCGGCCAGCTGGTTTATGATCAAAAAGACCACCCTGGGCTTCGACCGGACGGCGGACCTGGGCTTCTTCGGCGAGACCTTCCTGCATAAGGTGTATCTCGCCACTTATATCTGCATCCTGCTGTTCATCGTCCTTTCCATCATTCTGTACAAGACCCGCTTCGGCCTGCGTCTGCGCTCCTGCGGCGAGAATCCCCAGGCGGCGGACAGCCTCGGCATCAACGTCTATAAGATGCGCTACATCGGCACCACCATTTCCGGCGCCCTGGCGGGCATGGGCGGCTTTGTCTACTCCCTCACCACCGCCAACTGCACCGCCAACGGCGACGTGGCGGGCTTCGGCTTCCTGGCCCTGGCCGTCATGATCTTCGGCAACTGGAAGCCGCTGAATATCGCCGGCGCTTCGCTGCTGTTCGGCCTGTTCAAGTGCATCGCCGCCTCCTATTCCAGCATCGATATCAACGGCGACGGGGTCTACCTCCTGGCGGAGGTGGGCATCAGCCCCCACCTGTACCGCATGCTGCCCTACATCATCACCCTCATCGTGCTGGCCTTCACCTCCAAGAAGTCCCGCGCCCCCAAGGCGGAGGGCATCCCCTACGACAAGGGCCAGCGCTGATACCGCGGCTTTGCGGGCCGGTCGCTCCTGCGGGAGCGGCCGGCCCTTTTGCTCTCTCCGTGCCTCATATTCCAAAACGGAAAGGGTCGGAGCAATTTGGAATTTTACTTTTGCCGGAAAAACAAGCTATAATAAAGAAGACCAAAAAAACGATTTACAGGAGGCAGGCATGAAAGATCAGAACCGGGAAGTGGGGCGCTACTGTTCAGGCGGGCGGAATGTTCGCGCCTGCCTGTATGAGCACGGAGGGGCGCTGCCCTATGCCGACAAGGCGAAGTGGGTGGGCAACCTGTCGGGCAGCTGGTACGACATGGGCCTTACCATCGGCAGGAGCTGCGGCGAGATGATGGCGTCCTCCACCGACTATTGGTGGGGCCAGATGTGCGAAAAGAAGGGCCGGCAGGCCACCGAGGAGGCTATGGAGAAGTATCTCGAGGCCATCGACGCCCTGGACCCCACGCAGATCGACCTGCTCCGCGGCATGGCGGACGGGGCGAAGGACTTCCTGGAAAACGCGGAATACGGCAGGAAGGAGAACCCCAACGCCTCCTCCGCGTTCTACCGCGTGGTGGCGGCCAGCATCTTCGACGTGTGGCTCTGGGGCAACCCCGACGCCTACCGCAAGGACGCCAGGGTCAACAACACGGCGGAGGGCTATATCAACGGCGACGGCTGCAACAGCATCGCGGCGAAGGGGAAGGCCACGCTGCACGGGGAGACCATCTCCTCCCAGGTGCGCCATACCCAGCAGGCGGGCCTCTGCTACCAGGCGTCCATGAGCTACAGCGGCGAGGGCTGCCACACGGTGTGGACCGTGGGGAACGCGCCCTCCCTCAACGGGCTGCTGCTGGCCAACGACCAGGGCGTTTCCATCAGCCACCACTTCGGCGGCTCCTCCACGGAGGCCAGCATGAACTGCGAAGGCGGCCCCTGCTACGGCAGCGCCTTCGGCGTGCCCTGGCCAAACCTTCTGTTTTACGCCGCGAAGACCGCGGGCAGCGCCGCCGAGGCGCTGGACATCCTCCGCCACGGCTCTGCGCGTTACCGGCAGAAGACGGGGCGCAAAACGGTCCTGCGGGACGGGACCTGGAACTGGATGGTCTGCGACAGGGATACCCTGGCCGTCCTGGAGGTGAGCCCGGACCGCTGCGCGGTGCGCTACGCCGGGGAGTTCACCGGGGAGGCGTGGACGGACCCGGACTACATCGCCTGCGCCAACCACTTCCTCTGCCCGTACAGCTTCGATGAAAACGACGTGCGGACGGACGTCCCCATGACCATTTACAACAACAACACCAACAGCCAGGCCCGCTTCTGGACGCTGATGTGGGAGCTGAAGTCCTTCTACGGGAAGCTGGACGTCCGCGCCTTCCAGTACATCTTCAGCCAGACCTACCTGCGGGAGGAGAAGACGGGCGAGTACATCTACACCATGCCGGACGAACAGGGCCGGATGCTGCCCGCCGGGATCGTGTTCGGCTGCGCCCAGGGAAAGCTGGTCAACAACGGCCTGAGCATCGGGACCAACGCCGCGAAGATCGCGGTCCTGGACGGGGGCAGGACCAACTGCTGGTTCTGCCTGGGAAATCCCAAGGACTGGATGGGAGAATGGGACCAGTTCCACTTCGGGGAAGCCGAATGAGCCGGTAATCATGAGAAAGCGCCGCGCTCCTTTTGTCGGGAGCGCGGCGCTTGTTATTCCCGGGCCTTCCGGTTGTTCATGCAGAGGATGAAGCTCCTGGCCATGGGGGAGAGGTTGGCCTGCCGCAGGTAGCAGAGGTAGATGTGGGACTCGATGGAGGGCGTGATGTCCTTGATGGCGATGGCCTTCTCCTGCAGATACTCCGCCTGCTTGCGCATGAGAAGGCCGACGCCCATGCCCTTGGCCGCCAGGTCCGCGATGTTCTCCGTGCGGTGGCCGGAAAAGGCGACGCGGGGGATAAAGCCGGCCTCCTTGCAGACCTGCATGCACAGGCGGTTCAGGTAGGTCTGGGACTGGAGCAGGAGCAGCGGCTCCTTCCGCAGCTGCTCGATGTGCAGCTCCCCGGCCTGCGCCAGCGGGTGGTCCTTCGCCATGACGGCCACCAGGTGGTCCACGGCGTACTCCAAGCGGTTGACGTCGCTGCTCCTGGTGTCGTCATCCCGCAGGAAGGCCAGCTCGCACTGCCCCTCCAGCAGCTTGACCTTCAGCTCCTGCGCGTCCGCCTCCTCCACATGGATCTCGCAGTCCGGCTGCTCCCGCGTGAAGTCCGCGATGACGGAGGTGATCTGGTACTGGGCCATGGCGGGGATGGAGCCCAGAAGGAGCGTGTTGCTCTGCCTGTGGGTCTCCGCCCCCAGGGCCTCCGTGTACTCCTGCATGATCTGGCTGATCTGCTTTGCAAAGGGGAGGAACATGTACCCGTAGCGGTTCAGCGTCGCCTTCCGGCCGCTGCGGTCCAGCAGCGGCACGCCCAGCTCCGCCTCCAGGGTGCGCAGATGCTTGGAAAGGGAGGACTGGGAGATGAAAAGACGGTTGGAAGCCTCCTGGAATCCGTCGGATTCCGCCAATACGGCAAACTCGCGAATGTAATTTATTTCCATATTCGAAACCTCTGCAGATAGTTTCTGTTGTGGAATACATGGTAGCAGAGCCGCCGCTGTTCGTCAATGGGGAAAAGCGGAGCGGTCCCGCTTTTTTTGCCCCGTTTCTGCGGCCGCCCCGGCGGACAGAGACCATCTGCAGAGGATATACAAAAAAGAAGTCCATCGTAATTGTACAAAAGACAGCGCTTGCAAAAGCGAAAGCCCCTCCCCGCCCGGGGAGGGGCTTTTTTGCCCTCCCGGACAAAGGAGATAAAAGTGGCGCAAAGGGCTTGCTTTTCCTGAAAAAGGGGGGTATTATGAATGTGGACAATAAAATTCCGAAAAATTCCAGCTATATTTATTCAATTTGCACAAACTTAAAGTGCGCTTTATCCACCAAAATCACAAAAGAGCGGGGCGGCGGCGCGCCGGGCCCGGAAAAAGACCCAACGGAGGACGCTTCAGATGAAACAGGCACATTTGGCTGGCGGAAAGAAGATCCGTTTGGCGGCGCTGGCGGCGGCGCTGCTGCTCATGGCCGGCGCGGCGGGGGAGGCCGTCCTCGCGGCCACGGGCCTGAACGTCACGCAGAACTGGGAGGCCGCCGCGGTGTATTACAGCACGCCCTGCGACGAGACAGAGACCTTCCGCATGACGGAGGAGGAATTCTGCGAGCTGAAGGTGGGGCTGGAGGAGCAGCTGGTGGTGGCCTACAGCGCGTATCTGCAGACGCTTTCCGGCGAGGCCCGCCAGGCGCTGCAGACGGCGCAGAAGTGCTGGATCGACTGCTATTACGCCTATATCGACATGCTCCGGCAGGCCTGGGACGCGCCGGTGAAGGTGGATTTCAACGTGGCGGGGAAGGAACGCCGCACCAATATCTACCGGGATGTGGTGCTGGTGATGCTGAGCAACCGCATCGAGGACCTGACGAGCTGGCGGGAGGGCCGCTTCGCGGGGCTGGAGGCGGCGGCCGCGGAGGAAAAGAGCGCGGAGCTGGAGGAGGCGCTGACGCAGCTGCAGGTGGACATGGGCCTGTGCCTTTATGTGACCACCGAGGACTACCGCGCGAAGATGATGACCGCCCACCGGGCGTTTTACCGCTCCTATGACGCCGACCAGGCCCTGCTCCGCACCCTGCTGGGGGAGGAGGACGGGACCACGCTGACGGCGGAGGGCCTGCTGCAGACGCAGCGCATGAGCTATATCACTCAGCTGCACTATCAGGGCTGCCGCTTCTTCCACACCGAGCGGGAGGAATGATCCGCCCGGCGGGACCGCGGCCCGGAGAGGGGCTTTTTGAAAAAAGAAATAAGAATGAAAAAGAACAGGAGGTGGCTGCGCGGTCGGGAGGTTTTACCGGGACAAACATGGAACTGGTCACAAGAGGAAGTATCAACATCTACGAAGGAAAGTAAGGAGAAAAGTATGAAACGAACGTTGAAATCGCTGGCATTTCCCCTGATTCTTGTGTGTATGCTGCTCTGCTTTACCATGACGGCCTCGGCGGCCGTGAATCTGAACGAGCTGAAGACGCCCGCGGAGGCCAGCAATTGGGAGAGGACCACCTCCTCTGCGGAGGTTCTGGAATTCTGCAAGACCGTGGCGGAAAACAGCGGCGGCCGCATTATTCTGGATTCCACGACCTTCAAGACGGAGGCCGGCACCCCCATCCCCTATATGATCATCAGCGACAAGGCCCCCGCCAGCCCTGACAAGGTGCCCGCGGACAAGGCTGTGGTCTATGTGAACTGCAATATCCACTCCGGCGAGGTGGAGGGCAAGGAAGCCATGCTGATCTTCGCCCGGGAAGTGGCCCAGGGCAAGCATGACGACCTGCTGAAGGACCTGGTCGTGATCGTTGTCCCCAACAACAGCCCCGACGGCAACGACAATCTGGGCAAGAACCGCATCACCACCCAGTTTACCCCCAAGCTGGTGGGTACCCGCGCCGAGGGCAACGGTTTCAACATCAACCGCGACATGACCAAGCTGGAGACGCTCTGCGCCCGCACCATCGTCCAGCTCATGAACGACTGGAACCCCGTCCTTTTCATTGACGCTCATGCCACGGACGGCTCCTACATGCGCCATGCCATCACCTACAACTGGGGCCTGAACGCCGGCACCGACCCGGAGCTGCTGGCCTATAACCGCGACGTGTTCTGCGAGCGCGCCCTGCGGGAGGGCTCCTACCTGGCCTCCAAGGGTAAGGTGGCCGTGCCTTACGGCAACTGGGGCTACTACTACAGCGGCATCGTGGCCGACGGCTGGCGCACCTTCGAGGACTACGCCCGCTACACCACCAACTATGCCGGCCTGCGCAACCGCCTGGCCCTGCTGCTGGAGGTCTACTCCTACGACGAGTTCTCCGTCCGTGTGGACACCCAGTATGAGTGCATCTACGGCGCGCTGCAGACCGTAGCCAAGGACAAGGAAGAGATCAAGGCCCAGATCGCCGCCGCCGACGCCCGTTCCCTGGCCCGTGCCACCAACGGCATCGACCCCGAGCGGGACATCGTGGCGCTGAACTCCGAGATGACCGTCATGGAGTTCGAGGGCAAGGACAAGCTCACCGTCATGTCCTATGAGACCGGCGAGGACGGCAAGGTCATCGGCACCCGCCTCTATGACGAGGAGGGCGACCCCTACGCCATCGTGCACGGCGACCCCGTGGACTATGAGACCGACTACTGGGGCACCTTCGTTCCCACCGACGTGGAAGTGATGGGTGCTTACTACCTGATCGACGCCGACTGCCAGGAGTTCATCGAGACGATGAAGTTCCACGGCGTGGAGATGGGCCAGCTGAAGAAGGATATCACCCTCAGCGCCAAGGATTACCTCTGGTATGACATCGAGTCCTACACCAGCGGCGGCGCCGTGATCGACGGCCGTCCCCGCAAGGAGTATGAGGGCCACTACCAGACCCTGGTCAGCGGCGAGTGGGCCGAGGGCGAGAAGAGCATCGTCATCCCCGCCGGCACCTACGTCATCTCCACCGCCCAGCGCTTCGGCTCCTTCGCGGCGCTGATGTGCGAGCCCGCGGCCGTGGACGGCGGCGTGGCCTGGAACTTCTTTGACGATTACTTTGATGCCAAGCCCGGCACCATGCGCGCCAACTACTCCAACACCGTGACCGCGGCGGCCGGTTCCGACAACGAGCGGGAGGAGCAGGTCTCCATCCCCATCATGAAGATCTCCGACTTCGGCACCATCAAGCAGAGCATGCTGGTCGCCAACTTCAAGGATGTGCCGGAAAACGCGTACTACTATGACGCGGTGAATTGGGCCGTGGAGAATGAGATCACCGGCGGCAAGACCTCCACCACCTTCGCTCCCGGCGCTTCCTGCACCCGTGCGCAGGCCGTGACCTTCCTCTGGCGCGCCGCGGGCTGCCCCACCCCCAAGACCACGGAGAATCCCTTCACCGACGTGAAGAAGGACGCCTACTACTATAACGCGGTGCTTTGGGCCGTGGAGGAAGGGATCACCACGGGCAAGACCGCCACGACCTTCATGCCTGACGCGCCCGTGTCCCGCGCGCAGGCTGTGGCCTTCCTCTGGCGCGCCGAGGGCCGTCCCGCGCCCAAGGCAGCGCAGAACCCCTTCACCGATGTGAAGACGGGCGCGTACTATACCGACGCCGCGGCCTGGGCCGTGGAGGAAGGGATCACCACGGGCAAGACCACCACGACCTTCGAGCCGGATACCACCTGCAACCGCGCGAATATCGTGACCTTCCTGTACCGCTACTATCATTGATGACGGCGGGCAGGGCCCGCACAGCGCAGGACCCATAGCAGCATAATAAAAGAGGCGGAGCCGCAGGGCTCCGCCTCTTTTTCTGTCTGCCGCTATTCCGTCTCCGCGGCTGTCGCGGCGAACTGCCGCCCGGTGTGGCGGCTGGGGGCCTGGAAAGGGGAGAGTCGTCTTCCGAAGACCTGGCGCAGACAGCCGGGCTCTCCTCTTTGCCGTGCTGTCAAACCCGCTGCAGGCCCTCGTGGGGGGATTGCAGGCGCTGCACCGGGAAAGGCCAGGGGATCAGGCGGGGACCTGCCCCTCCTTGCTCCGGAGCAGCTCGATCAGAGAAGTGGCAAAGACCACGATGGCGGCGCCTTTGCCCCAGAGAGCGGTGACCTGGCAGCGCATGCCCTCGGCGGCGCAGACGCCGATGAGACTGCTGAACACCAGGAACAGGACGACGGCGGCAACGGCGTTCACCGCCATCAGGCCCTTGTGCCCCTTCTTTACCAGAAGCGCCGTGACCGCGGCTGCCAGCATGATGACGGCGACGCCCATGGCCGCCTGCCCGGCATAGTGGCACTTCATGGGCGCTTCGTTGCCATTGGCCAGCTCCAGCAGCTTGCCGCAGACAGGCGCCCAGAGCTTGACGGCGCCAAGCACGCAGGCGGCGGCGGCTGCCTGCAGCGCGATAAGAACGTTGCTCAGTTTGGTTTTCATAGGTTTATCCTCCTTTTATTCCTTGATATCTATCAGGACCCCGTCCTCCAGCCGGCAGCGCCGGGTGGCCATTCCTGCCCAGCGGCTGTTGTGGGTGACCATCACAACGGCAGTACCCTTCCGGGTCTGCTCTTTCAGGATCCGGATGACCTCTTCAGACCAGCGCTCATCCAGATCGTTGGTGGGTTCGTCCGCCAGGACCAGCACGGGGTCGTGGATCAGCGCCCGGGCCGCCATGGCGCGGCGGCGCTGGCCGCCGGAGAGCTGATGGGGGAAGAAGCCGGCGCGGTCCTCCAGACCGAACTGGTACAGCAGCTCCTCCACCTGTTTGAGGTCCTTTTTGCCGCAGACGCTCTGGGCAAAGAGCAGGTTCTCCCGGAGGGTCAGCGCCTGTATCATGGCGCTGTCCTGAAACATGAAGCCGATCTTCCTTGCCCGGAGGGTGGACTTTTCCTCGTCGCTGCATTGGGATACGTCCCTGCCCTCAAAGAGGTATGTCCCTTCATCGCTCTGGAGCAGGGTGCCCATCACATACAGCAGCGTGCTCTTGCCGATGCCGGAGGGACCCTCCACGGCGATAAAATCGCCCGGCTCCACGGTGAGGGTGATATCCTTCAGCGGGGTGACGGTCTCCCCCATGCGGTAGTCCTTACGAATATGTTCCAGCCTGCAGATCTCCATATCAGTTCACCTCTCCCTGTGTAATGGCGGCCTGGGGGTCCATGGACGCGCTCTTCCAGGCGGGGAAAACGGCGGCGGCAAAGCCCAGCAGGCCCGCGAGCGCCACGCCTGCCGCGCCGCAGAGCAGCGCCAGAGGAGCGGACCAGACGGACGGGGACAGCCTGAACGCCGCTTTCAGCATTTCTATCACGGGGTCCATGCACAGCAGGGCGACGCCGCTGCCCAGCAGTCCGCCTATGAGCGCCATGGTGCAGGTCTCGCCGATGATGAGGCCGAAGACCTGGCCTTTCTTCAGGCCGATGGCGCGCAGCAGGCCGATCTCCTTTTTCCGCTCCCTGGCGAGAGCGTTGAAGCGGCCCACCAGGGACAGCGCGGCGATCAGCAGGGAGGCCGCCCAGAGGGCGAACATCACCTGCATGGTCACCTCCAGCTGGCTCTGGAGAGAAGAGATGGTGTCTCCGGTCAGCAGGCACTTGGCATCCATGCCGGAATCCTCCACCTGCTTGGCAAAGGCCTCCGGATCCACGCCGTCGGCCAACTTGATCATGATGACGGAAATGTAGTCATGGGGGTCCTTGTCCTGCCAGTCTTGGCTGAGGACGTCGGATTCGAGACACATATCCTGCGCCGTATGCAAGTCCATAAAAATGGTGCTGTCCATGCCGGTGCCGGTGGGCTGCAGCATGCTGACCACCCGGAACTTTTTTCCCAGCACCAGATAGTTATAGCCCACCAGGTCGTCGTCCTCAAAATTGCGGCCCACGATCAGCTCCTCCGCTGTGATGCCGTCCTGGCTGTCCTTGTCCAGATAGGGCTTGAGGATGAAGTCCGTGGCGGAATCATAGCCGATGATCCGGGCCTCCTCGCCGGGTTCGCAGCAGGACAGCGCCAGCGTCTGGCAGTAAAACTGCGGGGTCATGGCGGCCACGCCCTCCAGCTGCTTTGCCTGCTCGATGACCTCAGCCGGCATATAGATGTTCTCCGGAATGGCGGTAAACAGCAGGTCGCTGCCGTCCGCAGAGGCGTACTGGGGGATGAGGACCGCGTCCGCACCCAGCCGCTCCCGGCTCAGGGCCAGGCCCTGATTCACGGTCTGAAACACACCCAGGACCATGACGAACACCATGACCGTCAGCATGGTGATGGTGATCGTCAGCAGCGACTGGTTTCGCCTTCGGGTGATGTTTTTCCAAATCAGCATCAGCATATCGCTTTCTCCTTTTTACTCTCTGCAGAAATTTCCCGCCGTCTTCTGCTGTACCAGCGCCCGGATATCCTCTTTGGGCAGAAGCGCCGCGTCCTCCACTGTGATATCCGGGTCCGTTTTCAGCAGCTCCTGCCACGCCAGATACCGGGGGATGCACAGGCCTGCAGCCCGGGCCGCTCTTACGGTCTCCCTGTCCGCCTGGCAGTAGAGGACGTTTTCCTCCTCCGCCAGAGCGTAGGCCCGGCAGACCACCTTGCCCAGCATGGTTTCCGCATGGGCCTCGCTACCTCCGCCCACCACGGTGATGGCGATCATGCTGCCGCCGTCCAGATAGGGCGCGAGACCGTCGCTGAGCAGGATCCGCTGCATGGCCTCGTCATAGGGCATGCCCGCCACGCTGACCTGCTGTGCCAGAGCCCGGCCGTCCTCGTTCAGCCCCTGCAGCGCGATGACCCGGTCCAGTACATTGACCTGCAGCTCGATAGACGGGTTGATATCCAGACCGATGCTGGCTGCCGGCAGGAACCAGAGCCCCGCGCCGGCGAGAAGGAGTACCATCGCCGCCAGGCACCCGGTCAGACGGCTGCGGCAGCGGCGGCGCTGCAGGGTGTTTCTGCCGTAATCAAAGGTCTTCCGGCACACATACGCCCGGGTCTCCCGTTTCAGGCGCTCCGGCGCCCGGATGGGGTCGAAAGCGGTCTTTATGCTATCCTTCATCGTTCACACCTCCCAGCAACCTCCGCAGCAGCTCCTTCGCCCGGAACAGATGGGTATAGACGGTATTGGGATTCTTTCGCAGGATCCGGGCGATCTCCGGCGCCGTATAGCCTTCATAATAGTGCAGGTACACCACTTGGCGGTACGCCTTCGGCAGCGACCAGACCGCCTCCAGCACGGCGTACTGCCCGCCTGTGATCTCCGGCGCGCAGGCGCTCATTTCCTCCAGGGAAATGGTGCGCCTCCGGGAAAAGCTCTTCAGCAGGTCCCGGCAGGCGTTGAGCGTGACCCGGATGAGCCAGGCCTTCTCGTGCTCGGCGCTCTCAAACCGCCGGCTGCTAAGGGCGTATTTCAAGAACACCGTCTGAAAGATGTCCTCCGCGTCCGCGCTGTTTTTCAGATTCACCGTACACAGCCGCAGGACCATGTCAGCGTACCGCTCCACAGCACTGTTCACTTCCTGTTCGCTGCGCATAGGCGATCCTTTCCGCGGGCCGATCCAAAGCGCAGAATCGACCTATCTGCTCATAATACGACTGAAAACCCGAAATCCATTCAGCTGTCAGCATACCATTGGAAAAATATCCTGTCCAATCGGATGCTTCTATAGCTGGCAGGGCCAATCAGACTATCAATAAATCTGGGCCTATAAGCATAATCTTTCACATAATTTATCGGATTTTGTAATTTTGGGGACGTTTTTATCCAATTTCCGTATTTAACTATCCCGCCGTTCTTATGGTATAATGGCGAAGCTATGAGCTGTAAAAATATGTATTCTGACAGGAGTGAGCGGAATGGCAGCGAATCAAGTGGAAACCAAACAGCTTCAGAACCTGACAAGGAAACAGCTGCTGGAGCTGGAACGGGTGAAAAAGTCCAAATTCCAGCTCTGGATGGATCTGGTCATCTGGCTGCTGCCGTTTCTGGGCGGCGCTGTCGCGGTGCTGGAATACACGCAGATCCCGGATAACAGCATAAACAGAAACCCCTGGGTGTATCTGGCCTTTCTGCTGCTCCTGATCGCCGCCTACGCGGTGTACTGTGTGATATCCATCCTGGTCATGCTGAAGGGCAACCGGGACATGATCGACAAGCAGCGCTACCGCGCGCCGCTGTTCACGGCGCTGTTCCTGCTGCTGGCGGTCTATGACTACCTGACGCTCAAGACCGGCATCCTGACCCAGCCCTTTGTGCCCTGCCTGAACTTTGTGGTCAACGCCGCCTGGAGCGACCGGGCCATGATCCTGGACTGCACCCTCCATACGCTGTGGCTGCTGTTTTTGGGGTATTTCATCGGCGTCTCCCTGGGTCTTGTCACGGGCATCACCTGCGGCTACTCCAAGCGCTGCCGCTACTGGGTGGACCCCATTATCAAGTTCCTAGGCCCCATCCCCACCTCCACCTGGATCCCCATCATGATGGTGATCGCCTCCTCTCTGTTCGGCGGCGCTGTGTTCATCATCGCCCTGGGCTCCTGGTTCGCCGTGACCGTGGCCTCCATGACCGGTATCGCCAATGTGGACAAGGATTACTTTGAAGCCGCCAGGACCCTGGGCGCCTCCAGCCGCCAGCTGGTGTTCCGGGTGGCCATCCCCCACGCCATGCCCTCCATCTTCCAGGGCTGCACCCAGGCCATGAGCAGCTCCTGCACCGCCATCATGATCGCGGAGATGCTGGGCGTGAAGTCCGGCCTCGGCTGGTACATGAACTGGAGCAAGTCCTGGGCCAGCTACGACAAGATGTTCGCCGCCCTGTTCGTGATCTGCTTCATTTTCACCGTGGTGACTAAGTCCCTGGAAGCCGTGAAGCGCCGCGTGCTGCGCTGGCAGATTGGAGTGGAAAAGTAATGGAAAAGAAGAAAGTCGTTCTGAGACTGGACAATGTTTCCAAGAGCTTTGCAAAGATCGAGACCGACGAGGTGACCCATGCCCTGGACAATGTGACCGCCTCCATGGAGAGCGGCGAGTTCATCAGCCTGGTGGGGCCCTCCGGCTGCGGCAAGTCCACCATTCTGCGCCTGGTGGCCGGCCTGATCAAGCCCACCACCGGCAAGGTCACCGTGGACGGCAAAGAGGTGGAGGGCCCCGCTCCCGACCGAGGCATGATGTTTCAGAAGGCCACGCTCTTCCCCTGGCTGACGGTCTGGGACAACGTCGCTTTTTCTTTGAAGATGCAGGGTAAGCTGAAGGGCAACGAGGAAAAGGTCGAGCGGATGATCAGTATCATCGGCCTGCAGGACTTCCGGGAGGACTACCCCGCCCAGCTCTCCGGCGGCATGGCCCAGCGTGTGGCGCTGGCCCGCTCTCTGATCAACGAGCCCGATATCCTTCTGCTGGACGAGCCTCTGGGCGCGCTGGACGCCTTTACCCGCATGAACATGCAGGACGAGATCCTGCGGATCTGGGAGGGAAAGCAGCAGCTGGCCGTCATGGTCACCCATGACGTGGACGAGGCCATTTACATGGGCACCCGCGTCCTGGTCATGGACGCACATCCCGGCCGCGTCATTGCCGACATCAAGATCGAGGAGCCCTTCCCCCGGGACCGCTCCTCCGACTCTTTTGTCGCTTACCGCAACGATATTCTGAACAAGCTCCACTTCGGCGGCAGGAGCAAGGCCTGATCCCACTGTTTCCATTTGCAGAAGAGCGTCTGCATTTGAATAAAAATTGTAGGAGGAGAAATACCACAATGAACGCGAAAACCAACACGAAGAAGATCCTCGCACTGCTTCTGGCGCTGGTCATGGTCCTGTCCCTGGCCGCCTGCGGTAACAGCAGTGAGCTGGAGGGCGACCTGAACGGCGACGGCCAGATCGAAATGGGCCAGGACGGCGTGGATGTGGACGTCAACGTCTCTGATGTCCACCTGGACGCTGCCGAGGCTTCCGCTTCCGGCAACTGGGAAGCCCTGTTCACCCCCGTTGAGATGGACGGCCGCGCCATCGACATGGCCAACTTCGACCTGACCCCCACCGCAGAAGAGAAGGCCGCCATGGAGGCGGAGCCCGCTTACGGCCAGCCCGTCCTGTACTACATGTCCGACGGCTGCACCTCCGGCCCCACCGTGGCTGACGACAAGGGCTTCTATGCCGAGGCCGGCCTGACCGCCGAAGGCTTCAAGGGCACGTCCTATACCGAGGCGCTGGGTACCCAGCAGGCCACCGTGGCTGTGGGCCACATTGCCACCATGCTGGTCCCCATCACCAACGGCGTTGACCTGACCTTCGTCGGCGGCGCCCACATCGGCTGCAAGTCCCTGTACGTTCTGGCCGACAGCGAGTACAACACCACCGAGGACCTGAAGGGCACCCAGGTCTCCGTTCCCAACGGCATCGGCGCCTCTGACTACAACATCACCTGCCTGCTGCTGGATGCCGACGGCATCAATCCCCAGACCGATCTGGAGCTGATCCAGGTCTCCTCCGACGCCTGCGTCGCGGCTATGGAGCGCGGCGAGATCTCCGCCGCCTTGCTGAGCGACACCTTCGCCTATGCCATGATGAAGGAAGGCAAGCTGAAGTGCATCCGCTCCCTGCTGGATGAGGACTTCGCTGACGAGAACTGCTGCGTCATCGCCATGAACCGCACCTTCGTGCAGGAGAACCCGGTCCACGCCAAGAAGATCGTGCAGGCCGTCCAGAAGGCCCACGCCTGGATGCGCGAGAATCCCGAGGAAGCCACCACTCTGCTGCTGGACCGCGGCTGGAACGGCGGCGACTATGACATGAACGTCATGATCAACAACTCCCTGCAGTTCGGTACTTCTCAGGAGTTCACCGGTGCGGCGCTGAGGGACATTGCCAGCCGCTATG
Organism: Oscillospiraceae bacterium; assembly: GCA_051867635.1. GTDB lineage: Bacteria > Bacillota > Clostridia > Oscillospirales > Oscillospiraceae > RGIG5472. The sequence continues at coordinate 17,608 of JBJDYT010000049.1, forward strand.
TCCGCCTGGGCCTCATCACCAGCATGGACGATGTTGACGAGATCATGGAGCTGGCCTGGACGCCTGTCCTGGACTGAGTCCCCGCGTTCACGTCCTTTTGCCACAGAATAAGAAAAAGCAGCCTCCGGTCACCGGAGGCTGCTTTTTATAGTCTTTGCGGGGCGCACCGTCCAGGGCGCCGCTATTCGTTCTCCGTGGTGCTTGCGGCGAACTGCCGCCCGGTGTGGTCTATGGTGTAGGGTTGGGAAAGGATGAGCTGGGAGATGGGGACCAGGGTGTAGCCCTCGTTTTTGAGGTATTCCAGAATGGTGGGCAGGGCCTCGGGGGTGTGCTCGCCGGCATTATGGAACAGGACGATGGAGCCAGGTCCTACGCCCTTGGTCACCCGGCTGCTGAGCTCCTCCGCGCTGATGCCTTTCCAATCCAGACTGTCCACACTGGCAAGGAAGGAAAGTGCCTGGGAGTCGGCTTGTCCTTCGATTGCGTGCTGTAAAACAGGCCCCGTGGGAGGCCCAGGAGGCCATCAACATGGAAATGTAAAACTTTGCGCTCACAGTAGTTTGCCCTTAATAGTTTTCCGCGCGTACCTCAAAGTATGCCTGGGGATGCTTGCAGACAGGGCAGACCTCGGGGGCCTTGGTGCCGACGACAATGTGGCCGCAGTTACGGCACTCCCAGATGGTAACGCCGCTCTTTTCAAACACCTGCATGGCCTCCACGTTGCTCAGCAGCTTGCGGTAGCGCTCCTCATGGGTCTTCTCGATGGCGGCCACGCCCCGGAACTGCTCGGCCAGCTCATGGAAGCCTTCCTCGTCGGCCTCCCGGGCCATGCGGTCATACATATCCGTCCACTCGGCGTTCTCGCCCTCGGCGGCATGGAGCAGGTTCTCGGCGGTATCGCCCAGCTCGCCCAGCGCCTTGAACCACAGCTTCGCGTGCTCCTTTTCGTTCTCCGCGGTGTGCAGGAACAGGGCGGCGATCTGCTCATAGCCGGCCTTCTTGGCGACGGAGGCGAAGTAGGTGTACTTGTTCCGGGCCTGGCTCTCACCGGCGAAGGCTTCCCACAGGTTCTTCTCCGTCTTGGTACCGGCATAGGGGTTCTTGGCAGGGGCGGCCTCTTCGATCTTCACAAACTTGTCGGCGGGCTGCTTGCAGACAGGGCACTTGAAATCAGGGGTCATGGGGCCTTCGTGAATGTAACCGCAGACAGAGCATTTCCACTTTTCCATGTTTGTTTCCTCCGTTTTTTCATTGAATTGAATGGTATGTAACAGGGATTCCACCGCATCCGCCGGGATGCCGGGATATGCTTTGATGCTTTCCAGAAACGCCTTGGTGTTGCCGCTCTGGGGGAGCATGAAGCCCGCTTCCCGGCACAGGTCCTCCGCCATCAGCCGGGAGGACTTTTCCACGGCCACGCTCAGAGCATCGGGCAGCTGAGAAGCAATGCTTTCAGCTTGGGCCTTGCTTTGGATCAGGCCACGCAGGGCTTCCACTACCTTGTCCTCCTTGGGCTGCTGCACAGGAAGGGTCTTGGGAACCATAGAAATGGCCGAGGACGGACAGGCTTCGGCACAGGCGCCGCATCCGATGCACTTTTCCGGATCAATGACGCTGTTCTCCGTATCCGTGGCCCCAGTGGGACAGACATAGAGGCACAGGCAGTCCTTGGTGCATAAGCGAAGATTTCTCACCGCGTATTTTTCAGCCATCATCAAGCCCTCCCTTCCACTTTTTCAAATTTCCAGCTGGGCACCTTGCAGACCGGGCACAGTTCCGGAGCCGCATCGCCCACATAGACAA
>JBJDYT010000050.1:0-19180 GCA_051867635.1 Oscillospiraceae bacterium
CAGCTTGGCGACCACGGTGTCGCGGCGGCGCTTGTACTCGTCGCGGACGGCGGCGAAGTACTCGGGGCCGACATCGTACAGGGCGGCGGAAGCGATCTGGTCCAGCGTGGCGACGCAGAGGCGGGCCTGGCAGTACTTCATGCACTCGCCCATGAGCTCCTTGTTGCGGGAGAGGATGCAGCCCACGCGGGCGCCGCAGGCGGAGAAGCGCTTGGAGACGGTGTCGATGACGATGACGTTGTCAGCAGCGTCGGCGAAGGCGCCCAGGGACTGCAGGGGCTCGCCGCCGTAGACGAACTCACGGTAGGCTTCGTCGCCGATGATGAACAGGTCATGCTCCTTGGCGATGTCCACCATCAGGCGCATCTCCTCGGGGGTGAGGACCACGCCGGTGGGGTTGCCGGGGTTGGTGCACATAATGGCGCGGGTGTGCTCGTTGATGCCCGCCTCCACCTTGGCGCGGTCGGCGTAGTGATAGCCTTCCTCGGGAGAGGTGGGGATGGGACGGATGGTTGCGCCGGTGGTGTTCACCATGGTGTTGTAGTTGGGATAGAAGGGCTCGGGGATCAGGATCTCGTCGCCGTCGTCCAGGATGCAGTTCAGAACGATCTGCAGGGCCTCGCTGCCGCCGGTGGTGATCTGGATCTCATCCTTCTCGAAGTGCATATCCAGCTTGTCGTAATACTTCTGGATGGCCTCGATCAGCACGGGCAGACCGGGAGAGGGGGCGTACTCCAGAACGGGCTGCTCAAAGTTGCGGACGGCCTCGAAGAACTGGGGAGGCGTCTCGATATCGGGCTGGCCGATGTTCAGATGATAGATGGTCTTGCCGGCCGCTTCGGCGGCGACGGCATAGGGATGGAACTTACGCATGGGAGACAGGCCGCACTTTTTGGCCTTGCTGGAAAATCTCATGTCAAACAACCTCCATTTAATAATGAAATCTCTTCCATCTGAATGATGCACATTCGTGATTTTATTGTACGTCCTCTTTCCCGCGTTGTCAATCGTTTCCGCGCCGTTTTCCCGGGAAACCGCCCAAGATTTCCCTGCCGCAGAAAAGCGCGGACGGCTTCGTCCCGCGGTGCGAAAAGCGCCGGGGCGTTCTCCCCGGCGCTTTTATCTCACAGCTTCTCCATCTGCTTCATGGCGAATTTCAGCATCAGCTTCTTGCTGCCCTTCTCCCCGAAGTCGATGGTCAGCATGGCGTCGCCGCCCATGGCGCGGACCTCCCGCACGGTCCCCTCGCCGAAGGCCTTGTGCCGCACCCGGTCTCCCGCGGCGAGACGGAGCAGCTCTCCGCTCCCCGCCGGCTGGGCGCCCTTCACCCCGCCGTGCGCCGGCGGCGTGCGGGTGAAGCCCCGCTGCACCGGCCCCGCGGAGGGGATACTCAGCCCATCGTAGCGGGCGCTGCCCATATCGGGATCCCGGCTGGGCCGGGGTTCGGGCTTCCCCTTCCAGACCATGTTTTCCTCCGGGATCTCGCTTAAAAAGCGGGAGGGCGGATAGGGCGAGGTGCGGCCAAAGAGCATCCGCTGCCGGGCGCAGGTCATGGTGAGCCGCTCTCTGGCCCGGGTCATGCCCACATAGCACAGCCGCCGCTCCTCCTCCATCTCCGCCGGCTCATAGGCGGCACGGCTGCCGGGAAAGATGCCCTCCTCCATGCCCACGAGATAGACGCAGGGGAACTCCAGTCCCTTGGCGCTGTGGACGGTCATGAGGGACACGGCGCCGTCCTCGGCGGAGGAATCGTCCAGGTCGCTGTACAGGGCCACCTCGTCCAGAAAGCCTGCCAGGGTGGGATTTTCCGGCGTGCTCTGCACAAAGCTCACGATGTTGGACTTCAGCTCCTGGATATTCTCCAGCCGCCCCCGGCTCTCCATATCCTTTTTGTTCTCCAGCGCCGCCACATAGCCGCTGCGGCGGCAGACCTCGTCGTACAGCTCATCCGGCGGCACGCTCTCTGCCAAGGCCCGCAGGCTGTCCATCATATCGATGAACTGGTTCAGCCGCGGCGCGGCGCTTTTCAGCTCCGGGAACTGCTCCACGTTCTGCAAAATGGCGTACAGCGGCGAGCGGTACTGCGCCGCCAGCGCCGCCAGCTTCTCCACCGTAGTCTCGCCGATGCCCCGGGCCGGCACGTTGATGATGCGCCGCAGGCGCAGGTCGTCCGTGGGGTTGTTCAGCACGCAGAGGTAGGACAGCATGTCCTTTACCTCCGCCCGGTCGAAGAACTTCAGCCCGCCGTAGACCTTATACGGCACGCCGCCCCGGCGCAGCGCCAGCTCCAGGGCGTTGGACTGGGCGTTCATGCGGTACAGCACCGCGTGGTCGCTCCAGTTCATGCCCCGGCCGAAGTTGGCCAGGATATCCCCCGCCACGAAGTTCGCCTCGTCCGCCTCATTGTAGACCGTCCGCACCTGCACCGGCTCTCCCCGGCCCTGATCGGTCCAGAGGGTCTTGCCCTTGCGCTCGGTGTTGTGGCGGATGACCGCGTTGGCCGCGTCCAGGATATTCTCCGTGGAGCGGTAGTTCTGCTCCAGACGGATGGTGCGGGCGGCGGGATACTGCTTTTCAAAGCTCAGGATGTTCTCGATGTTGGCGCCCCGGAAGCGGTAGATGCTCTGGTCGTCGTCGCCCACCACGCAGATGTTCTGCCGCCCGCCGGCCAGCAGCGCCGAGAGAAGGTACTGCAGGTGATTGGTGTCCTGATACTCGTCGATGAGGACATAGCGGAACTTCCGCTGGTAATACTCCCGCACCTCCTGGCTCTGCCGCAGCAGCTCCACCGCCTTGAGCAGGATGTCGTCGAAGTCCAGGGCGTTGGCCTCCTTCAGGCGGCGGTCATACTCCGCGTAAACGCGGGCGATGCGCTGGCGCTTCCAGTCCCCGGAGCGTTCGCTCTCGGCGGCGAAATCCTCCGGCAGGCGCATGGCGTCCTTGGCGTTGCTGATGATGGAGAGCACCTCCCGGGGCGGAAAAGCCTTTTCATCCAGCTCCAGGCTCTTGACCACGTCCTTCACCACGCGCTTACTGTCGTCGGAATCGTAGATGGTGAAGTCCCGGGTATAGCCCTCCAGCCGGTCGATGTCCCGGCGGAGGATGCGGACGCAGGCCTTGTGGAAGGTGCAGGCCCAGATATCCTGGGACGCGTCCCCGATCATGCGCTGCAGCCGCTCCTTCAGCTCGTTGGCGGCCTTATTGGTAAAGGTGATGGCGATGACCTCCCAGGGGGCGGCGGGCTCCACCGCGCAGAGCCGCCTGGCCCGCAGGCACTCCTCCGCCGAGGGGCTGACGGGATAGTTCTCCAGAAAGGCCAGATCCTCCTCCGTGGCGGAGGCCGGGACCTCCGTACAGTCGCTGCCCCGGCCGTAGGTCAGCAGGTTCGCCACCCGGTGGATCAGCACCGTGGTCTTGCCGCTGCCGGCGCCCGCCAGCAGCAGCAGCGGCCCCTCCGTTGCCAGCGCCGCGCTCTGCTGCGGCGCGTTCAGCCCCTTGAAGTCCCGGGCGATCACCGCCCGGCGCGCCGCGATATACCGCTCCTCAAAATGTCCCATGCCGCTTCCCTTTCTCTTGCGTTCTTCCGCCATTCTACCACAGGGCGAAAGCCGGGGGCAATCGGCAAAACAACGAAAGATGCCACGCCTTTCTCGAAATCGAACATTTTTTTGATTTTTCTCTTGACAGGTACATTTGTTCGAGTTAAAATGCGTATAGAATAAATGTTCGATTTGGAGGAAAGAGCTATGACGTTTTGGAGCTTTCTCGTGGTCCTCACCGGGGCCGCCACCCTCAGCACCCAGATGATGCGCCTGGTATATTGGCTGGACCATCCCACCCGCCGCGGCCGCAGGGCTGCCGCCCGCTGAGCTGCCATGGACCTGCTGGAGAAGCTGACCATACTGGCGGACGCCGCCAAGTATGACGCGGCCTGCACCTCCAGCGGCGTACGGCGCGGCTCCCGCCCCGGCATGATCGGCAACACTTCTTCCTCCTTGGCGGGCTGCTGCCACAGCTTCTCCGCCGACGGGCGCTGCATCACGCTGCTGAAGGTGCTGATGACCAACTACTGTGTCTATGACTGCAAGTACTGCGTCAACCGCTGCAGTAACGACGTGCCGCGCGCCGCGTTCACGCCAGAGGAGCTGGCGGAGCTCACCATCGGCTTTTACCGCCGGAACTACATCGAGGGGCTGTTCCTCTCCTCCGGCGTGGTGGGGAGCCCGGACAACACCATGGAGCTGATGATCCGCAGCCTGCGCCTGCTGCGGACGCAGTACCGCTTCAACGGCTATATCCACGCCAAGGCCATCCCCGGCGCTTCGCCGGAGCTGGTGACGGAGCTGGGCCTGCTGGCGGACCGGCTCAGCGTCAACATCGAGATGCCCTCCGAGGCCTCGCTGCACACCCTCTGCCCCAACAAGAGCCGGGAGGCCATCCTGCGGCCCATGGGGCAGATCCACCGCCAGTGCCGGGAGAACAAGGAGGAGCTGGCGAAGTACAAGCACGCCCCCGCCTTCGCCCCCGCCGGGCAGAGCACCCAGCTCATCGTGGGGGCCACCGGCGAGAGCGACCGGCACATTCTCCTGCTCTCCCAGGGGCTTTACGACCGCTACCGGCTCAAGCGGGTCTTTTTCTCCGCCTATGTCCCGGTGGTGGAGCACGCGCTGCTGCCCTCCCGGGACACCAAGCCGCCCCTGCTGCGGGAGCACCGCCTCTACCAGGCGGACTGGCTGCTGCGGTTTTACGGCTTCCGGGCGGAGGAGCTGCTGAGCGGCGACGATCCCAATTTCAACCCCCAGCTGGACCCCAAGTGCTGCTGGGCGCTGCGCCATCTGGACCAGTTCCCGGTGGAGGTCAACACCGCGGACTACGAGATGCTGCTGCGCGTCCCCGGCATCGGCGTGGTGAGCGCGAAGCGCATTCTGTGCAACCGCCGGGTGGCGTCCCTGGACTTTGAGCAGCTCAAACGGCTGGGAGTCGTGCTGAAGCGGGCGCAGTACTTCATCACCTGCCGCGGCAAGCGGGACACCCGCCTGCCCCTGACGCCGGAGCAGCTCCTGCCCTCTCTCGTCGCCGCGGAACGGGGCGCCCTCCCGGAGGAGGACTGTGAGCAGACCTCCCTCTTTGCCGTATGAGCCGCGCCGTTTTGCGGGCGGTCCTTTTTTCCTGACCTATGAAAGACATCCTGTACGAATACGACGGCAGCTTTGAGGGCTTTCTCTGCTGCGTCTACGAAAGCTACACGCAAAAAGAAAACCCCACCGGCTTTTTCGCCGGCGAGGAATCCTGCACCCTGTTCGACACCCGCTGCATCCCCACGGTAAAGGCCCACGCCCAGCGGGTCTACCGCAGCTTTTTCAAGCGCACCCAGCTCTTCGGCCCCTTTCTGCAGCGGGCCTGGCTCACCTGCCTGCCGGACAAGGAGCTGCAGCTGTACGCCCTGGTGCGCAAATTCTACCGGGTGGGGCCGGCGCTGCTGCAGGACCTCTCCGACGAGACGCTGGCCCCTGTGCGGAAGGCCGTACGCCATCTGGAGGGAGAGGCCCAGCAGCTGCGGGGCTTCGTCCGCTTTTCGGAGTTTGGCGGCGTCCTGGGGGCGGAGATCGAGCCGAAGAACCGGGTGCTGCCCCTGCTGCGTGGGCACTTCTGCAGCCGCTACCGGGAGGAGAGCTTTTTCATCTACGACCGCACCCACCGGGAGGCGCTGCTGTACGCGGCGCATCAGGCCCGCATCGTGCCGCTGGAGCAGTTCCAAATGGCGCAGCCCGGGCCGGAGGAGGCGGCCTACCGCCTGCTCTGGAAGCGCTTTTACGACACCATCTCCATCCGGGAGAGGGACAACCCCCGCTGCCGCATGACCCAGATGCCCAAGCGCTACTGGGGCACCATGACGGAGTTCCAGGACGAGAGCTACTTTCATCCCGCGGACGCTACGCCAGCCATTCCCGCAGGCGGCCCAGCGCCCGACGCTCCAGGCGGGATACCTGCACCTGGGAGACGCCCAGGATGCGGGCTGTCTGCTCCTGGGTCAGACCCTTGTAAAACCGCAGAAGGATGACCATTTTTTCGCGCTCCGGCAAGCAGTCGATCTGCTGCCGGAGCGCGAGCCGTTCCACCAGCGCCTCCTCCGGCGCGTCCGTCCCCAGGGTCCCCTCCAGCGTCAGGCCGTCCTCCCGCTCCGCCTGCAGGGACTCCGGCGTTTCCGCCGCCAGCTCCGCCTGGGCGATCTCCTCCGGGGCGAGGCCCGTCTCCGCCGCCAGCTCCGACAGCGCCGGCTCCCGCCCCAGGCTCTGGGCCAGGCGCTGCCGCGCCGAGAGGATCGTCTGCGCCCGCTCCCGCAGGGTGCGGCTCACCTTCACCGTCCCGTCGTCCCGGAGGAAGCGGCGGATCTCCCCCGCGATCTTCGGCACGGCGTAGGTGGAAAACTGGGTGCCGTATTCCGGGTCAAAGCCCTGCACCGCCTTGAGAAAGCCCAGGCAGCCCAGCTGGTACAGGTCGTCCGGGTCCACGCCCCGGCCATAGTACCGCCGCACCACGCTCCAGATCAGCCCCGCGTTCTCCGTCAGCACCTGCTCGCAGGCCCCCTTGTCCCCGGAGCGCGCCCGGGAGAGCAGCGCAAAAAGCTCGCTCATTTTTTCCCCGGCCTCCGGAGGATCTTTTTGCGCATGGTCACCGTGGTCCCCTTCCCGGGCCGGGAGCGCACCGTCAGCGCATCCATGAAGCTCTCCATGATGGTGAAGCCCATGCCGCTGCGCTCCTCTCCCCCGGTGGTGAAGAGGGGCTCCCGCGCCCGGTCCACGTCTGCGATGCCGCAGCCCCAGTCCTGCACCCGGACCTCCAGCACCTGCCCCTCATAGAGCTTCGCCTTCACCACGATCTTCCCCAGCTCCTGGGGGTAGGCGTGGACGATGGCGTTGGTGACCGCCTCGCTCACCGCGGTCTTGATATCCCCCAGTTCCTCCAGCGTAGGGTCCAGCTGGGCGGCGAAGCCCGCCACCGCCATCCGCGCAAAGCCCTCGTTGACGCTGCGGCTGGGAAACTGCAGCGTTATGTAATTGCTGGTCTTCATCTCACACCTCCTGTTTGATCCTGACCCAGCGGCCGATGTTCGCCGCGTCCAGCACCCGCCGGGCCTGCTCCGGCGCCCGGACCACCACCGCGCTGCCTCCCAGGGTCTGCATCCGCCGGTGGGCGCGCATGACCACCGCGATGCCGGAGGAGTCCATGAAGCTGACGCCGGAAAAATCCAGCACCAGCTGCAGCGGCGTTTCCGCGTCGATGGCCAGCTCCAGCTGCCGCAGCAGCTCCTTCGCGCCGTGGTGGTCCAGCTCGCCGGAGAGCTGTGCCGTCAGCGTCCGGCCCTCCGCCCTTGTCTTCAGTTCCATGCCCTCGCTCCTTTCGCGCTTGTCCTGGCTCCGATTATAGCGGCGCCGGCGCCGCTTTTTTGTCGATTTCCGGCGCGCAGGCCCCGAAAACCGCGCATTTTTCCCGTGCCGCGCCTTGCGAAGCGGCGGCGGCTGTGGTATCATGATGACCGCGGAGCGGCCATCATGATACCAGCTTATGGCGCGGCCGCCGCGCCCCCGGCGAAACGACTTCCGCCGCGCCACGCGGCGTTTTGGGAGGATGACCTTATGGACTCCATCTATGTGTTCGGCCACCGGAATCCTGACACGGATTCCATCGTCTCCGCCATGGCCTACGCCGCGCTGCAGAACGCGCTGGGCCGGCGGGAATATGTGGCGGCCCGCCTGGGCCATATCAGCGACGAGACCCAGCTGGTGCTGGACCACTTCGGCTTCGAGCCGCCGCTGTATCTCAAGGACGTGCGCACCCAGGTCTGCGACCTGGACTTCGACACGCCCCCGGTGCTGAACGACGCGGTGACCATCAGCCGCGCCTGGCAGGTCATGCAGGAGCACCACATCTCCTCTCTGCCCGTCACGGACGAGAGCGGCGTGTTCTCGGGCCTGCTCACCAGCGGCGACATCACCAAGTACGACATGGATTCGGACTATCAGCCCTGGGTGTCGGAGGTGCCGGTGTTCAACCTCCTCAGCGTGCTGGAGGGCCAGATCCTGAACGACAGCGTCCACACTCCCTACAGCATCTCCGGCGAGATCACCGTGGCTCTGCCCCAGCGGCAGAAAAACCTGCTGTTCAACAAGAAAAAGACCATCGTGGTCTGCGGCGACCAGCCGGACATGGTGCGCCGGGCGCTGGAGATCGGCGTCTCCTGCCTCATCATCTGCCAGGCGGAGCTGAGCCCCGAGCTGCGCAGCATCGAGACCGACACCTGCATCATCTCCACCCCCTTTGACGCTTACCGGGCGCTGAACCTGATCTCCCTTGCCATCCCCATCGACCGGGTGGGCAGTCCCCGGGAGCAGATCACCTTCTTCCGCCTGACGGACTACATCGACGACGTGCGGGAGACCGTGCTGGACCACCGCTTCCACAGCTATCCCATCCTGGACGCGGAGGACCATGTGGCGGGCATGCTGTCCCGCTACCACCTGCTGCGCCCCCGGCGCAAGCGGGTGGTGCTGGTGGACCACAACGAGAGCGCCCAGTCCGTGGAGGGGCTGGAGCAGGCTCAGATCCTGGGCATCATCGACCATCACCGGCTGGCGGACATCCAGACCGGCGCGCCCATCTACTTCCGCAACGAGCCCGTGGGCAGCACCACCACCATCGTGGCGGAGATGTACCAGGAAAAGGGGCTGATGCCGTCGGAAAAGCTGGCGGGCCTTATGACCGCCGCCATCCTCTCCGACACGGTGCTGTTCAAGTCCCCCACCTGCACCGAACGCGACCGCCGCATGGCGGAGCGCCTGGCCCGCATCGGCAACGTGCACATCGGCGAGCTGGGGAAGCTGATCTTCTCTTCCTCCTACTCCTCGGACCGCTCCGCGGAGAACCTGCTCATGACCGACTTCAAGGAGTTCCACATCGCGGGCCACAACCTGGGCGTGAGCCAGGTCACCACGGTGGATTCGGACGCCCTGCTTGCGCGTAAAGCGGAGTTCCTTGACGCCATGCGGAAAATGGGGGAGGAACGGGGCTACGACCTGGTCATCCTCATGCTGACCGACGTGCTGAAGGAGGGGACGGAGCTGCTCTACCTCGGCGACACGGAGATCATCCGCCAGGCCTTCAGCATGGAGCCGAAGGACAGCTGCGTCTTCCTGCCCAAGGTCATGTCCCGGAAAAAGCAGGTCATCCCCATGCTCTCCGCCCTTTGGGGCTAAGAACAAGAAAAGCGCCCCGGCGGCCCGGGGCGCTTCCATTTTCCATTTAATTATTATTAAAAAGAGGGTGTTTTCATGCCTGCGAAGGATCTGCTGCAGCTCCCGGAGGGCTATACCGGGGCGTTCCGGGTGGACCTGCGGAAGGACAGGAAGCTTTTCTGGCTCATCAACGGTCTGGCCGTCCTCATCGCCCTGGCACTGCTCTGGCTCGGCGCGGCCCGCCACCCCATAAGCGCCCTGCTGCAAAGCATGCTGCGGCATCTGGACGAGGGAGACTATCTCGCCTACGCCGCTCCCCTGCTCTGCATATTGCTGGGCGCCCTGGTCTACATGGTGCTGCATGAACTGACCCACGGCGTGTTCATGCGGGGCTTCAGCGGCGTCCGGCCGAAATACGGCTTTACCGGGGCCTATGCCTACGCCGGGAGCGAGGTCTATTTCTGCAAAGTGCATTACCTTGTCATCGCTCTCGCGCCAGTGGTTTTGCTCGGTGTTGTCATCGCCGTCCTCACGGCCCTGCTGCCGGAGGCGTGGTTCTGGCCCGTGTACTTCCTGCAGGTCGTGAACCTCTCCGGCGCGGCGGGGGACTTCTATGTGACGGCGCGCTTCCTCCGCCTCCCGGCGGACATCCTGGTGCAGGACACCGGCACCGCCATGACGGTGTTTTTGCGGGAAAGCTGAGCGCCGTTTTTCGCGCGGAGCCGCGCGCTGAGACAGCTATAAGGAAAGCGCCGGAGGGAACTTCCCTCCGGCGCTGTTTTTTCGAAGCCTTTTATTCCACCAGGAGCCTTGCCAGCTCCTCAAAACGCTTGGAGCCCACCTCCACGGTCTCGGTCCCGGTGCGGCCGCTGGCGTATTTCACGCTGAATACGGCCTTTTGGCCGACCAGCTCGCTCCGCGCCGTGGTCAACCCCATGGCGGCGCCGAAGGTCCCGAACAGCGCGCCGCCCAGCAGCGTCCGCGCGGCGGTGCCGGCCACGCTCTTTCCGTACCGGTCCCGGGTGGAGAGCAGCGCCGCCTTCACCGGCCGCCGGTCGTCGGCCTGTGCCCGCTCTGTCTCCGCCTGCGCCGCCCTGCGCCTTTCACGCGCCGCGGCGCGCTCTGCCCGGACCTTTTGCCTGGCGGCTCTCCGCTCGGTCTTTTTCGCGGTCCGCTGCTCCTTCGTCGTCATCATATGGGCGATCCAGCAGCCCAGCGCGGCGAAGCAGCAGGCCTGCCCCGCCACACACGCCGTCCGGTAGCCGGGGCTCCCTTCGCCCAAGGCCAACGCGAGCCCGGCGCTGACAAAAGTGAGGGCAAAGCTGAGCCATGCCAGTCTTCCGAATCTCATTTTTTACCCTCCTGCCTCCGCATCCGCGGGCCTGCAGCGCCTTCCCGGCGCCTGCTCACTGCTTCGGCTCCCTGCGCCGGAGCTTCCGCTTGTTGCCGTGCTCGTCCACCACATAGGTGTTGTCCAGCTGGGCGGTGAGATTCCCCACCACGGCGGCCACGTACTCCTGCCGCAGCGCCGCCCGCTCGGCGGTCTCCTCCTCTGTCAGCCCCTGGGTCTTGGCCTTGCGGGCGAGGGCATTGATGCGGTCGATCTTCCACTGCTCCATCCGCGCTCACGCCTCCCGCTCGAACACCAGGTCCCAGGCTTCAATGAAGCCGCCGGCCCGCTGCTGCGTGGGGATGCAGCCGGCAAAACGCCAGCCCTCCGCGCCGCGGCGGGCGATGATCTCCCGGTGGGTCTCCGTGGTGAGACCCACGCCGCCGAAAAAGCTGTAGCCGGACGCCCCGGCGTCCACCGTCTCAAACTCGTATACCAGCATACCGTCCTCCTTATTCGTAACGCTTCAAAAGCAGGTTCGTCCGGCCCTTGCGGGAGAGGCCACCTACCTGGGCCACCTCAAATTTGCCGATGCCCCGGCAACTGACGGTGTCCCCCTCCGCCACGGCCTTGTCTGCCTTGAGGCAGGGCCGCCAGTTCAGTTCCACCTTCCCCGCGGCGATGAGCTCCGCCGCCCGGCCCCGGCTCACGGAAAAGCCGGAGGCGCACACGCTGTCCAGCCGCAGGCTCATGACCGTGTCATGGATCTCCCGGGTCTTTTTCTCCGGCGCCTTCAGCTCCTCCAGCGGCAGGGCGGAGACGGTCAGCTTCGTCCGCCCCGCGGCGGTGTACTCCCGCAGCAGGAATTCCTCGATGGAGGCGTCCGCCAAAAGCTGCGCCTCCCCCTCCCCCACCAGGATGTCTCCCAGCTTTTCCCGGGTAATGCCCAGGGCCATGAGGCTCCCGAGGAAGTCCCGGTGGGTCAGGCGCTCCTCGGCGCGGAAGCGGCAGAGCAGGCAGCGGACGCCGCTTTGCGCCGGCAGCTCCTCCCCGTCCATCCACTCCGGCGCGAAGAGCAGCTTCCGCCGCTCCGCCCCCTCGTAGCCGCCGAAAAAGCGCCAGCCCTCCCCCACGTCGGCGGCGCGGAGCAGCGACTCCGCGGCGGCCTGCTCCTGGGGACTCAAAAAGCCCGTCTCCGTGGGAATGCTGCGCCGCCGGGCCTGCTCGCACTTGTCCAGTACTCTCGCCAGCGTCATGCGCTCCTCCGCCGTGGCGGCGGCCTTGTCCAGCAGCTTTCCCTTATCCATGGAGCTGCGTCTGGGTCCGGTACAGCTCGCTGTACGCCCCGCCCAGGGCCATGAGCTGCTCGTGGTTGCCGGTCTCGGTGATGCGGCCGTCCTGCACCACCACGATGCGGTCCGCCTTGCGGATGGTGGAGAGGCGGTGGGCGATGATGAGGGTGGTGCGGCCCTTGGCCAGCTCGTCGAAGGCGCTCTGGATATGGGCCTCGGTGACGCTGTCCAGGGCGGAGGTGGCCTCGTCCAAGATCAGGATGGGCGGGTTCTTCAGGAAAATGCGGGCGATGGCGATGCGCTGCTTCTGCCCGCCGGAAAGGAGGACGCCCCGCTCGCCCACATAGGTCTCAAAACCCTGGGGCATCCGCAGGATATCCTCATAGATCTCCGCCCGCTTTGCCGCCTCCATGACCTCCTCCACGGAGGCGTCCGGCCGGCCGTAGCGGATATTGTCCAGCACCGTCCCGGCAAAGAGGAACACGTCCTGCTGCACGATGCCGATCTGCCGGTGGAGGGAGCGCTGGGTCACGTCCCGCACGTCGGCGCCGTCGATGAGCACCGCCCCCGCGTCCACGTCGTAAAACCGGGGAATGAGCTGGCAGAGGGTGGTCTTGCCGCCGCCGGAGGAGCCCACCACCGCGATGGTCTCGCCGCTGTGCACGGTCAGGTCGATGCCGTGCAGCACCTCCTGCCGGTCATAGGTGAAGCTGACGCCGCGGAATTCGATCTCGCCTTCCTGCACGTGCAGCTCCTCGGCGTCGGGCTTGTCCTGCAGGTCCGGCTCCGTCCGCATGAGCTCCACAAAGCGGCTCAGACCCGCCGTGCCGCTGGCGAACATCTCCATGAGGGTGGCCAGCTTCCGCACCGGGGTGACGAAGGTGGAGATATAGAGGTAGAAGGTCAGCAGGTCCACATAGTCCATCTCGCCGCGCATGATGAGCCAGCCGCCCACGGCCAGGATCACCGCGGACATGCTGCAGAAGAAGAACTCCATGCTGCCGTTGAACACGCCCATGGCCCGGTGGAACTGCCGCTTGGAGGTCTTGTATTCCTCGTTGGAGCGGGAGAACTTCCGCAGCTCCACCTCCTCGTTGGCGAAGGCCTTGGCCGTCCGCATGCCGGTGAGGCTGGACTCGATCTCCGTGTTGATGGCGCCGGTGCGCTGCTTCACCGCCCGGGAGGCCTCCCGCTGGCTGGACCGGTTTTTCAGCAGCACCACCAGGAAAATGGGGATCAGCACCGTCAGCACCAGCGCCAGACGCCACTCGATGGAAAACAGGACCACCAGGGAGCCCACGATGGTCACGGTGGAGATGAACAGGTCCTCCGGCCCGTGGTGGGCCAGCTCCGTCAGCTCGAACAGGTCCGTGGTGATGCGGCTCATGAGCTGGCCGGTGCGGTTGCGGTCAAAAAAGCGGAAGCTCATCTCCTGTATATGGGCAAAGAGGTCCCGGCGGATGTCCGCCTCCACCCGGATGCCGAAGGTGTGGCCCCAGTAAGCCACCACATAGTACAAAAAGGCCCGCAGCAAAAACGCCGCCGCCACGATGGCGATGACGGTGAAGAAGGTGCGGTAGGCCTGCTCCGGCAGCCAGGTGTACATGGCCATGCGGGAAACATAGGGGAAAGCCAGATCGATCAGCGCGATGGTCAGGGCGCAGAGCATGTCCAGCAGGAACAGTTTCCAGTGGGGCTTGAAATAATGCAGGAAGATGGAAAGCTGCGATCTTTCCCGGAACTCTTGGGTGGTCATGGCGGGAACTCCTTATCCTTACGTATTCAGCAGAATTTACCAATAAATATAGTGTACCACAGCGTGTCCGGAAAACGCAAGCCAAACGGAAGGCGCTTCACAAAACAGCACCATGTTCGCATGGGTTGCTTGCCTGCAACGGCCATTTGCCCCTATAATGCGCGTATACTCAATGTTCATGGAGAGGTGGCGCGATATATGCTCAACGAAAACATAGCGGCGTTCGGAAGGCCAGAGGCCTGTCCCAGGAGGAGCTCGCGGCCAAATTGCATGTTGTCCGGCAGACTGTCTCCAAATGGGAAAAGGGCCTGTCGGTCCCCGACGCCGGGATGCTGGTCAGGGTCGCGGAAGCGCTGGACACCACGGTGAGCGCCCTGCTGGACGAAACCGCGCCGGAGCCGGAGGCGCAGCAGGCCTCCGTCCAGGACCTCGCCGCCGGGCTGGAACTGCTGAGCGGGCAGCCTGCCAGGCGCAGCGAGAGAAAGCGGAAAATCTGGCGCGCCGCATTTGCGGCCGTCGGGCTCTGCGCATTGGCGGGGCTCGGGCGGGCACTCCTGCTTTTTCTCCACCTGCAGCAGGCAGACAATCTGCCTGAGGCCTCCTCCTCGGTCATCGGCAGAGCGGACAGACCCACATCCATCCTTGTGTCGAACGTCTCATGGGACGGTCTCTCCGCCCTGGCGGCGGCCTGCGAGGTCGCCATCGGCGGGACGGCGGCATAGCTGCGGCGGCCATGCCCACCTGCCGCGACGGGAGCCAGACGCCCACTTTCCTCCTCCGCCTGGGCGACTATGTCCCGCATTTCTTTCCCGCCGCGGCATAAAAAAAGCCGCTGCCGCGCTCCATCCGGAGCGGCGGCGGCTTTTTTGCCGGCTTGCGTTTACGGTCCGGCGCGCTTCATTCGCGCGCCCGGAGGACGCAAAAAACATCCCCGTCCCGGGACTGCCGGGACGGGGATGCCCTTTTCTGTTTACCGCGCTCAGCGCACCACGCGGACGATGCAGGTCTCGGTGGAGCTGCCGTTGGAGACGGTGATATTGGCCCGGCCCTTCGCCTTGCCGGTGACGACGCCGTCCGCGGTCACCGTGGCCACGCTCTCATCGTCGCTGGTGAAGGTGAAGCTGCTGCCGCCCTCCGCCCGGAGGGTGAAGCTCTCGCCCACGGCGATGGACACGTCGTTGGTGCTGAGGGTCAGCGGCACCGACTTCACGGTGACGGTGCAGGTGGCGGCGGTCTCGCCGTCGGTGACGGTGATGGTGGCGCTGCCCTCGCCCACGGCCTGCACTACGCCTGCCTCCACGGTGGCGACGGAGGCGTCGCTGGTGGACCAGGAATACTCTCCGGTCCCCTCCAGCGCCGTCAGGGTGACGGTGTCGCCCACCTCCAGCTCCGCGTCGGAGCGGTCCAGCGACAGCGGGGTCACGGCCGTTCCATCCTGGCCGCCGCCTTCGCCTTCGCCGTCCACGGCGCTGGAGACCGGGGGCTCATTCCCCTCCGCGTCCGGGTCCTTCCCGCCGAAGAGCTTGTCGCCCGCCAGCAGGTACACCACCAGCGCCACCAGCAGCAGGAAAACGACGATGAGGATGGGGCCCACCGCCCGGGGCTCGTTGCGGCGGCGGCGACCGTTCTGCCGGTGGTTGCTGCGCTTGCGGCGGTCCCGCATGAGGTCGTCCTCCTCGCAGAAGGGGCACTTTTTATAACTGGTGGAGAACAGCTCTCCGCAGACGGGGCATTTATACATACTCATCAGAGTTCGTTCCTTTCCTGCGCCGCGCCCTGCGGCGGTTTGCCGGGGCGCGCGGGCGCGTACTACTTGACATAATATTCGTTTTTTCGCCGCCCGTCAACAGCATCCGCGGAAATTCACGAAAATTTCATACGCCCTTGCTTTTGTTCCCCGGGGCTTTTATAATAACAGGGAAGCAGGAAAACGCAGGGGAGGGTCCGTATGGATACGATCTTCATCGGCATCGCCGGGGGCACCGGCTCCGGCAAAACGACGCTGACGCGCCATCTGCAGCAGCGCTTCGGCGACAACATCAGCGTCATCCACCACGACAACTACTATAAGCGGCAGGACTGCTCCTTCGCCGAGCGCTGCCGGCAGAATTACGACCACCCCGATGCCTTCGAGACAGACCTGCTCATCCGGCACCTGCAGGCGCTGAAGCGGGGCGAGGCCGTGGACTGCCCGGTCTACTCCTTCTCCGAGCATAACCGCACCGACGAGACCGTCCACATCGCTCCCACCAAGGTGGTCATCGTGGAGGGCATCCTCATCTTCCAGCACCCCGAGCTGCGCCGGCTGCTGGACATCAAGATCTTCGTGGAGACCGACGCGGACGTGCGCATCCTGCGCCGTGCGCTGCGGGACGTGCGGGACCGGGGCCGCACGCTGGAGTCCGTGGTGACCCAGTACCTCACCACTGTCAAGCCCATGCACGAGCAGTTCGTGGAGCCCTCCCGGAAGTACGCGGACATCGTGGTGCTGGAGGGCGGCCACAACCTGGTGGCGCTGGACCTGATCATGCAGCGCATCCAAAACCACATCGACGGAAACTGAGCGGAAAAACGCCCCGCCGGCCTGTGCCGGCGGGGCTCCTTTTCATTTTACGCCTCTCACGCGCCGAAGTGCAGCAGCACGCCCACCGCGGCGGAGGCCAGGATGAACACGATGGGGTGGCGTTTTTTCGTCCACCTGCACCAGCGCGTCAGATACAGCAGCACCGCCGCCAGGCCCGCCGCCTTCCAGTCCACACAGTCCAGCAGCCCCCCGCTGGCCGACGGCCGCAGCATCGCCACGCTCAGCACCGAGACCCCCGCCGCGGCGATGAGCCCGGTGGAGGCGGGGCGCAGCCCGTAAAACGCGCCCTTCACCAGGGGATTCTCCCGGAAATTCTTCAAAAACAGGGCGATGAGCAGGATGATGATGACGGAGGGCGTCACCAGTCCCACCGTGGCCGTCAGGGCGCCGGGAACGCCCGCCACGGTGAAGCCCACATAGGTCGCCATGTTCACGCCGACGGGGCCGGGGGTGGACTCGCCCACGGCGATCATGTCCGCCAGCTGGGCGTGTGTGAACCAGCCCGTGCGGCCCGCCATCTCCTCCAGAAACGGCAGTGTGGCCAGACCGCCGCCCACGGCGAAGAGGCCGGTCTTGAAAAACTCGTAAAACAGCCGCAGATACAGCATCAGCGCGCCCCTCCCCTCCTGCCGAGGGACAGGGCCAGGCCCGCCGCCCCCGCCGCCAGCACGAACACCATGGCGGAGATATCCGTGAACACGGAGCCCAAAAACACCAGCGCAAAGATGGCCAGGGCGGGCTTGTCCACCACGGAGCTCTTCCACAGCTTCACCACCGCGTTGAACACCAGCACCGCCACGCACACCCGCACGCCGGCGAAGGCCTCCTGCACCACAGGCAGCTCCGCAAAGGCGGAGATTACGCCCGCCAGGACGGAGATGATGAGGAAGGAGGGGAAAACGACCCCCGCCGTGGCCGCGACGCCGCCCGCGGCGCCCCGCCGCTTCTGCCCGATGAAGGTGGCGGTGTTCACCGCGATGATGCCGGGCGTACACTGGCCGATGGCATAGTAGTCCGCCAGCTCCTCCTCTGTGGCCCAGCCCTTGTTCTCCACCACCTCGCGCTGCAGAATCGGCAGCATGGCGTAGCCGCCGCCGAAGGTCATGACCCCCACCTTGGCGAAGGTGAGAAACAGCTCCAGCAACTCTTTCAGAACGGTCAACTCCTTTACTGAATCCAAATTCCATATTCTGGGTTTCGCGTACCAGAATAGCACGCTTTCTCCTCCCTGTAAACGGCAATCTCCCATATTTTGTGGCCCGCTTCCCCGCCCTATGTCAAAATACACAAGCTTTTCCCGCCGCGCCCCGCCGAGTTTTAGAAAAAACAGCCTATTGCATTTTCGATTTCTTTCCCGTATGATAAGCAAGAAAAAACGGAAGGAGGAAACGGACGATGCTGCTGAAAGCGCTTGCGGATGCGAACACGTGCTCTTTCTCTCCTGTCCGTCCCCTTATCAGCCTTCATAGCCCTGTTTTTCCCTTCTGACCGGCCGTTGTGCCGGTGTTTTTTTTGCCCGGACGGCCCGGGCGGCCCCGCTTTTTAGGTCAGATGATGCAGAATTCAATTTGAGAAAGAGAGGACAAAAGATGAAAAAGTTAGGACTGGACCCCATTTATGACGCCCGCGAGCTGGGCGTCCCCCGGATGCTGATCCTGGGACTGCAGCACCTGTTCGCCATGTTCGGCGCCACCATCCTGGTGCCCATCCTGGTGCAGGGCTACGGTCTGCCCCTGAGCATCCAGACCACCCTCCTCTGCGCCGGCGTCGGCACGCTGCTGTTCCACCTCTGCACCAAGGGGAAGGTCCCCGCTTTCCTCGGCTCCTCCTTCGCCTTCCTCGGCGGCTTCCAGGCCATGGCCCAGCTGAGCAGCGGCAAGTACGCCGATATGCTCCCCGCGGAAAAGCTGGCCTACACCCTGGGCGGCATCGTGGTGGCCGGAGGATTGTATCTGGTGCTGGCGCTGCTGTTCAAGGTGGTGGGCGCCCGCAAGGTCATGCGCTACTTCCCCCCTGTGGTCACCGGCCCCATGATCATCCTCATCGGTCTGAACCTCTCCGGCAGCGCCGTGGCCAACGCCTCCACCTGCTGGTGGCTGGCGCTCCTCGCCATGGCCGTCATCATCGTGGCCAACATCTGGGGCAAGGGCATGGTCAAGATCATCCCCATCCTGCTGGGCGTGGTGATCCCCTACATCGTGGCCCTCTGCTGCGGCATGGTGGACTTCTCCGGCGCCACAGACGCGGCCTGGGCCGGTGTGGCTCCCCTGACCCTCGCGAAGTTTGACCTGACCGCCATTCTGGTCATGGCCCCCATCGCCATCGCCTCCATGATGGAGCACATCGGCGACATCTCCGCCATCTCCGCCACCACCCAGCGCAACTTCATCGAGGATCCCGGCCTGCACCGCACACTGCTGGGCGACGGCCTCGCCACCGCCCTGGCCGGCTTCGTGGGCGGCCCCGCCAACACCACCTACGGCGAGAACACCGGCGTGCTGGCCCTCACCAAGGTCTACGACCCCAAGGTGGTCCGCATCGCCGCCATTTTCGCCATCGTCCTCTCCTTCTCCCCCAAGTTTGACGCCTTCGTGGGCTCCATCCCCAGCGCCATCATCGGCGGCGTCAGCTTCATCCTCTACGGCATGATCTCCGCGGTGGGCGTGCGGAACGTGGTGGAAAACCAGGTGGACCTGACCAAGAGCCGCAACCTCATCGTGGCCGCCGTCATCCTGGTCTGCGGCCTGGGCTTCTCCGACGGCATCACCTTCACCGTGGGCAACGCCACCATCACCCTGACCTCCCTGGCCATCGCCGCCATCGCGGGCGTGGCCCTGAACGCCATCCTGCCCGGCAAGGACTACGTCTTCGGCGCCAGCGCCAAGGGCGACAGCGCCGCCAACCTGGGCACCTATTGATCCCATCCAGGCAAGTCAAGACCACGCGTGAAACGCGTGGCTTGAACAAGCCCTGAAAGGGCATAGT
>JBJDYT010000051.1:0-19001 GCA_051867635.1 Oscillospiraceae bacterium
CTATGCCCTTTCAGGGCTTGTTCAAGCCACGCGTTTCACGCGTGGTCTTGACTGTTCAGGAAGGCTTGCCTGCGGGCCGGCGTGAAACGCCTGCCAGGCTGCGGCGAGGCCCGGGGCCGCCTCCCGGCGGCTCACTCCTCCGCCTGCTGCCAGTGCCTGAGCTTTGGCAGCTGCGCCTCGAAATAGGCGCGCGCCTGCTCCGGGGGCCAGTTTTCGCTTGACATGTGCCCCACAAGGAAATCCGTCAATTCCGCAAGGCTGGCATAGGCGAATTTCCCCTCGGCGTAGCACCACCTGCAGTATTCCTCATTAAAGGCTCCGTCCGCCTCCCGACTGACGGAAGCGTCGTCCAGGGGCATGCCGCAGCATTGGCAAACCAGCTTCCGGGGAGAGCCCAGGAGCGTATTGATGGAAACGTCAAAGAGCTTCGACAGCAGCTTCAGCGTCTCCGTATTCGGCACGGTCTCACCGGTTTCCCAGCGGGATACCGCCTGCCGGGTCACGTGGAGCTTTTCTGCAAGCGCGTCCTGTGACAGACCGTTTTTGGTGCGCAGCTCCCATATGACGTTTTTTGTTTCCATACAGATCACCACCTCACGGCCAGTATACCACCGCCGCCGCGTAAAGCCAAGCAACCCGCTGTTGCTATACGGCAGGCGCGGGCTGCCCGCCGCCGGAAAATTTTTTGCCTGTTCGTTTTTTTCTGTCACCTTTTGCGCCGCCCGCGCGTCTATAAAACAGAACAGTGAAACGGCGGTACGGTCTATGGTATTCAGCAGCCTGCAATTCATCTTCCTCTTCATGCCTGTCTTCTTCGGCTGCTATTACCTGGTGCCCGACAGGCTGAAAAACCCGGTGCTGGCGCTGGGCAGCCTGTGCTTTTACCTCGTCGGGACGCTGCGCGACCCCGAGCACTTTGTTCTCTTCCTGCTCAGCATCGCCGTGGACTTTGCGGCGGGGCTGCTGATGGAGCGCCGGCCCCAGCGCAAAAAGCTGTTTTTGACGGCGGGGGTCCTTTTTCACCTGCTGGCCCTGGGCGCCTTCAAGTATGCCGGCTTTGTGCTGGGGGAGCTCTCCCGGCTGGTCCCGGCCCTTGACCTCACCGTGCGGACGGCGCTGCCCATCGGCATCTCCTTTTACACCTTCCAGGGGATCTCCTATCTCGCCGACGGTTACCGGGGAAGGGTCAGGGCGGAGCGGAGCCTGCTGCGGTACACCGTCTACCTCGCCATGTTCCCGCAGCTCATCGCCGGGCCCATCGTGACCTACGGCCAGGTGGCGCGGGAGCTGCGGCGGCGGGAGATCCCCCGCGCTTCGGTGCGGCACGGCCTGGGCGTGTTCGTGTTCGGCCTGGGGCTGAAGGTGCTGCTGGCGAACCCCGTGGGGAAGCTGTGGACCCAGGTCTGCGCCATCGGCTTTGAGAGTATATCCACGCCGCTGGCCTGGATGGCCATTTTCGCCTATTCCTTCCAGATCTACTTCGACTTCTTCGGCTACTCCCTGATGGCGGTGGGGCTGGGGGAGATGCTGGGCTTCCGCCTGCCGAAGAATTTCGACCATCCCTACCTGAGCCGCTCCATGACGGAGTTCTGGCGGCGGTGGCACATGACCCTGGGGGGATGGTTCAGGGAGTATGTGTATGTGCCGCTGGGCGGGAACCGGAACGGCGGCCTCGCCACGGTGCGGAACCTGCTGGTGGTGTGGCTGCTGACGGGGATCTGGCACGGCGCGGGGTACCACTTCGTGCTGTGGGGGGCGGTGCTGTTCCTCCTCATCGTGACGGAAAAGTTCCTGACGGGGCGCTTCCTCGCGCGGGCGCCGGCGGTGGGCCGTGTGTACATGCTGCTGCTGATCCCGCTGACCTGGGCCGTTTTCGCCATCGAGGACGTGGGACAGCTCGGAGTCTTCTTTACCCGGCTGTTTCCCTTCTTCGGGCAGGGCCCCTGGTCTGTGTTCCGCTGCGACTACGTAAAGTACCTGCGCCTGTACGGCCCGTTCCTGCTCTTCGGGCTTCTGTTCTCCACAAAGCTGCCGTACCGCCTGCTGGGGCGGCTGAAAAACCGTTTCGCGGTGGGAGCGCTGCTGGCTGTGATATTCCTCGCTAGCGTCTACTGTATGTACCGGGGTCTTGACGACCCGTTCCTGTATTTCAGATTTTGAGAGGTCAAAACATGAGAAAATCCAACGTTGTTACCCTGCTGTCCTTTATTTTCCTGCTGGGCGCCGTGGTGTTCGTCCTGTTCTTCTGGCGGGTGCCGGGCGCGGCCGCCGGAGCGGAGAAGGGAGACGCCCCCGCCGGGAGCGGCGTCATACTGGTGCCGCCCAGCGAGACGGAGGCGGACCCGCCGGAGGATGGGGCCGCCGGGGCGGACAAAACGGAGACCCAGGGCAAGCCCATAGAGACGGAGACCGCCGTGACCCTGCCCGCCGACGTCTCCATGGACGACGCGCTGTTCATCGGCGATTCCAGAACGGTGGGCCTGCAGGAATACGCCGGTATCGAGGGGGCGGATTTCTTTGCCAACGTGGGCATGAGCGTGTACAATATCCATAAGAAGCCCGTCTCCGTCCCCTCCGTGGGCAAGGTCACGCTGCGGGAGCTGCTGGAGCACAAGAAGTACGGCAAGATCTATATCATGCTGGGGATCAACGAGGTGGGCTACCGCCTGGACAGCACCGTGGATAAATACCGGGAGCTGCTGGAGTTCATCCGGCAGCGGGAGCCGGAGGCGAAGCTTCTGATCCAGGCTAACCTGCACGTCACGAAGAGCCGCTCCGACCGCGACGAGGTGGTGAACAACGCCGCCATCGACCGGCTCAACGCGGCGCTGGCGAAGCTGGCCGACGGCAGGCACATTTTCTATCTGGACGCCAACGCCCTGTTCGACGACGAAAACGGCTGTCTGTCCTCCGACAAGTCCGAGGACGGCACCCACCTCTACGCGAAGTACTATGCGGCGTGGGGCAGCTGGATCGTGGGACAGACGGCTTCGCTCATGGAGGAGGGTCGGTCTTGACGGACAAAGACGAGTTTTGCGAGCAGGTGCGGCGCTGTGAGGGCGCCATGTATTCCCTGGCCTATTCCGTTCTGCGCAACGAGGCGGACGCCGGGGAGGCCGTGAGCGAAGCCATATACCGCGCCTATAAGAATCTGGACAGCCTGAAAAGCGAGGCCGCCTTCAAGCCGTGGATCCTCCGCATCGTGCACAACACGGCGGCGGAGCTGGTCCGCAGGAACGCGAAGCTCGTGCCCATGGAGGAGCTGGAGGAGGCCGCCGGAGAGGGCGGCGAGAGCGAGCTCGCCACGCGGCTCACCCTCCGCGCCGCGGTAGAGCGGCTGAAGCAGCCCTACCGCACCGTGGTCGTCCTGTTTTACTATGAGGGTCTTTCGGCGGCAAAGATCGCGCAGATCACGGGCACGAACATCGTCGCTGTCAGAAAGCAGCTCTCCCGGGCCAGAGAGGCGCTGCGGGAGAGCCTGAAGGAGGATTTCAGATGAACGACTTTGACAGATACCTGAAAAGCAAAGCGGCGGAGGAGGCGGAGGAGCTGCCGGAGTCCGTCAAAAACAGGGTGGAGCAGACCCTTGCCGGCCTGCCCGAGCGGACGGGCGGCAGGCGGCGGAGCCGGGCGTTGCCCCGTATGGCGGCAGCGGCGGCCTGCTTCGTGTTCGTGGCGCTGTTCCTGCTCCCCAACGTCAGCGTGGCCTATGCCCAGGCGCTGGAGAAGGTCCCCGTCATCGGAGACATCGCCCGGGTGGTCACCATCCGCAACTACTACTATTCGGACGACATGCACGAGATGGACATCGACGTGCCGCAGATCGACGAGGAAAACAGCGAGGCCGCCGCGCATATCAATAAAGATATCGACGAGCTGACAAAGACGCTGGTGGACCGGTTCTATGAGGACCTTGCGGCGGTGGGCGGCGAGGGCCACGGATCGGTCTACGTGGACTATGAGACCGTGACCGACACGGAGCAGTGGTTCACGCTCAAGATCCGGGTGCACGAAGCGGCGGGAAGCAGCAACACTTATTTCAAGTACTACCACATCGACAAGCGGGACGGGAAGATGGTCCGTCTGGGCGACCTGTCCGGGGACGAAAACTTCTACGAGGTGCTGGAGGAAGAGATCAAGCGGCAGATGGAGCTTCGGATGGAGCAGGACAGCAACGCGGTGTACTGGCTGGACGACAGCCTCATAGGCGAGGATTTTGTCACGCTGACGCCGGAGCACAACTTCTACTTCAACGAAAACGGCGACCTGGTCATCGTCTTCGACAAATACGAGGTGGCCCCCGGCTCCATGGGGACCCCCGAGTTCACCGTCAGCAAAGCGCTGTTCCGGGCGCTTTTGAAGCCCGAATTTGCGGACGTGGTCTCCTGATCCGCGCCGGGGCCTGCCGCCGCGGCGGGCGCTGACGCTTAAAGGGCCTTACCGGCTTCAAGCCGGTAAGGCCCTTTTGCTTATGCCGCGTCGCGCCGCTCAGTCGTGGGCGTTCAGCCACTCCTTGAGCAGGGCGGTGTAGCGGGGGGTATCCTCCACGAAGCAGGCGTGGCGGCAGGTGCGGAACAGCTCCCAGCGGGAATCGGGGATGCCGTCGTACATGACCTTGGCGATGTAGGGGGTGCAGAGGTCGTTGCCGCCGCTGATGACCAGGGCGCTCTGCTTGATATCGCCGAGCTGCGCCGTCACATCGTAGTCCTTCAGCGTGCCCAGGGGGGTGAACTCGTTGGGGCCCCAGCCCACCACATAGGACTCCCGGCCGGAGCGCTTTTTCCGGCGGATGCACTCCGGGTCGCTCTCCGTCACGGGGCCCGCCGCGTGGCGCAGCATGAACTCCGCCTCCGCCGCCTGATAGGCCTCGCCGCTGTAGTCGCCGCTCTCGTCCGCCCGGCGGATGGCCTCCTGCATCTCCTGAGGCAGCTCCGCGATCATGCGGTGCTGCTCCTCGCCCCAGAGCTTGCTGGAGGGGAGGGTGCTGGAGAGGATGATGCTCTTCACGCCCTCGGGCTTGTAGTTGCAGACATAGTCCAGCAGCAGCATGCCGCCCCAGGACTGGCCCAGCAGGTGGCACTCCGTCAGCCCCAAATGCTCTCGCAGGGCCTGCAGCTCCCGCACCCAGGTCTCCGCCCGCCAAAGCTCCGGCCGGCCTTCCACGTAGGAGTTGCCGCAGCCCAGCTGGTCGTACATGATCAGCTCCCGTCCGTCCTCCTGGGCGAACTCGTCCAACACCTCGAAGTAGTTGTGGGTGGAGCCGGGGCCGCCGTGGAGCAGGACCAGGGGTTTCTTGTCCCCGGTGCGCTTGCCGGCGATGCGGTAGTAGGTCTGGTAGCCCTCAAAGGGCATGTAGCCTTCGCGAACAGTCATGGGTGCTTCCTCCTTAGTAAAATCGGTTTGGGCTCCCTGCTGCGGCGCGGCAGGCCGGCGCAGCAGAGGCAATATATAGCACAGCGCGGCGGCAAGACAGAGCGCGCCGCCGAGGCACCAATGGACGGTGATGAGCGGCGCGGAGGCGCCGTAGATCTCGAACACGCCGGCAAGGCAGCTTCCCAGCGTCAGCGTCCCCACGCCGCAGCGCCAGAGCCAGCGGACGGAAAAGCCGGGGCAGGGGGCTTTTTTCCAGCGCAGCAGCAACGCCGCGCCGCCCGCGCCGAGGAACAGGGGAAAGACGAACTGGAACAGCATGAAGGCGGAGAGCACCCCGTGGCCGAACCACTCGTAGATGAGACTGAAGACCGCGCAGCAGAAGGCGGCGAGGAGCCAGCCCCGGACCGCCCGCTCCAGGGGCTGCTTATCCGATGTAGACAATGTCGCTCACGTTCCTCTCTTCGATGTTGTGGCCGTCGGTGGGCTGGTTCACCACCCGGCCGTTGAAGACCATGGTGGAGGAGCCGCCGCCGTCCAGATTATAGGCGGTCCGAACGCCGAGGCCCTGGAGGAAATCCGCCAGCTGCTGAAGCGTCAGCCCCTCGCTCCGCTCCGTGCGGCCGTCCGCCACCACGAAGACGTAGTGCCAGCCGCCGTACCAGCCCATGGCGGTGCGGGGGTTGCGGGTCAGCTCCTTGCCCTGCCCATTGGCGGGGTCGAAGGTGATCTCCCCCTCCTCGATGAGGCCGGGGCCGAAGGAGAGGACCTGGGCCGCGCCGCCCTCCAGCAGCTGGCGGGCCGTAAAGTCGCCCTCCCGGCAGATGGTGAAGGAGCCGTCCGTCCCGATGACCAGGTCCTGCTGGTCCCTTCCGGCGGCGCTTTCCCGGTACAGCACGCCGTTGCGGATCACATAGCCGTCGCGGGCGCTGTAATAGTCGCCGTTGACGGCGAGAATGGCGCCGTGGGGCGCGGCGATGACGGAGGTGGGGGCGA
This sequence comes from Oscillospiraceae bacterium, assembly GCA_051867635.1. Lineage (GTDB taxonomy): Bacteria > Bacillota > Clostridia > Oscillospirales > Oscillospiraceae > RGIG5472. Next base: position 6,367 of record JBJDYT010000051.1, read on the forward strand.
TGACGTTTTTGCCGAAGGTGTCCTTGGCAAAGGCGGTGCGGATGTGGGCCGGGTCCTCCAGCACCACGTCCGCCACATAGATGTCGGTGTCATAGGCCCGGTGGCGGGAGACGGCGATGGTGACCCCGCCGCCGCTGTAGCTGTTCTCCGTCACCACCGCGTCCTCCGCCCGGAGGGGCGGCTGGGACCCGGTCTCCTCCACCGCGGTGAAGCTGCGGGGGATGACGAAGGCGTCCAGCAGGATGTAGAGCGTGAACAGGAGCAGCAGCAGGCCGTAGAAAAGCGGCCAGCGCCGAAGCAGTTTTTCTTTCAACGGACGATTCCTCGTTTACTGTGGATTTGCGCTACCCGCTCCGCCCCGGCGGCGGAAGATCCAGAAGTGCTGGGCCAGATAGCTGAGGGTGAAGAAGGTGACCTCCGTCAGGAGCTTGGCGCCGAAGCGGTTCCAGTGCAGCCCGTTGACGAGCCAGCTGATGAGGAGGGTGTTCAGGCAGAGGATGCAGGCGGCCAGCAAAAAGTACTGCGCCCCGGTCTTCCAGACGCTGTCGTGGTTTTTGAACACGAAGCGCTTGTTGATGGCGAAGTTGCAGGCGGCGCTGACCACCCGGGCAGAGACGTTGGAGATGGGGACCGCCGCGTTCCCCATTCCGGCGAGTAGAATCACCAGGATACTATACAAAGAGTAATCGATCACGAAGCCGGTGAGGGAGGAGGCGGCGAACTTCAAAATGCGCTGGTACACCCGGAAGGAGTCCCGGAAGGTGTGGAAATGGGACCCCTTGTTGTTATCCTTATAAATGGTCTCGATGCCCACCTCCTGGATGGCCACGCCCTGCTTGGGCGCGTCCAGCAGCATGTTCATCTCGTACTCATACCGCTCCCCCTCGATGGAGAGGAGAAAGGGCAGCAGCTCCATGCCGAAGGCCCGGAGGCCGGTCTGGGTGTCGCTGACCTTCACGCCGGAGGCGAGACGGTAGACCCAGCGGGTGACGGTGTTGCCGAACTGGCTGCGGGCGGGAGTGCCGCTGCCGAAGGAGCGGACGCCCAGCGTCAGCGCCCCGGGGGCCTCCGCCGCCCGGCGGGCCACCCGCAGGCTGTCCGCCACGGTGTGCTGGCCGTCGGAGTCCAGCGTCACGATGACGCCGTCCGCCTCCCCATGCTCCTGCAGCCAGGCGAGCCCTGTTTTCAGGGCGTGGCCCTTGCCCTGGTTCGGCATATAGGAAATGAGCTGTCCGTGCTGTGCCGCCGCGTCGAATACGGGGCGGTAGGCCTCTCCGCTGCCGTCGTCCACGATGAGGACGGAGAAGCCGGCCTCCCGCAGCGCCGCCGCCAGACCCACCAGGGTATCGTCCGGCTCGTAGGAGGGGATCAGCGCATACAAAGTACGATCAGACATAGGCATCCACCTTTCTCACAGGGCCGCCCGCCGCAGGGCGGCAGACCCCATATCGACCTATTCTATATTTTGCCTTAAATGGCGGCGGAATGCAACAGCTTTTTGCCCGCCCCCGGCGGGGAAGGGACTTTTCTCCCGGCGGGAACTGTGGTATCATAACCGCGAAGCGGCTGCGGCGCCGTGTGCGGAAGGCGTCGGCGGAGGAAAGGGGGACGCAACATGGCGGCCTATTATGAAAACCAGCTCTCCCGCCCGGGGAGGGAGGCCTACGGGGCCATGCTCCGGGGCTTCACGGCGGTGGAGAGCGCGGTGCGCGTGCCCCTGTTTCCCATGCAGGAGCTGTCCGACGTCTATACCCGCCTGCGGCTGGACCATCCGGAGCTGTTCTACCTCACGGGCTTTCGCGTGCGCGCCGTGCCCGGGGCGGCCTACGGGGAGATCCTGCCGGAGTACCTCTTTGAAAAGGGCAAGATCCTCACCCACCGGCAGGCCATCGCCGCCCGGGTGCAGCGTCTGGCCCGGGAGGGGAAGGCCCTGGACGAGGGCGGCAAGCTCCGCTACCTCCACGATTTCATCTGCGAAAGCGTCCGCTATGACAAGCTGAAAAAGCCCTACTCCCACGAGGTCATCGGCCCGCTGACCCAGGGCGTCGGCGTCTGCGAGGGCATCGCGAAATCCGTGAAGCTGCTGGCGGACGCGCTGGCGCTGCCCTGTCTCGTGGTCCTCAGCGCGCCGGAGGAGGGCAAGCGCTACGGCCACGCCTGGAACCTGATCCGCCGGGGCGGAAAGTGGTACCATATGGACGCCACCTTCGACCTGTCCCTCAGCCGCTGCGGCGAGGTGCGGTACGACTACTGCGGTCTGGGGGACGGCCATATCTACCGGGACCATGTGCGTCCGGTGTACCCGGTGCCGGAGTGCCCGGACGAGGGAGGCTTTTACTATAAGGAGGCCCGTCTCTCCCTGACAAAGCTGGAGGACGCGGCAAAGCGGACCGCCCAGGCCGTGAAAAAGAAAAGACCCCGCCTGGTGTTCCACTGGCGGGGCGGGTATCTCACGCGGGAGACGCTGCTTGCCGTGAGCGAAGCGGTGCGGCAGGCGGCGGAGGGAGCGGGGAAGTACGCCCGCATCTCTGTGAACTGGCCCCAGGCGGTGTTCTGCGTGCAGTTCACCGACGGCCCCGCCGAGGCGGCGCCGGAGCTGGAGCACGCGGAGGAGGAAACGGACTGAGCCCTCCGCGGCAAGACGGAAAAAAGCGGCGCGGAAACCTTTCCGCGCCGCTGGCTGTTTTTTCAGCGGGAGATGCGCAGGGAACGGGTCAGCAGCTCCTGCGCCTCGTCGGAGGAGATATCCATGGCTGCGGAAAGCTCCCCTTCCAGCAGCTCCCGCGCCCGCTTGACGATGCGTTCCAGCCGCAGGTTCAGCGCATGGCGGCGGTCTGTCCCCCGTTCGTCCTGGGACAGCCCCTTCAGCAGCGCCACCAGGGCTTCGCAGCTGTGGGAGCTGAAGATGCTCTTATAGTACGCGTCCGCCCGGGTGATCTTCGTCTCGGTGCAGAAGGTGGGCGCGATCCCGGGGACCCGGGCCAGGAAGGCCTCGGCCTCCTCCCGAGCCATGACGGGACGCATGAACACGCCGGAGTCCACCGGCGCGTAGATGACGCCGCCGCCGGAGAGCGGCTTGAGGGTGTAAAAGATCCTGTCCTTGGCGATGCCCTGCATGGAGACCCGGCCCACGTCGGCCACCTCGCAGACGCCCTGCTCGCCGTACATGATCTTATCGCCCACGGAATACATCGGTTCCACCCCTTTTGCCGAAATTTTCCTTACTTTTGTAAGTATACCATTTCGCGGAGAATTTTTCTAACAAAAATTTTAAGCCTGCCGGATTTTTGTGGGAAATGCGCAGAAGGCGGCGGAAGCGCTTTGTACATCCCGCCCAGCCGCCGGGGAGCGCCCGTTTGTCTTTGGCGCGGCCGCTGCGGCTCCGCCGTCCAAACAGCCCGTACATGCCCGGCCCTCCACTCGGCATTTTCGCGCCGCTTGCTTGCTTTTACGATACCGTGCGGCGGAGCTGCCGGCGGCAAACCCGCCCGCCCCAATCGCCAGAGGTCGCTTTATCCGCGCGAAGGGGACCGCAGGAGCGGGACATTGACGGCGGGTGGTTTTTGCGGTATAATAAATAAATAATAAACAATTTAACAAAACTTCCTGCGCCGCAAAAGCGGGGCGCGGGAAGATGCGGCGCATCCTTTTCCGGATGCAGGAAGGAGCGATATATGAGCGATTACATTCTGAGCTGCTGCAGTACGGCGGATCTTGACAAAGCGCATCTGGAAAGGCGCGGCATTTCCTACGTCTGCTTCCACTACTACCTGGATGACAAGGAATACCCGGACGACCTGGGCCAGACCGTGTCCTTCCCGGCGTTTTACCAGGCCATGCGGGACGGGGCGGACACCCACACCTCCATGGTGAGCACCGGAGAGTATATCAGCTACTTCACCCCCTTCCTCCAGGCGGGGAAGGATATCCTGCACGTGACCCTTTCCGGCGGCCTTTCCGGCTCCGTCAACGGGGCCCGGAGCGCGGCGGAGGTCCTGCGCGAGCAGTTCCCGGAGCGGAAGGTCCTGGTGGTGGACTCCCTGGGCGCCTCCTCCGGCTACGGCCTGCTGATGGAGACGCTGGCGGACCTGCGGGACGGCGGCATGGGCCTGGAGGAGCTGTACGACTGGGCGGAGCACAACAAGCTGCGCCTGAACCACTGGTTCTTCTCCACGGACCTGAGCTTTTACGTCAAGGGCGGCCGCATCTCCAAGACCGCGGGCGTGTTCGGCGGGCTGCTGGGCATCTGCCCGCTGCTGAACATGGACGGCCAGGGCCACCTGGTGCCGCGGGAGAAGATCCGCTCCAAGAAAAAGGTGATCCAGGAGATCGTCAACCGCATGGAGCAGTACGCCGACGGCGGCCTGGACTACGACGGCAAGTGCTACATTTCCCAGTCCGACTGCTATGAGGACGCCCGGGAGGTGGCGGACCTGGTGGAGGCGCGCTTTAAGAAGCTCAACGGCAAGGTGGAGATCAACTATGTCGGCACCACCATCGGCAGCCACACCGGCCCCGGCACGGTGGCCCTGTTCTTCTGGGGGAAGGAGCGCAAGGACTGAGCTTCCGGATTTTACCGGCTTCATATGACAAAAAAAGGCAGCCGCCCTCCGGCGAATGACCGGCGGGCGGCGCTTTTTTCAGCCCTGCGGCGTTAAAAAAAACACAAAGACCGTCTTGTGGAGCAGGGGGGAATGTAGTACAATACAGGCAGAGCGCGACCATAAATACAGAGAGGTGTGTGATACTATGAGAGTATATCGTGCGGAGGACTACCGTTCCATGAGCCGCCGGGCGGCCAACATCATCTCGGCGCAGGTGATCTACAAGCCCAACTGCGTGCTGGGCCTCGCCACGGGCTCCACTCCTGTCGGCACCTACCAGCAGCTCATCGACTGGTATAAAAAGGGCGATCTGAGCTTTGCGGAGACCCGTTCCGTGAATTTGGACGAGTACATCGGCCTTTCGCCGGAGCACTCCCAGAGCTACCGCTACTTCATGCAGAGCAACTTCTTTGACCATATCGACATCCGCCGGGAGAACACCCACGTGCCGGACGGCATGGCGCAGGACCTGGAGGCGGAGTGCCGCCGCTATAACCGCATCATCCATGAGCTGGGCGGCATCGACATGCAGCTGCTGGGCATGGGCCACAACGGCCACATCGGCTTCAACGAGCCGGGCCGCGCCTTTGAGCTGGAGACCCACGTGGTGGACCTGACGGAGAGCACCATCCAGGCCAACGCCCGCTTCTTCTCCTCTCTGGACGAGGTGCCCCGCCGGGCCATGACCATGGGCATCAAGAACATCATGCAGGCCCGGCGCATCCTGGTGGTGGTCAGCGGCGAGGACAAGGCCGATATCGTGTACCGTGCCTTCCTGGGCGCGGTGGTGCCGGAGGTGCCGGCCTCCATTTTGCAGATGCACCCGGACGTGACCCTGGTGGGCGACCGGGCGGCCCTGCGGAAGCTGGAGGAGGCGGGGGTGCCTGTATGCGGATAAGCAACGGACAGGTCTTCGACCCGGCGGCGGGCTTCACGGCGCGGGACGTCTGCTTCGACGGCGAGCGGATTGCGGCGGAGAGCCGCGGCGGCGAAGTCTATGACGCGGCGGGCTGCTACGTCATCCCGGGCCTGACCGATATCCATTTTCACGGCTGCAAGGGCCATGACCTCTCCGACGGCGACGCGGAGGGCCTGGCTGTCATGGCGGAATACGAGCTGTCCCGGGGCGTGACCCAGATCTGCCCCGCGGGCATGACCCTGCTGGAGGAGGACCTGTTGCGGGTCTGCCGCAACGCGGCGGCCCACCGCCGCTCCGGCAAGCCCGGGGCGGAGCTCTGCGGCATCCATCTGGAGGGGCCGTTCCTCTCTCTGGCGAAGAAGGGCGCGCAGAACGGCGCGTGGCTCCATACGCCGGACGTAGCCATGTACCGCCGTCTCGCCGAGGCGGCGGAGGGCTTGGTGAAGATCGTCTCCCTGGCCCCGGAGGAGCCGGGAGCTATGGACTTCATCCGTGAGCTGGGGGAGGAGGTCGTCATCTCCCTGGCCCACACCACGGCGAACTATGACACCGCCGCCGAGGCGCTGCGGCTCGGGGCGCGGCATGTGACCCACCTGTTCAACGCCATGCCGCCCTTCGCCCACCGGGACCCCGGCGTGGTGGGCGCGGCGCTGGACGATCCCAAGACGAGGGTGGAGCTGATCTGCGACGGCGTGCACATCCATCCCGCCATGGTGCGGGCGGTGTTCCGCATGTTCGGCCGCGACCGGGTGACGCTGATCTCCGACACCATGCGCGCCGCCGGCATGCCCGACGGGGAGTATACCCTGGGGGGCCAGGCGGTGACGGTGCGGGGCAAGCTGGCCACGCTTGCGGACGGCACCATCGCCGGCTCCGCCACAGACCTGATGGGCTGCCTGCAGACGGCGGTCTCCTTCGGCATTCCCCTCGCGGACGCCGTCACCGCCGCGGCGGTGAATCCCGCCAAGGACATCGGCATTTTCGACCGGGTGGGCAGCCTGGATATCGGCAAGCAGGCCAACGCGGTGGTCCTGGAGCAGGACCTGCGCATCCGGGACGTGTTCTTCCGGGGCCAGCGCGTGGCGCGGTAAAAACAGGAGAATACAAAGCGGCCCGCTGCCACCGGCAGCGGGCCGCTTAAACGCCATAAAGCGGCATATATCGATAAATAAGGATACTATATTGCTTGTTTTGCCTGCCGTTCCTTGGCGAAGGCCGCGGGGGAGAGCCCCGTCCACTGGCGGAACTGCTTGCAGAAGTGCTGGGAGCTGGAGTAGCCCATGCCCGCCGCGATCTCGCCCACGCTCTTCTCTCCGCTGGTGAGCAGGGCCTTGCACTCCTCCAGGCGGATGCGGGTGATGTATTTCGCGGGGGACATGCCGAGGTAGCGGCGGAAGAGGCTGGAGAGGTGGGTGGGGCTGACGTTCACCGCCGCCGCCAGCTCCGGCACGGTGTACTTCTCCTGGATATGGGCGGAGACAGCCTGCATGGCCCTGTCGATGATCTCCCGCTGCATCCGCTCCGAGGCGGGAGACTGCCGTGCGCCCTGCCGCTCGGCGGCGTGGCGCTGGAGCTGCAGCAGCAGGAGCTTCAGCGCCGCGTTGAGATATTCGTCCCTGTCCGGCAGCGCCTGCTCCGTCTCCCGCTCCAGCTCCTGCAAAAGGCGCTCTGACTCCGGCGGGGCCTTCAGCGCCAGGCCCGTCAGACCCCGGAAGTCCCGGCCCTCCCAGAAGAAGGAGATGGTGAGGAAGCGCACCGTTTCGTCCGCATACTGGATGTGCCACTGGCCGGAGGGGATGAGCAGCAGCTCCCGCGGCCGCAGGAGCAGGTCCTGGCCGCCGCAGTAGTTGTGCAGCGTCCCGCGCATGAGATAGACCAGCTCGAAGGGCAGGTGCTGCTCGCCCCGGAAGTAGAAGCCCCCCTCCGCCTGCTGCGAAAAGCAGGTGAAGATGCGCATGGGCCGCAGCTCGGCGGCAAAGGCCGGCGTCTCTGCCGCGCCGCAGGCGGCGTCCTCCCATGCGAGCCCCGCCTGGCGGAGGATGCGGCTCGCCCCCTGCAGCGGGGCGAAGCCGAACACGGCGCCTGCGCGCAGCCGCACGGGGCGGTCCAGATAAAAGCCCCGGAGGGCCTCCCCCTCCCGCAGGAGCAGGACGGTCATGCCGTCGCCGTGATCCCATACGGTGTCACAGGAAAAGCGGTACAGCGTGACGCTTTCCCCGGCGGCCAGGGCGGTCTCCTCCATGGGGATCCCCTCCGCCGCCTGGGGCGGCAGCGGCGCGCCGAAGCGCAGGAAGGAGGGATCGGTCATGCTTTGGACCACAGCGCTCACCTCGCTTTTTAAGAATGGCAGATATCCATGCAGCATGTATATATTTCTACACGAATGCGGGAGAAGAGATTGCTTTTTATGGAAAAAATGATACTATAAAAACAGCGATTTGGCAACAGCTTTCGCGTCCCTGCCGGGGGCGCGGAAAGAACGGGATATATGGGAGGAACGTATGAAAAAGCCTGTCTTAGTTATCATGGCCGCCGGCATGGGCAGCCGCTTCGGAGGACCCAAGCAGATCACCCCGGTGGACCCTCAGGGCCATATCATCATCGACTTTTCCCTGTATGACGCCTGGCGCGCGGGCTTCAGGGACGTGGCCTTTATCATCAAGCGGGAGACGGAGGCGGAGTTCCGCCAGTGCATCGGCGACCGCATGGAAAAGTACTTTAACGTCTCCTACGTCTATCAGGACATCGACCGCCTGCCGGAGGGCTTCTCCGTGCCGGAGGGGCGCACGAAGCCCTGGGGCACGGGCCATGCCGTGGCCTGCTGCCGGGGCGTGGTGGACGGTCCCTTCGCCGTCATCAACGCGGACGATTTCTATGGCCGCACGGCCTTTTCCGCCATCTACGATTTCCTCAGCGGCGACCCCGTGCGCGGCAGCTACGCCATGGTGGGCTACCGCCTGCGCAACACGGTGACGGAGCATGGCTCCGTGGCCCGGGGCGTCTGCGAGATCGAAAACGGCTTGCTCCGCGGCATCACCGAGCGCACCAACATCATCAAGCAGGGCGCGGACGCCGCCTTCTCCGAGGACGGCGGCAAGACCTACACCTCCCTCCCCGGCGAGACTATCGTCTCCATGAACATGTGGGGCTTCTCCGCCGGGCTTCTTGACGAGCTGTGGGACCGCTTCCCGGCTTTTCTGGAGAAGAACCTGCCCGTGAACCCCGTGAAGTGCGAGTACTTCCTGCCCTTCGTGGTGAACGAGCAGCTCAGCGACGGCAGCGCCAGCGTGCGGGTGCTGCCCTGCGAGGAGAGCTGGTACGGCGTGACCTACCGGGAGGACCTGGACTCCGTCTGCAGCGCCATCGCGCGGATGAAGGAGCAGGGGATCTATGAGGAGGAGCTGTGGAAATGAACGAGATGCTGTATGACATCCTCGCCCGCTTTCAGCTGGATACGCCGGCGGAGAGCTGCGAGCCCTACGGCTGCGGCCATGTGAACGAGACCTACCTGGTGGTCTCTCAGGCGAAGAAGCGCTACATCCTGCAGAAGATCAGCACCCGGGCTTTCCACGACGTGCCGGCGCTGATGGAGAATATCCTGGCCGTCACCTCCTTCCTGCGCGAGCGCAGCGACGATCCCCGGGGCACGCTGACCCTGGTGCCCACCACATCGGGGGCCGGCTTCCTGACCTATGACGACGGCAGCTACTGGCGCATGTACGACTTTATCGAGGGCTCCGTCTGCCTGCAGGCGGCGGAGACGGCGGAGGACTTCTATCAGAGCGCCATCGGCTTCGGCCGCTTCCAGCAGCAGCTGAAGGACTTCCCCGCCAAGACCCTGCATGAGACCATCCCCAACTTCCACAACACCGCCGACCGTTACCGCATCTTCCGGGAGAAGCTGGCCGCCGATCCCTGCGGCCGGGCCGCCGGCGTGCAGGCGGAGATCGACTTCGCCCTGGCGCGGGCGGAGCAGGCGTCCATCCTGGTGGATCAGCAGGCGGCGGGCCTGCTCCCCACCCGCGTGACCCACAACGACACCAAGCTCAATAACGTCATGCTGGACGCCAGGACCAAGAAGGCCCTCTGCGTCATTGACCTGGACACGGTGATGCCCGGGCTGAGCCTGTATGACTTCGGTGACTCCATCCGCTTTGGCGCTTCCACCGCGGCGGAGGACGAGAAGGACCTGAGCAAGGTGGAGATGAGCCTGGATCTGTTCCGCACCTACACCCGGGGCTATCTGGAGGCCTGCCCGGGGCTGACGGAGCAGGAGCGCAAAATGCTCCCCATGGGCGCGAAGATGATGACCCTGGAGTGCGGCGTGCGCTTTCTCACGGACTATCTCGACGGCGATAAGTACTTCGCCACCCGTTATGACACCCATAATCTGGACCGCTGCCGCACCCAGTTTAAGCTGGTGGCGGACATGGAGAAGAAGTGGGAGGAGATGGAGCGCATCGTAAAGGAGGAGACGAGATGAGCGTACTTGTGACCGGTGGCGCCGGCTATATCGGCAGCCACACCTGCGTGGAGCTGTTGGAGCGGGGCATGGACGTGGTGGTGGTCGACAACCTCGTCAACAGCAGCCCCAAGTCCCTGGAGCGCGTGGAGCAGATCACCGGGAAAAAGCTGGCGTTCTACCGCGACGACGTCCGGGACCGGGCGGCCCTGGACCGCATCTTTGAAAAGCACCACATCGACTGCGCCATCCACTTCGCCGGGCTGAAAGCCGTGGGCGAGTCGGTGAGCATGCCCATGGAGTACTACGACAACAACCTGAATTCCACCATGACCCTCTGCCAGGCCATGCGGGACCACGGGGTGAAGAACATCGTCTTCTCCTCCTCCGCCACGGTCTATTCCGGCGACAACGCCATGCCCCTGCGGGAGAGCTGCCGCACCGGCAACTGCACCAATCCCTACGGCTGGACCAAGTACATGTCCGAGCAGATCCTGCGGGACATGGCCAAGGCGGACGGGGAGTGGAGCGTGGTGCTGCTGCGCTACTTCAACCCCATCGGCGCCCACAGCAGCGGCCTCATCGGCGAGGACCCCCAGGGCATCCCCAACAACCTGATGCCCTATATCTCCCAGGTGGCCATCGGCCGGCGGGAGTGCCTGAACGTCTTCGGCAACGACTACGACACCCCCGACGGCACCGGTGTGCGGGACTTCATCCATGTGGTGGACCTGGCCCGGGGCCATGTGGCGGCCATCGGCTATATGCGCACCCACAAGGGCGAGAGCGTCTTTAACCTGGGCACCGGCACCGGCTACAGCGTGCTGGACATGGTGAAGGCCTTTGAGCGGGTCACGGGGCAGAAGGTGCCCTACCGCATCGCGCCCCGCCGCCCGGGCGATCTGGGCATGGTGTACGCGGACCCCGCCAAGAGCGCGGAGGAGCTGGGCTGGAAGGCGCAGTACGGTCTCGATGAGATGTGCCGCGACACCTGGGCCTGGCAGAGCAAGAACCCCAACGGCTACGCCGACTGAGCGGAAGAAAGGGAGGGCAGCAAGGATGAAGCATCTTGGCATTGAGTACAGCATTCGCAATCTTCCCGTGCTGGATAAGGAGTTTGTGCCTTACGGCGTGTGGATGAACGCCTACCTGGAGCAGGCGGCGCACCCCTTCTCCGTGGCGGTGGAGCGGGAGGACGGCAAGATCTCCGTGTTCCGCTCCGCGCTCCGCGGCGCGGACTTCGCCGAGGCGAACCAGGTCTTCGTGGACCGGCTGGTGAAGTTCCTGCTCTGGAGCGTGGGCGGCTTCAGAGTCTATCTCTGCGGCTGCGACGAGCAGGCGGCGGCGCTGCAGAAGGCCTATACCGAAAGCGGCGCGCGCCATTTTGACAAGGGCTTTATGGAGGACGTGTACGAGCGTCCCTTTGAGATCGTGGTGACGGATGAGGCGCACTTCCCCGAGGCCAGGGAAGCCACGCTTTCCGTGGGCGGCCATCTGGAGGGCTGCCGCATCGGCTTTGACGCCGGCGGCTCCGACCGGAAGGTCTCCGCCGTGGTGGACGGCAAGACCGTCTACTCCGAGGAGGTGGTGTGGCATCCCAAGACCCAGGCCGACCCCAACTATCACTTCCAGGGCATCGTGGAGGCCTTCCGCACCGCCGCGTCCAAAATGCCCCGGGTGGACGCCATCGGCGTCTCCTCCGCGGGCGTGTTCGTGGGCAACAGCCCCATGGTGGCCTCCCTCTTCATCAAGGTCCCCCGGGACCGCCGGGAAGAGGTGAAGTCCATCTATGAGCGGGCGGCGAAGGAGATCGGCGACGTGCCCCTGGTGGTGGCCAACGACGGCGACGTGACGGCCCTTGCCGGCTCCATGAGCCTCGGCTCCGGCGCGGTGATGGGCATCGCCATGGGCACCTCCGAGGCGGCGGGCTATGTGGCGGAGGACGGCAACGTCCTGGGCTGGTTCAACGAGCTGGCCTTCGCCCCGGTGGACCTGAGCGCAAACGCCATGCAGGATGAGTGGTCCACGGACTACGGCGTGGGCTGCAAGTACTTCTCCCAGGACGCGGTGATCAAGCTGGCCCCCAGGGCGGGCATCGCTCTCGCGGAGTCCCTCAGCCCCGCGGAGAAGCTGAAGGAAGTGCAGAAGCTGGCGGAGCAGGGCGCGGAGAACGCCAGGGATATCTTCCGCAGCATTGGCGCGTACCTGGCCCACACCCTGGTGCTGTACAGCCGCTTCTACACCATCCGCCATCTGCTGGTGCTGGGCCGCGTGGCCTCCGGCGTGGGCGGCGACCTCATCGTCAGCGAGTGCAACCGCATCCTGGCGGAGGAGTATCCGGAGCTGGCCGCTTCCATGACGGTGATGCTGCCGGATGAGAAGACCCGCCGCGTGGGCCAGAGCGTGGCCGCGGCGAGCCTGCCTGTCATCGGCTGAGAGAAACTTAAAAACAGACAAAAAGACGTCCCGCTTGAAGCGGGACGTCTTTTTCGTATGTATTCGCGTTTTGTTTTGTATCAGCCCTTCACGCCGCCGGAGGTCAGGCCTGCCACCAGGTGCTTTTCGATGCAGAGGAAGAGGATGATGACAGGGATGGTGGCGAAGATGGAGGTGGCGAAGAGGTACTGCCACTGGATCATGTTGAAGCCGT
>JBJDYT010000052.1:0-18822 GCA_051867635.1 Oscillospiraceae bacterium
AAATAGTCTATTATTGTCTTGCCGAGTTTCAAGTCATGCCCCCGCGAGGGGGGCATCCTTCCAGTCTTGCACAGCATGAGCGAGAGCGTAGTTTCAAGTCATGCCCCCGCGAGGGGGGCATCGTATTACAAAAGCAAAACGGAAGATCGCAAAAGCGTTTCAAGTCATGCCCCCGCGAGGGGGGCATCGGCTTATTTATCCAATGTTCGGCGCGGACAATATGTTTCAAGTCATGCCCCCGCGAGGGGGGCATCCCATTCGTTGTTGCCACTGGAGCGGGCGTAGCGGGTTTCAAGTCATGCCCCCGCGAGGGGGGCATCCGTTGTCACCTCAAATATCTGTGCGATTTTCAAGTTTCAAGTCATGCCCCCGCGAGGGGGGCATCCGAGAGAGAAGGTGCTGACCGATGGCGAAGATTGTTTCAAGTCATGCCCCCGCGAGGGGGGCATCCGCATCGCAAAGGCCAAAGAGATCATCGACAGCGTTTCAAGTCATGCCCCCGCGAGGGGGGCATCTTTAAGCGCCCGGACGAACACCGCCGCGAAGATGTTTCAAGTCATGCCCCCGCGAGGGGGGCATCGACGATGAACTGAAAGAGCTGATACAAAAAGTCGAGTTTCAAGTCATGCCCCCGCGAGGGGGGCATCCTGGTTTGCGTGGGCTGAGTTCTCCGTCGAGGAGTTTCAAGTCATGCCCCCGCGAGGGGGGCATCTCCGACGCGATCGAATACTAAGAGAAGGAGGACGTTTCAAGTCATGCCCCCGCGAGGGGGGCATCTGCAAATCTGTACAAAGCAGTCTAAATACTGTTGTATAAAAAGCAGATCGATTTCAATTATTTGCAGGAAATCCGTCAAAAAAGCTTTTTAAGGCAGGGTAAAAGAGATACCATTCCTGCAAAACCATGCGCGAACCTACGAGGAATCCATGGTCGGGTCAGGTCCGCGCAAAGCTATAGGAGCAGCACATCTTCCTGCTCGAACCGTAAGGGCTTGCCCATACATGTGATTCTCGGCTTCCAATTGCTCCCCAGACGGTAGATACGTATAGAGTCCTTGTTTGCGTCTATCACACTGTCCAGCTGCGCCTGCAGTTCGACCAACTGGGCTGGATCTACAAGCACCTCAAACACAGAATTCTGTACCCGGCAGCCGCGGGATTCACAGATCTTTGCCACCTTTCGCAGGCGCTTTGCGCCGGCCGGAGTCATGGTATCCACATCATACGAAACGACCACCATCAACGCCCTCACCTCCAAACCATCGGCGGATACTCATCCAGCTCGCCCCGAAGCACACGGGCAAGCAGCTTTGCCTGCACATGCGGGATCAACCCGACCGGGACGGTTTCTTCCAGAAACGGATGGCGGATCGTCTCCTGCTTGCGCTTCTGCCACGCGGAAAGAATCGTTTTTCTCCCGTCCTCATTGAGCAAAACCGGAGCATTCAACTGTTCAAAGGAGTTTTCTGTGATCTGCCTGCGATTCAATAAAGAAATTGCCAGCCTGTCACAGACGGGCGCGCGCAGCTCTTCCATCATATCCAGCGCCAAAGCCGGGCGGCCGGGCCGCAGTGTGTGCAAAAATCCGGCGGCCGGGTCCAATCCAACGCCCTCCAATGCCGATTGTACGTCATTCTTCAACAACGTATACAAAAGGGAAAGGACGGCATTGACCGGGTCTTCCGGAGGACGGCGGGTCCTTCCCAAAAAGGAGAGCGCGGTTCCCGGCAGCATGGCAGGCAGCGCAGAGAAGTAGGCTGCCGCCGCCGCGCCTTCGATGCCCCGCATAGCTTCAATCGTCTGTGCTTCCCGCAGATCCCTTGCAGCGCCCGTCAACGTCTCAATGGCATTGGCGATTATCCCGTTCGGATCCTCCCGCTCACGCTTTTGCCGCTGGAGGAACAATTTGCTGTTGACCAGCTTTCCCAGCAGGATGCTTTTGGACAATCTTGTGCGCTGGAGGGGGTCCTCCAATGCGGTGAACTGTTGGCGGCGAAGAAAAATGTTTCCGGATACTGGTCCCTGCACGCGGCCATAGAACTTACCATACTCGGATAAAAACACCAGATGTATTCCCTGCGCGCCGCAAAACCCGATCAGCGGCGTGGAAACAGTCACATTTCCAAAGCAGTAAATGGAGTCGATCGTATGCGCCGGAACCCGGATCTTTTCTGTCCCGCCGACCTTGACGCCGATGGTTTCATTCTGCAAAAACAAATAGCTTTCCGGTGTGAGGATATAGAGTGTGTTCAGTAAATGCTTCATATCTCATGACCCTCCGCAGCTGCGCTCCAGACAGATTGACAGTAAGACCTTGCAGAACTTTTCAGCTTTGGGCTGCAGGAATCAAGCAGGGAGCACTTACGGCACTTTGCACTGTAAACTGCCGGTGGAACAGTCGCGGAAGCCAGCATGTCCATCACGCTGGCAGCAATCTGATAGGTCAACGCCCGCAGTTCAGGAGTAAAAAGGACTTCATCCCGGCGATGTGCGCCGATGTAGAAGATCGCGCCGGCAGGGATCACCGCGCCGAATCGTTCCTCCAGGCAGATGGCCTGGGCACATAGCTGCACATGGTACTCCGTCTCAACCCGGACAACGCCGTGCTTATACTCCACAGGATACAGAGTATACTTCCCTGCTCCATAAGGAAGCGGCACACCGCTGTCTGAGAGCTCCGCTTCCACGCAGTCGCATTTCCCGGAAACGCCCAGGCTGTGGGAGAACACGGGAAGCTCAAACAGGCTGAGGTACGCGCCCCGCCGTTCGATCCGGGCAGTGTGGACGCGGTCATGCTGGGCGCGGCCGCTGGCGGTATCCGCGCTTTCCTCCCACAGCTGATCAATGGCCAGCAGTCCGCAGCGGCGGGGGCAATAGCCGTATTGGCTGAGCCAGGAGAGCGGGAAAAGCTCCCGCTCCTCTTCATCGGAAGAGTTCCGCATCTTCCGGCACCTGATTCCACTCGATCTGCCCATAGGGCGAGCAGAGGAAGCCGATATCCACGCCGGCGGGCCGGCTGTCCAGACGGATGCGGGCCTCGTAGTCGCGGAAAGAACGGGGGAACTCCGCCTTCGGCTCCACGCTGACCAGGTCAAACAGGCGGTGCGACGGCGCGCAGCCCAGTCGGGCCTGCCGCTTGCGCTGCTCCGGGTCGCTGTCCGTACCCGTGTGGCGGAAAATGACCAGGGGCGAAAGCACCGCCATTTCGCCCTTGCTGGCGGAGCGGTCATGCTCATACATGTTCAAAATGGCTTCAAAGAGGATCCTGAGATCCCGCTCGTCAAAACCGGTCTCCAGGGCGAGGTTCGCGCTGATGAAGCCCCGCGCCTCATAGAGGCCGTAGGGGATGAACTGCTTGCGGCCCATGGTGCGCAGCTTGTCCTCCGGCTGCTGGTTTTCCCAGGCCTCGTAATCCGCCGCCGTCTTCGCGCCGCCGACGTCCTCCGCCTTGGCCATGCGGGTGATGGAAATATCCTGGGGCTGGATGGGGCTGAGGGAGCGCGCAAAGGTCAGCTGCACGGGGCCGCGTACCTGCCCCGCATTGGGGCCTGTAGACATGACCGCGCCGAAGGTGCGTACGTCATAGAACATCCCGCAGGCCGCCTGCCGTCCGGCATAGACCTCGTTGCGGCCCTTGGCGGACAGCTCCACTCCGGCCAGCTCCTTGGCACGGGCGACGCCGGTGTTGATATTGCTGGCGCTGCGCACCAGCATTTCCATGCCGGGGCAACCGGCGTACGCCGTCTGCACATAATTCCGGATACGGCGTTTGATGGCCACATCGGTGATGTAACCGTGCATATCCAAGGGATCGGTGCGGGGCATATTGCCCAGGTCGGGGTCGCCGTTGGGGTTTCCGTTGCGGCACTGGATGTAGAACAAAAATTCGTAGCGGTTGTCAATTGCCATCGTGGCTTCCTCCTTCAGTTTCTGTATCGGTTGATTTGAAATTGGATTTCGCGTACATGGCGGCGCGCTGCTGATAATACCCGAGGGCAAATTCGGTCTGCTGTTCCATGTTCATCATGGCCGGAACGGCCTTGCTGCCGATCCTGCTGTAGATTTCAGATAGCTCATTCTCATAAAATCCGGCGAGTTTTGGATTCAGCTTGTCCAGGTGATGCTGGGAGAGCTGGGACAGCTTGCCGATGACAAAGGCCGGACTGGTGCTGGCGGCGGCATAGTAGCGTTCGGCAACACTGGTGCCCACCTCCGGCATGGCCTTGCGCTGAATGGCCGCGTAGACGGCCATCAGCTGTCCGCAATAGTAGCTGACCTCCCGGGGCGTTTCGTTGTTTTCCACTGGCATGATGGGGGCATCTCCTCTCATTCGTTGTTTTCGGCACAGCCATGCTTTCAAAAGCTGGAAAGCATGGGTCTCCTGCTCAAACGGCACCGCGCTGCTTTTTTCGCCTTTATCGTCGGAACGCAAGACGGACGAGCGGATCCACCGGAGCGTCCGCGCCGGAATGTCATCCGGAAGGGGCGTGTTGGTGATAATGGCGTTGAGAAGGCGGTTGGACAGGCTGGGCAATTCTTTGTCAATATTGGTCCACACGTCCTTGGGATTTCCGCCGGGCTTGAGCAGGCGGGTACATACGCTTTTGAGCTTCGGCGGCCTGGTCAGGCCTCTGCCGTTCCAATTCACCAATTGGAGGTCGTCGAACCACTGGGTCACGTTTTGGCACAGGGATTCATAGCTGCCCTCCATCCAGCCGCGCACCATCATGCGGCCGTTGGCGCCGGACAGGGGCATGATGTAATACCGCGCGCTGAGCTGCTCAGGCCGCAGGCCCTCGTCCAAGGCGCTGTGGAGCCTGCGGGAAACGCGCAGCGCGGAGGCTTCCGCCTCCTCTCCGTCCCAGGGGGCGGCTTCCTCCCCACTGTCACCCGGGTCCTGCAAAAATGCGATGAGGTCGTCCTTTTCGGAAATGTCGGAAGAATACCAATGCACCAGCTTCGCTCCCCCCAAAACCGACGCCTGGGCGATCAGCTCCTGCAAGGCGGCGTTCACGGCAGTCATGGCTTCCTCGGACACCGGAGCGTTTTCGCTTTTCTTGAGGCCAAAGGACTGAAACGCAGCCTTATCATAGCAGAGAAAGGCGTCGCCCGCCGTGTGCCCGCCCACGCCGATCAGGCCGGACACCTTCGGCACCGTCTCCATGGCAGGGGCAAGATCGCCGGTGATCAGGCAGCGCGGCCGCGTCCCTTTCTCCGCAGAGCCGAACCTGGTGCGGAAACCTGTCCACCACGGGTAATACGCATCGCTCTGCTCCAGCGGTACGCCATCCACCACAAAACCGATGGGGTCCGCCGGTTTGCATTTCTCCGACGCCAGGGCCGCGCGCATGGCCTGCACTGCGTCCGGATCGCGAAGGGCTTTCGCCAGGACCGCAAAACGCGGCTCGTAAGCGGCGCCGTCATCCAGCATGGAGAGGAAAAAGGCCTGCTTTGTGGGGATATTCCGGTCCTTTTCCATATCTTCCAGAATTCCGAGGGGAATTTTGGCCTTTTCGATCAGCGGGTTGCAATAGCGGGTGCCGTTTGCCGCTGCGCCGATATCGGGCGCATAGACGGAGGGGGCATTTTTCTCACGGGCCGTGACTCCCAGAAACTCACCCCCGCTGCCCAGCTCTATGTAGGCCTTGACCCGCTTGGGCTTGAAGCCGGGGCGGGCCGCCAGCTCTTTCCGCAAGGCGTATTCATACAGTTCCGTCAGCATTTTGCGTCCCCCCTCCCCGGTTTGAGCACGCTGTTTGAGCCGAAGGGCGGAACCTCAATGACGCCCTGCTTCATCACGGCGCGAAACAGGGATACGCTGGGGACGGCCTGTTTGCCGACTTTCCAGTCATTCAGATCGAATACGTCGTAGAGCATCAGCCCCAAGTCCATATCCTCCGGGATGGGCGGCTCACCGGTGGAACCCCACTCAAAATAGGCCGGAAACTCCCGGGTCCCCATGACGGGCTGTACAAACATCTGTCCACGCTTGGCCCGCCGCTCAAACTGGTTGTACAGCTGCGCCACCGGCGCGTGGAATTCCGGGCGCGGCACGATCTCCGCCGTAATGCGGTAGCGCACATCCTGCAGCACAACGGACTGGCGCTGTGTGCGCTCATCCTCAATGATGAGGCAGGACTTCAGCGGATTTACCTCGGGAATCCGCGGCATCTTGCTCTTGAGTTCGTTGCGCTTGAACGTGGCATAACGGATCGGTCTCAGCACCTCAATGCGGCGGACCTGCCAATAAAACTCGGGGGGCTTCGAATAGATAGATGCCAGTATCCCCCGGGCCGCGCTGGGGGTGGGGACGGGATAGGTCATCCGCTCCACTTTGCTCTCCGGCCTGGAGAAGAGGGCAAAATCCCCCCACACCGTAATGGTCACCTGTGGTCGGTTCAAATAATTCACCTCTGCTTTCTATTGAATTCCGTCAAAATGGCTCTCCTCCCAAAGGAGGCCCTGCTTCGCCGTATAAAACTCCGGAATGGCGAGCCGGTAAACTCCCGCGCCCTGCGGCGGAACGTCAGGCTCATAAGAGCGGCAGGAAAGCGGAACGCAGTACCGTTCGACAGCCGCCCGGTCAAAGCTGGACACGGTAATGGGACGGGCCTTTTGCAGCAGCTGCGGCGTTACGCCGCCGCTGTCCAGCTCTGCGCAGATTTCTTCGTAAAGTTCCTTCTCCCCTTCGTAGGGGACGATCACCGGAATGCCGCTGCTCCGGATCAGGCGGTATGCCGCCGCCGTCGCGGCAAAGTCCTCCCGGGCAACGGCGTCCCGTAGCTCCCGCTCATCCCCCTCGGCATATGCGTAAAGCAGCTCGTAGTACTCTCTTACATGGGCCAGGCTGCTGCAATCAATGGGGTGGCGGCAGGACAGCGCTTTGACCTTGAGCGCGGCACTCTGGTAGTAGGGCCCCGGCGGATACAGCCGCTCTTCGTCCGGGATAAAGACCACTACCCTGCCGCTGGGGGTATCGCCGTTGCGGTTGCACCGCCCCGCCGCCTGGATGATGGACTCCAGGGGCGCAAGGGCCCGGTACAGCAGCGGAAAATCCAGATCCACGCCGGCCTCAATGCACTGGGTGGCGATCAGCCGGCAGGGCTTTCCCCCGGCGAGGCGCCGGCGCACCTCTTCCAGCGCCGCCAGCCGGTGTGCCGGGCAGAGGTCCGTCGTCATAAAGAAAACGTCCTCTTCCCCGCAGCGCTCCTTGACCAGCTGATAGAGCTTTCTGGCGTGGGCCCGGAGATTGACGATCACGCAGGCCTGCGGCTCGCCCGCGACCTCCTGCGCGACTTGTTCCAGCGGCGTAGGCCGGTCGATGCGCCAGTCGTATCGGACCCGGCGGGTCGCCAGAAACATGGCCTCCGGGTCTTTGACGATCTCCCGCGGCTTCCAGGCGAGGCCGGGCCGCTTATCAAAAGCCGGCTGTGTGGCGGTGGAGAAGACGACGGTGCAGCCATACTGCTCACAGAGCAGCTTAAGGGTGCGCAGCGTAGCGTCCAGCAGGTGCGGCGGCAGAGACTGCGCCTCGTCAAACACAACCACACTGTTCGCCAGCTGGTGAAGGTGGCGGCAATCGCCGGGAAGATCCGAAAACAGCGGCTCCAGGAACCCCACATTGGTGGTCACGATACACGGCGCGTCCCAGCGCTGGCTGAGTTCGCGAACATGTGCCTTTGCATTGCTGTGGATCTCCAGGAGCGCAGGAACAAGCTGTTTGTAATCCTTCACATTCTGCTCGATGACAGACAGGAACGGCACCACCACTATGACACGCCGCTTGCCGTGCCGCTTGCAGTGCTCCAAAGCAAAGGCAAACAGGCTCAATGTTTTGCCCAGGCCCGTGGGGGCGGTCAGAGTGAACAGTCCGGGCGGCTGCTTTGCCGCCGCAAGGCAATCATCAAAGAGCTGGTCCCGGAGGCGGTTTAAAGGCTTTGCGGCCGTGGAGCCGGCACGCTTTTGCTCTCGCAGCTGAAGGAGGCTGGCCTCTGCGCCGGAAATATCAAGGGGCGGCCCGCTGTACTTGCTCAGATAGTCCGGCTCGTAGTGTTCGGCAGAGCTGCTGTAATCCGCGTCCACCAAGGCGGAATACAGGAAGCGCAGGAAAAGCATCTGGGCAAGATGGCCGTCCTCCTGCGAGGAGAACTCCGGCGGTCCCGGTTTCAAAGCGGGTGTTGGGAAGTGCTCCAGCCAATGGGCGACAGCCTCCTTCATTTCCGACGGCCCGAACAGGGAAAACCGATACCCATCACTGTTTTGCCGGCTGCCGTTCCCCTGGCAGATTCGCCGCATGGTCTGCGCATCGCACAGCGAAAGGCTGCTGTGGTGGGAGGCGATGACCGACGCCGCCAGAACGGCGCCGGGGCTGTTCCGGTATGTGCTGTAGACCAGCGCCGCGCCTGGGCTGGCGTGGTCGACGCCTGTCTGCGCATGGCGGAGCACCTGCTGAAAGAGCTCGCCGTACTTTCCGAAGTCGTGAAAGCGGCCCAGCACAATTCCCCATTCCGCATAGCCCAGTTCTGAGAGGAATTTACTGCATAAAATGCCGGCTCTCTCAAGATGATGCGGCAAAGTCTCCCATTCCCCCCGGTCATTTGCTGAGCGGGCAAAGTATTGCGCGGTTCCCATCCTCTCGCCCTCCAATATTTGTTATTTTACCCATAAATTACCACCTGCCCCTTCGGTTTACAATATGGCGGAATCGACAAATTTTGTTGTAAAATATTTTTTATTATTTTTTTGCAATTCCTTCAAAATAGGTGCTGCATCATGGAGGCGGCGGCAAAGTCTCCGCGGAAAAGGCGTCCAGCAGGGCGAGCATTGATCATCCGCCCTGCCGCAGGCAACACAAAAGGGCTTGCCGTCTGCTTCCCGCAGACAGCAAGCCCTCTCGCTTAAGTCTTATCTCTTCACTCGCGGGGCCGCTTCGCAGCCCTCGTTTTATTTCTTGAAGCTGTCCTTCAGCCCCACGCTGCGGTTGAACACCAGGTGCTCCGCGCTGCTGTCCCGGCTGTCCAGGCAGAAATAGCCCACGCGCATGAACTGGAAGGCCGGGGCGTTCTTCGCGCCGCGGTTCTCCTCCCCGTCGTAGGCCCGGGCGGCCTCCGCCATGCGGGGCTCCACCTTGCAGCCCGTCAGCACCTGGAGGGAGTCGGGGTTCAGGCAGTCCAGGAAGTTCTTGTCCGGGCCGTCGGGCTGTGGGTCGCTGAAGAGGTCGCTGTACAGCCGCACCTCCGCGTCCACCGCGGCGCCGGCGTCCACCCAGTGGAGGGTGGCGCCCTTCACCTTTCGGCCGTCCGCGGGGTCGCCTCCCCGGGAGTCGGGGTCGTACTCGCAGGTGACGGCGGTGACGCGGCCGTTTTCGTCCTTCTCGCAGCCCGTGCAGCGCACGAGATACGCGCCCTTGAGACGGCACTCGGGGCCGCCCGGATAGAGGCGCTTATACTTGGGGATGGGCTCCTCCAGGAAATCGTCCGCCTCGATATACAGCTCCCGGCTGAAGGTGATCTCATGGCTGCCCTGCTCCGGATTCGTGGGATTGTTCTCCACGGTGAAGGTCTCCCGCTGGCCCTCGGGATAGTTGGTGACGATGAGCTTCACGGGGTGCAGCACCGCCATGGTGCGCTCCGCCGTCAGGTTCAGATCCTCCCGCAGACAATGCTCCAAAAAGGCGTACTCGATGACGCTG
Source organism: Oscillospiraceae bacterium (assembly GCA_051867635.1). GTDB lineage: Bacteria > Bacillota > Clostridia > Oscillospirales > Oscillospiraceae > RGIG5472. The sequence goes on from JBJDYT010000052.1 coordinate 9,691, forward strand.
GGGGCCTTGGCCACGCCGATGCGCTCACAGAAATTGCGGATGGAGGCGGCGGTATAGCCCCGGCGGCGCAGGCCGCAGAGGGTGGGCATCCGCGGATCGTCCCAGCCGGAGACGCGCCCCTCCTCCACCAGCTGGCGGAGCTTGCGCTTGCTCATGACGGTGTGGTCGATGCCTAAGCGGGCGAACTCGATCTGCCGGGGCTTGTGATAGGGGATGGTGATATTGCTCACCACCCAGTCGTAGAGGGGCCGGTGCTCCTCATACTCAAGGGAGCAGAGGGAGTGGGTGATGCCCTCCAGCGCGTCCTGAATGGGATGGGCAAAGTCGTACATGGGGAAGATGCACCACTTGTCCCCCTGACGGTGGTGATGGATATAGCGGATGCGGTAGATCACCGGGTCGCGCAGGTTGAAGTTGCCGCTGGCGAGGTCGATCTTCGCCCGGAGGGTGCGGGACCCCTCGGGGAACTCCCCGGCGCGCATGCGCTGGAACAGGTCCAGGTTCTCCTCCACGCTGCGGTCCCGGTAGGGGGAGACGGCGGGCTTGCCGATGTCGCCGCGGTACTCCCTAAACTGCTCCGCCGTCAGGTCGCAGACGTAGGCGAGGCCCTTCTTGATGAGCTCCACCGCGTACTCATAGTCCTTCTCAAAATAATCCGAGCCGTAGTAGAAGCGGTCGCCCCAGTCGAAGCCCAGCCAGTGGATGTCGTCCTGGATGGCCTCCACATACTCGGTGTCCTCCTTGGCGGGGTTGGTGTCGTCCATGCGGAGGTTGCAGAGGCCGCCGTACTTCTCCGCCGTACCGAAGTCGATGCACAGGGCCTTGCAGTGGCCGATGTGCAGATAGCCGTTGGGCTCCGGCGGGAAACGGGTGTGGACGGTCATCCCCTCGAACTGTCCGCCGAGGGCCAGGTCCTCGTCGATAAAGCTGTGGATAAAGTTTTTGCTTTCGGAAACCTCTTCCGTTTCCGGCGTTCTGATCTCTTCGGTCATGGGGTCCCTCTCCTTCTCATCGGTCTTGCGTCACAAGTTCATATTATACCGGGTCCGTCCCCTCTTGGCAAGGCCCCTCGGGCGGGAGCGGCGGTTTTTCCTCCCCGAGCTCCGGCACCGCCCGGGCCAGGGAGACGTTTTTGAAGCGGAAATCCTCCGTCACGTCCCGCAGCACCGTGATCCACTCCGGCAGCGCCGCCGCTTCGTCCTCCCGAGACAGCTCCACCTCCAGCACCGCCGCCGTCTTCCAGAAGGGATAGACGTCGATCTCCAGCGTATGGCCCCCGTAGGGGACGCGCCAGCGGCGCTTGCGGATGGGCTTCAGCTCGGTGTCCGCCTGGTAGAAATAGCGCATGTACTCCAGAGCCGTGACCTCCCGCTCCGTCTCGTCGGCGGAAAGGGCGCTGAGCCGCCGCTTCTCCGTGTAAAAGTACCGAGTGGTATCCCCCGCCGTCACCTGCCGCACCCGGGCGGTGATCCCCGGCGGGGACTTGAGGTACACCTGGATGATGTCCCAGCGCTCCGCGGCGAAGCGCGCCAGCGTCTCCTCCGGCGGCATGGAAATGAGGTACTTTCGTTCGATCTCCCGGCTCACAGCTCCATAAACTCCTCTCTCGTCATCAGCAGGTTCAGCGCCTCCAGCAGGGCGTTGGCGCTCATATGCGCCGGCAGGGCCAGCTTTTCCAGCAGCGCCCGCCGCCTCTCCACGCTCCCCGGGCCCACGAGGCCCTTTTCCAGCATATCCGCCTTCGTGACGGCCCCACGCCCGCAGGGCTCCTCTGTCTCGCCGAGAAACGTGGCTCCGGCCCGGCGGAGCGCCTCCAGCAGCACCTCCGGCTCCATGCCCTCCACCCCCAGCTTGCCCTCCTTGCCGGGGGTCTTTTTCCGTTTCTCCTTCCCGGGGATATCCGGGATATAGGCTTGCTTGATAAGCTCCTTCGGCAGCGCGCCTTTGAGGTGGTTGCGGATAACGAAGCCAGCGCCGTCGCTGTCGAGGAGCAATATCACGCCCCGGCCCTCCGCGAGACGGCGGATGAGGGCCAGTTGCTCGGTGTCCTTAAAGATCTGAAAGCCGCCGGTGGTCAGGACCGTGGCGTCCACCACCTGCTTCAAGGCGTCCTTGTCATACCGCCCCTCGCAGACGATGACCTCCCGGATGCGCTTCATCGCCTCGCCCCCTGCTCCAGCCGCACCAGAAACAGCTTCAGCTCCGCTTCGCCGTCGATGCCCTTCTCGCTTTTAAGCCTCTTGTCCAGCACCTGGGCCATGCGCACGCCGTCGCGGCACCAGTCCGTGCTGACCCGGCGGGCGGCGTCCATCAGCAGCCGCGCGGGATAGTCCGAGCGCATGTTCCAAAGCTCCATGAGCCAGGCCCGGTCCTTGCCGCCGTCGATGGCGAGGCGGGCGGTATAGAGCCGCCGCAGCTCCCGCCCGATGGCGGAGAGCAGCACGATCGGCTCCTCCTGCTGCTGAAAGAGCTTGCCCAACTCCTCCGCCGCCTGGTCGTACTTCCCCGCGGAGATGGCGTCCGTCAGGCGGAACACCGCCGCCTCCAGCACCGGGGAGGCCACCGCGTCGATGTCCTTCACCGTGACCTCGTCGCCTCTGGCGTAGGCGCAGACCTTGGCGATCTCCGGGATCAGCCCGGTCATCAGGCTGCCGCAGGTAAAGAGCAGATGCTCCGCCGCCTGACTGCCGATGTCCTTGCCCAGGGCCTTGCAGCGCCGCCGTACCCAGCTCACCAGCTCGCCGCGCTCCTGCGCACGGAACTGCACCACGGTGAAGCGCTCCTCCATGGCCTTGCAGAGCTTTTTCATGACCTTGTTGGGCTTATACTCCTGCAAATCGTAGTGCAGCACCAGACAGCAATGCTCCGGGAAGTCCCCGATGAGGGCGAGGAACTGCTCCCGCTCCGTCTCTCCCAGCTGGAAAGGGTCAAAGTCCGTGGCCACGATGAGGGTGCGCTCCGCCATCATGGGCATAGCTTCCGCCATCTCCGCCAGGGCGCGGACGGTCAGGCCCTTACCCTCGCAGCGGTGGAAGTTGAACTCCTCAAAGCAGGGCACCAGGGCCTTTTTCAGCTCCCCCAGATAGTATTCCCGCAGATAGGCCTCCTCTCCGGTGAAGATATAGAGGCTTTGCAGCTCGCCGCTTTTCAGCGCCTGACGCAGCTCCGGAAGGTTCGTAGGCGCGCTTTTTTCCTTTTTGTTTCCTGCCATCGTCTCTCCTGTCCTGTCCGCCTCAGCGGACGCTGATGCGCACGTCGCCCTGCAGGTCGGTGCGGTAGACCTCCATTCCCTGCTCCGCAAGGCGCTCCAGCGCCTCCTCCGTGGGGTGTCCGTAGCTGTTGTCCCCCACGCTGATGATGCCCGTCTCCGCGTCCACCGCGTCGAGGAAGGTCTCGCCGCTGGAGTACTTCGAGCCGTGATGGCCCACCATCAGGACCTCCAGGTCCGGCAGCTGCTTTTGCCCCAGCAGCGCCAGCTCCGTCTCCGCCGACATATCGCCCGTCACCAGGAAGTCGAAGTCCCCGGCGGAGCAGAGGACCGCCAGGCCGTTTTCGTTCTCATCCTCCTGGGAAAGCCCCTCCACCGGGGCCAGCAGCCGCAGCGTCGCAGCGCCCAGGGGATAAGACGCGTCCTCCGTGATGAAGACCACCTCCGTGCCGTAGCGCTCCGCCAGGCGCAGGACAGCCGCCGCGACCTCGTCGCCTTCCTTCGGCTCCGGCGCCAGCAGTTTTTCCACCTCCAGGCGGGAAAACAGCACCGGCAGGCCGTCCGTATGGTCTGTATGATAATGGGTCAGCACCAGATAGTCAAGGGTATAGGCCCCGGCGGAAAGCAGCGCGTCCCCCGCGATGTCCCCGGCGCTTAAGTAGCTGTTGCTGCTGCCGCAGTCGATGAGCGCGGCGGCGCTGCCGGAGGTCACGGCGATGCTCTGCCCCTGCCCCACGTCCAGCGCCACGATGTTCAGCTCCCCGTAGCGGCAGTCAAGGCGGGTCAGGCCGATGCAGAGCAGCAGCGTCAGCACGCCGGAAAGCACCGCCAGCAGGTTCTGCCGCCGGCCGCCGCGGAGCAGGCAGCAGAACCCCAGCAGCAGGTACGCGAAGCCCAGCCAGCAGGCGATATAGGGGCTGTCGAAGTACACCGCGTGGTACGGCAGGCGCGAAAGGCCGCGGCAGACAAAGAGGATGTACGCCGCGAGCCACTTTGCCGGGAAGGCTGCGATCACCGCCGCCGGCGGGCAGACCAGCCCCAGGGCCAGCGACAGCAGCGCCAGGGCGAACAGCACGCTCACCGCCCAGAGGCAGAGCAGGTTCGACAGCGGCGAGACCAGCACCAGGATGTTGAAGTACCACGCGCTGAGGGGCGCGGTGAAGACCAGGGCGCCGAAGGTGGCGGACACGGTGGCGGAAAAGCTCCGCCAGAGCCGTCCCTTCAGCGGGGCGGCGCACAGGAAGCGGTACAGCTTCGGCGTCAGCCACAAAATGCCCGCGGCCGCCGCGAAGCTCAGCTGCAGCGAGACGCTGGCGGCGGCAAAGGGGTTCAGCAGCAGCAAAAGCATGAGCGCCGCGGAAAAGGCGGTGAGCCGGTCGCTCTCCCGCCCGAGCAGCGGCGCCAGCAGCAGAAACAGCAGCATGACCACCGCCCGCAGCACGGAGGGCGTGGCCCCCACCATCAGGGCGTAGAGCAAAAGCAGCGGGACGCCCACCGCCGCCACGGCGAAGCGCCGCCTGCGGCCCAGCAGCAGCTGCACCAGGGACAGCAGAAACATGCAGTGCAGGCCCGACACCGCCGCGATATGCAGCAGTCCCGCCTCGGACAGGGCGGTGCTGGTCTCGTCCCCGAAGCCGCTCTTGTCCCCGGTGAGCAGGGCCTGCACCAGGGCCGCGGCGTCCCCCTCATAGAGGGCCGCGATCTCCTCCTGTACCCGGCGGGCCAGGCGCTGGGGCAGATAACGCAGGCTCCCCGCGTCCCCCGGCTCCGTCTCCAGCCCGCCCCGGGGAAAGAGCAGGAGAAAGATGTTTCTGGAGGTGAAGGAGGCGATCTCCTCGTCGCCGACCCGGGAAGCGTCCGTCACGGCCATGGTGGCGCGGAGGCGGTTCCCCGGCTCCAGGGCAAGCAGTTCCTCCCCGGCGTAGAGGCAGGCGTTGTGCCGCCCGGTCCCGCTCTCCAGCCGGACGCGGACGCGGTACTTGCTTTGCAGGCCCCAGCCGTCGGCGCTCCGCTCCTCCGCATAGTCCAGCACCGTGACCTCCGCGCTCTCCAGCGTCTGCCCCGCCAGGGCCTGGGCAGGCAATTGCACCAGGGCGGTATAGGCATAGTTCCAGCAGAAGGCGAAGGCCAGGCCGAAGCCCATGAGCAGCAGCCGCATGCGGCGCTTCTTCTCCTTCTGCAGCAGTCCCGTCAGCGCCAGCAGCGCAAAGGCCGCCGCCAGCAAAGGCTGCCAGCGCAGCGGCGCCAGGTACTGCGCGAGAAAGATCCCCGCGGCGAAGGACAAGGCAAAGGTGGCCAGCCGGCGGATCATTTCGGCTCCCTCCGGTTGGTCAGGCCCAGGATGTAGTCTGTGCTGGTGTGGTAGTATTTCGCCAGCTTGATGACGGCCCAGACGGGGATCTCCCGCTCGCCGCTCTCATATCTCCGGTATACGCTGCGCTGCATATTCAGATAATCAGCCACTTGCTGCTGTGTTTTGTCTGCGTCCTCCCGCAGGTCGCGGATCCTGACGAATTCCATTGTCATCACCCCGAAAAAATGTTACCAAACGGTTCCATTTTTCCGGCTGATATGATGCCGAACGGAGCCATTATACCACGAACATTTTTCCCAGGCAACGCAATAGAAATTCTTTGTTTGAAGAACCGGTTTTCTTTTTTCCAAACGCGCACCGCGCGGCGGTGCAGCCACTTTCAACCCCCCATCTTCTTTCCAGACATACACCGCGAAGCGGTGCAGGCCCCTTTGCGGCCCCATTTCTCTTTTTCCCGCTTGTGGGAAAAAGAGAAATCGCCCCGCCGGTGAAAGAGAAAAAGGACGCTTTGGCTTTCGGCTCCCGGAGAGATTCGGCAGAATTCACCCACGGAGCGCTTCCGCCGGCTGGGGCAGCTTCCCGACCCTCCCTGCTTCTCTTTCCGCTGCCGCTGGTGCGGTGGTGGAAGGAAGCCCGTCTACGCAGGCAGAGCGGCAGCGGATAACAGGAGCAGGGCAAATCGGGAAGCAGTCCGCACTCTACCTTTGCGGAAAGTTGGTTTGCCACAGCAGGGGAACGACCAGCAGAAAAGCGTTTTCTTCTTTCTTCTCCACCGTCAACGGCGCATCTTCTTTTTCTTTGGCAAGACAAAGGAAAAGAAGATGGGGGGTTGAAAGCGGCACGCACCGGCAGGGTGCGGTGCATTTCGTGCGAAAAAGAAAAAGCCGCCACAAATGGTCCTGCACCGCCGCGCGGTGTGTGCTGCGAAAAAAGAAAAATCTGCCGCGAAATCCCTCCGTCGCAGGCGCGCTTCCCGTCGGGGGAAAACAAAAAGCAGGGCTTTGCAGCCCTGCTTTTTCTATATGGATCAGCCCGGAGGCCAGGTCATGTCGCGGCCGGACAGCACATGGAAGTGCAGGTGCGGCACGCTCTGCCCCGCCTGCTCGCCGCAGTTAGACACCACGCGGAAGCTCTGGATGCCCTTCTCCTTGGTGACGCGGCTGATGACCTCGAAGCAGTGGGCCACCACGGCGGAGTTCTCCTCCGTAATCTCTCCGCAGGAGGCGATATGGGCCTTGGGGATCACCAGGAAGTGGCTGGGCGCCTGGGGGGCCACGTCGTAAAAGGCCAGCACCTGCTCGTCCTCATAGACCTTGTTGGACGGGATCTCCCCCGCCGCGATCCTGCAAAACAGACAATCAGACATGGGATGCGCTCCTTTCTCAAGCGTTATCGCTGTAAAGTATATTTACCTGTCGGCACTTGCCGCGCAGCGTTTACTGCGCTCTTTCGCTGACAAAATCGTCCAGCGCCGCCAGCGCGTCGTCCAGCTTCAGCAGATCGCTGCCGCCGCCCATGGCGCTGTCCGGCTTGCCGCCGCCCTTGCCGCCGCAGATGGGAGCGATGGCCTTGATGATATCGCCCGCCTTCACGCCGCGGCGCACGGCCTCGCTGCCGCAGACCGCGAGGAAGGTGATCTTCTCCCCGTTGACGCCGGCGATGAGGCCCACCACGTCCGCGGACTTGTCCCGCATGAAGTCGCCCAGCTTGCGCATGTCGTCGGGGCTGATGTCGTTGCGGGACATGGAGACCACCTTCAGGCCCTTCACCTGCTTGGCGCTGGCCAGGAACTGGTCGGCCTCGCTGACGAACTCCCGGGCCTTCAGCTTCTCGATGGTCTGGCGCAGCTCCCGGTTCTCGCCCAGCTGCTGCTCCGCCTTGGCGATGAGGTCGGCGGGCTTGGTCCTGAGGACCGTGGCCGCCTCCAGCAGCATGCCCTCGGCGCGGTCCATCTCCCGCAGGGACTCCTCACCCACGATGGCCTCGATGCGGCGGACGCCGGAGGCCACGGAGGCCTCGCTGCGGATGTGGAAGGTGCCGGTCTTGGCGGTGTTGTCCAGATGGGTGCCGCCGCAGAACTCCAGGGACACCGTCTCCTCCTCGTCGCCCATGCTCACCACGCGGACGGTCTCGCCGTACTTTTCACCGAAGAGGGCCGTGGCGCCCAGCTTCTTCGCCTCGCCGATGGGCATGACCCGGGTGGTGACGGGATAGCCGTGGAGGATCTCCCGATTGATGATGCGGCTGATCTCCCGCAGCTCCTCGGGAGTGATGGCGCTGAAATGGGTGAAGTCGAAGCGCAGGCGGTCCGGCTCCACCAGGGAGCCCGCCTGGTGCACATGGTCGCCCAGCACCTTGCGCAGCGCCGCGTCCAGCAGATGGGTGGCGCTGTGGGCCCGGCGGATGGCCGCCCGGCGCTCCTCGTCATAGGAGGAGGTCACGGTCTCGCCCACGGAGATACTGCCCTCCGTGACCTTGCCGTAATGCATATACTTGCCGCCGTTGTTCTTCTGCACGTCGGTGACGGTGAAAACGCCGTGCTCGCCCCGGATCTCGCCGTGGTCGCCCACCTGGCCGCCCATTTCGGCGTACATAACGGTGCGGTCCAGCACCACGATAGCCTCCGTGCCGGCCACCAGCTCCTGGCGGAACTCTCCCTCGGCCAGCAGCGCCAGCACCTTGCCCGGCCAGCGGGAACGGTCATAGCCCACGAACTCCGTGGCGGGGATCTCCTGGCCGAACTCAACGCCCGCCCAGCCCAGGTCTCCCAGGGCCTCCCGGGCCTTGCGGGCGCGGACGCGCTGCTCCTCCATCATGGCGTGGAAGCCGTCCATGTCCACGCTCATGTTCTCCTCCTCCGCCATCTCCGCGGTCAGGTCCACGGGGAAGCCGTAGGTATCGTAGAGCCGGAAGGCGTCGGCGCCGGAGAACACCGTCTCGCCCCGCTCCTTATGGGCCGCCAGCAGCTCCTCGTAGATCTTCATGCCGGCGTCGATGGTCTTGGCGAAGTTCTCCTCCTCCGTACGGATGACCTTGGTGATATAGGCCTGCTTTTCCCGCAGGTCCTTATACTCGCACTCGTTCTCATGGATGACGGTGTCCACGATCTCATAGAGGAAGGGCTCGTTCACGCCCAGGAGCTTGCCGTGCCGGGCGGCGCGGCGCAGCAGGCGGCGCAGCACATAGCCCCGGCCCTCGTTGCTGGGCAGGACGCCGTCGCAGATGAGGAAGGTGGCGCTGCGGATATGGTCGGTGATGATACGCAGGGACACGTCCTTCTTGTAGCTCTCGTTGTAGTGGGCGCCGGTGAGCTCGCTGACGCGGTTGGTGATGTTCATCACCGTGTCCACGTCAAAGAGGCTGTCCACGTTCTGGCAGACGCAGGCCAGGCGCTCCAGGCCCATGCCGGTGTCGATGTTCTTCTGGGAGAGCTCGGTATAGTTGTTGTTGCCGTCGTTGTCGAACTGGGTGAAAACGTTGTTCCAGATCTCGATATAGCGGTCGCAGTCGCAGCCCACGGTGCAGTCCGGCTTGCCGCAGCCCTTCTCCGGGCCGCGGTCATAGTAGATCTCGGAGCAGGGGCCGCAGGGGCCGGAGCCGTGCTCCCAGA
>JBJDYT010000053.1:0-4093 GCA_051867635.1 Oscillospiraceae bacterium
ATGCTAATTTGAAATTATTTGTGAATTTTTGCAATTTAGTCTTGACTTTTTCGTCCGTGCGCGTCGGAAAAAAGCCGCTTTTCTCTTGACTCTATTTAGCAATTTAGCTATAATCAAAAAGAGAAAAACACGCAAGGAGGCTTTTCGGATGAGCGACGATTTCTTCCAGGCCCTGGCAAACCCCTGCCGCCGGGAGATCATACGGCTTTTGAAATGGAAGAACCTGAGCGCCGGGGAGATCGCGGCGCACTTTGACATCTCCCAGCCCTCCGTCTCCCGGCACCTGGAGGTGCTGCGCCGGGCGGAGATCGTGACGGCGGAACGGCGGGGCAACCAGATCATCTATTCTCTGAACCTGTCCGTCCTGCAGGAGATGTGCCTGCAGCTCACCGAGCTGTTTGAGACGAAGGGAGGGCCGGCCCATGCGTGTGAATAGGCTCCGCTATGTCATCCTCCTGCTGTCGCTGCTGTCCCTGGCCGCCTCCCTGCTGATCCCGCAGCGGCTGGTCGCCATCGTGCTGGCGGGGGCCTGTCTGCTGACGGCGGTAGTGGTGCTGTACCTGCACCTGGAGGAGCTGACCCCCATCTCCCCCACGAACCCCAAAATGCGGACGCTGCGGGGCGTCACGCTGTGCAACATCGCCCTGGTGGCGGCCCTCATCGCCTGCATGGCGGCCATGGAGGCCGGCCTGATCGTACTGAGTCCGCGGCAGGAGGCCTATTTCGCCGCCGGGCTGCTGGCCGCCATCATGCTCTTTGTGGGAAACATCTCGCCCAAGCTGCCCTTCAACCGGCACACGGGGCTGCGCCTGCCCTGGACGGTGCGGGACGAGGACACCTGGGTGGCGGCCCACCGCATCCTGGGCTATATCTCCTTTCCCCTGGCCCTGCTCCTGCTGGCCCTGACCGGCGTGGCGGAGGACCTGGAGGCGCTGGTCCTCCTGACCGTCGTCCTCTGGGTCGGCATCCCGGGCGGCCTGTCCTATCTCTATTACCGCCGAAAATACAGCGCCGGCTGAAGGCCTTCCGCTCCTCCGCGCCCCGCCCGAAAAGGCGGGGCGTTTCGCTGTTTCCCGGCCCGGTCTGCCCTCCTGCGGCAGGATAATACAAAAAGTAATCCCGCAAGTTTTCCTGCAACCGTTTCCGGCAAAAAGCGCGCGCTCATCCCCGAAAACCGCCGGTTTCGCCGGAAGGCTCCCCGGCGGAAAACCGCCTCCCTTTGCCTTTTTCCCCCGTTCCTCCCCTTTTTCCCAGCTTTTTCATAGTATTTACATAAATTTAACTATAATTTTTTCTACAGAGAGTTATCCACATTTTCCACAGGGTTTTCCACACCCGTTTTTTCCTTTGTTTTCAGTCGATTCCCGTTTTTTTCAGAAAAATGTGCAAAGCCGCAAAAAGCCTTTTTCTTCCCGTGAAACCGATTTTTGTTTACATAAAATTATACCGCTTTTCCTCTGTGCATCCTTTTTCACATGTTATGGCAACCGGGGCAGGATTTCCCGCTTCACCCTGCAAAACGGAAGGACCCGGTCTGATGGCCGGGTCCTTCCGTTTTCCGTTTTGTACTTCACAGGCTGATCTCCCGCGTGGCGTAGGCGTTGAGGCTCATGTCCGCGGTGTGGCCCGCCAGGTACTCATAATAGCCCTGGGCGCCGATCATGGCGCCATTGTCGCCGCAGAGCCGCAGGGGCGGCAGGTACAGACGGACCCCCTCCGCCGCGCAGGCGCGCTCCAGGTCACGGCGGATGACGGAGTTCGCCGCGACGCCCCCCGCCGCCACCAGCACCTTCCGCCGGCGGCGGCGGCAGCCCTCCATGGCCCGGGGCACCAGCTCGTCGCTGACGGCGCGGATGAAGTCCGCCGCCAGGGCGGGGCGGTCCAGCGGCTCTCCCTTCTGCTCCGCGTTGTGGGCCAGGTTCACCACCGCCGTCTTGAGGCCGGAGAAGCTCATATCCAGCTCCGCGCCCTCCACCTTTGCCCTGGGGAGGTCGTACACCCCGCCGCGGCTGCCCTTGGCCAGCTCGTCCAGCGGCTTTCCGCCGGGATAAGGCAGCCCCAGCACCCGGGCCGCCTTGTCAAAGCACTCCCCCGCCGCGTCGTCCCGGGTAGCCCCCAGGATCTCCATCTCCGTATAGTCCTGCACATCCACAATGAGGGTGTTGCCGCCGGATATGCACAGGGCCGTGAAGGGCGGCTCCAGCTCCGGGAAGGCCAGGTAGTTCGCGGCGATGTGGCCCCGGATGTGATGCACCGGGATCAGCGGCACGCCCAGGGCGTAGGAAACGGACTTCGCAAAGCTCAGCCCCACCAGCACCGCGCCGATGAGCCCCGGCGCGTAGGCCACTGCCACCGCGTCGATCTCCTTTTTTGTGATCCCCGCCTGCCGCAGGGCCTCCTCCGCCAGGCCCGCCACAGCCTCCACGTGCTTGCGGCTGGCGATCTCCGGCACCACGCCGCCGTAGACGGCGTGCATATCCGCCTGAGAGGCGATGATATCCGAGAGGACGGTCCTCCCGTCCTCCACCACGGCCGCCGCCGTCTCGTCGCAGGTGGATTCAAAGGCCAGTATCTTCATGCTATCTCTCCTCTGTTCAGTCTCTCCCGCGCCCGTCAGGAGGAAAAGGCCCCCGAGCCATCCGCAGGCGACGGCGCCTCGTCGAAGCGCAGCGTCATGATGATGCAGTCCTCCTTGGGATGCTCATAGTAGTTCTTCCGCCGGCCCACGCTGCGAAAGCCCAGACGGCCGTAGAGGATGATGGCGGCGGTGTTGGAGGGCCGCACCTCCAGCGTGAGGAACGCCAGGCGGTTGGCCCGGGCAAAGTCGATATAGACCTGTATCAGCTTCGTGGCGATGCCCTGCCGGCGATACGCCGGGTCCACGGCCACGTTCGCGATATAGCCCTCGTCCAGCACCACCTGCAGCCCCGCGTAGCCCACCACTTTTCCGGCGTCCTCCGCCACCAGAAAGGCCGCGCAGGCGTTGTCCAGCTCCTCCTTCAGCATATCCCTCGTCCAGGGGTGGGAGAAGCAGACCCGTTCCAGCGCCGCGATGCCGTCCAGATGGTCCGCCGTCATGGGTACGATCTTGATGCTCATTCCTTCGCCTCCAGCCAGTTTTTCCCGCTGTGGGCCTCCGCCGTCAGCGGTACGCGCAGCGACGCCGCGCCCTCCATTTCCTCTTCCAGCAGGCGCTTGACCTGCTCCGCCTCATCCTCCGGGCACTCCACGATCAGCTCGTCGTGGACCTGCAAAATGAGCTTCGCCTGCAGCCCCTCCGCCCTGAGCCGCCGCCAGACCCGCACCATGGCGGACTTCATGATATCCGCGGCGGCGCCCTGGATAGGCATATTCAGCGCCACCCGCTCGCCGAAGGCGCGGAGGTTGAAGTTGCTGCTGCTCAGCTCCGGCAGCGCCCGGCGGCGGTGCATCAGCGTCTCCACATAGCCCTGGGCGCGGGCCTGCTCCACGATCTCCGTCATATAGCGGCGAACGCCGGAGAACTTTTCAAAATACGCGTCCATATAGGCCTTGGCCTCCGCCACGGAGACGCCGATATCCTTGGAGAGGGAGAAGGCCGAGATGCCGTACACGATGCCGAAGTTCACCGCCTTGGCGTTGCGGCGCATAAGGGGCGTGACCTCCTCCAGCGGCACCCCAAACACCCGGGCCGCCGTCATGGCGTGGATGTCCTCGCCCCGGCGGAAGGTCTCCAGCATGGTCTCGTCGTCCGCGATATGGGCCAGAAGCCGCAGCTCGATCTGGGAATAGTCCGCGTCCACCAGCACGTTCCCCGCGTCCGCCACAAACATACGGCGGAATTCGCTCCCCAGCTCCGTCCGGGTGGGGATGTTCTGCAGGTTCGGCTCCGTGGAGGAGAGACGGCCCGTGGCCGTCACTGTCATCTGAAAGCTGGTGCGCACCCGCCCATCGGGGGAGAGGGCCTTCAAAAGCCCGTCGGCATAGGTGCTTTTCAGCTTGCTGAGCTGGCGGTACTGCAGCACGTCCTCCACGATGGGGCTTTGCCAGCGCAGGGACTCCAGCACGTCGGCGTTGGTGGACCAGCCGGTCTTGGTCTTTTTCCCGTGGGGCA
>JBJDYT010000054.1:0-4086 GCA_051867635.1 Oscillospiraceae bacterium
CATGGCGGCCCACCTGATGTACATCAAGACCCGTATGCTCCTCTCCCTGGAGGATGAGGAGGCGCAAAGCGAGATGGACGCCCTGATCCGCTCGCTGGAGGAGCGCAAGGCCAAGGACGTCTATCTGAAGGTCAAGACCCTCTCGGCGAAGCTGGAGCCCATGGGCGAGTTCGGACGCAACATCCTGACCCGGGGACCGGAGCCGGTGCAGCGGGGCAAGGTGTACGAATACGACCACGAGAAGGTGGACCTGCTGCTGGCTCTGGACGCTATTCTGGAGCGGGGGGAGCGCGCCGCGCCGCCGAAGCCGGAGGCCTTCAGCGCCATCGTGGGGCATGAGCCGTACTCCGTCTCGAAGAAGGCGGGGGAGATATTGCGGCGGCTGAAGCAGACGGGCATCACCCGCTTTTTGCTGCTGTTTCGGGGCAGCCGCAGCCGCAGCGAGATCGCGGCCACCTTCCTGGCCGTGCTGGAGCTCTGCCGCGCCAGCGTGATCCATCTCGCCGGCGGCGAGACGGACTGCACGGTGGACTGCGCGGCGGACGCGCCGGATGAATTCGTCATATAAGAGGGGGGCCTCATGGATACACTGGAAATGAAAGATCTGCGCGCCGCGGCGGAGGGCATTTTGTTCGCCTCCGGCGAGCCGGTGGAGCTCAGCCGCATCGCCCTGGCGCTGGAGCTGGACCAGGAGACGGCGGAGCAGGTGCTGAAGGGGCTGGAGGACCAGTACGCCTATGAGCGGCGGGGCATTCGCCTGCTGCACATGGAGGACAGCTGGCAGCTCTGCTCCGCGCCGGAGTACGGCGACATCATCCGCCGGGCCTTTGAGATCCGCAAGAGCGCTAAGCTCTCCCAGCCCGCGCTGGAGGTGCTGACCATCGTGGCCTACTTCCAGCCCACCACCCGGGCGTACGTGGACCAGGTGCGGGGCGTGGACAGCTCCTATACCATGAGTATGCTGCTGGAGCGCAAGCTCATCGAGGAGTGCGGCCACCTGCAGGTGCCGGGCCGTCCGCGGCTGTACAGGACGACGAAGAATTTCCTGCGGGCCTTCCATCTGTCCTCGCTGGAGGACCTGCCGGAGATGCCGGGGCTGGAGAACGACGGCCAGCTGCGGCTGACAGAGGAGGGGGAGCTGGTGCTCCCGGAGACGGAACAGTAAGCGGATGGGCCAAAGGAGCGGGAGGTGAGCGGAGCCATGGCCGCACTGTATATCCTGGGCGGCTTTTTGCTGCTGCTGATCCTGCTGTTGCTGCTGCGCGTGGGCGTGGAGGTCCGCCTGGGCGAGCCGCTGACGGTGACGCTGCGGCTGGGACCCGTCCGCAGGCAGCTCCTGCCGCAGAAAAAGAAGGAGAAAAAGGCGCAGCCGGAGGAAAAACCGAAGGAACAGCCGAAGAAGGCGAAAAAGGACAAGCCCGCCGGGACCAAGCCCAAGATCGGCCCGGCGGAGATCCGCCGGGGCGCGGAGCTGCTGCTGCCGGCGCTGCAAAAGGCCCTTCGCCGGACGCGGCGTTCCATCCGCGTCCACCCGCTGAACGTCCATGTGGTCTTCGGCGGAGATGACCCGGCGGCGGTGGCGGAGCAGTACGGCTGGGCCACGGCGGCCATGTGGTCGCTGATGCCCCAGGCGGAGCGGCTGCTGGTGATCCCCGAGCCGCATATCCGGCTCGACACGGATTTTCAGGCGGAGAGGACCCGGACGGAGGGGGAGCTCGGCCTCAGCATCCGCATCGGCAGCACCTTGGGCATCGCCCTGGCGCTGCTGCCCGCGGCGCTGCGGTGGTATAGAGAGCTGCCCCGCGCGGCGGCGAAGGAGAAGGAAACAACGGCGGCGGATACGGCCGCCGCGGCAAAGGGACAAGCGGACGGGCCTGGGGACAAGCCCACAGAGGCGGCGGACGGGCCGCATGCGGACAAGAAAGGTGAATGATATGGAAAAAAAGAACGGTCTCAGCGAGGTCATGGACACCATGATCAGCAAGCTCCACGAGATGGCGGACCAGAACGCCGTGGTGGGCCAGCCCATCGTGACGGCGGACGGCGTCACCCTGATCCCGGTCTCCCGGGTCAGCATCGGCTTCGGCACCGGCGGCAGCGAGTACGGCGCCGCGGGGCATTTTGCCGGGGGCGGCGGCGCCGGCGCCAAGATGGAGCCCGTCTCCTTCCTCATCGTGAAGGACGGCTCCGTGCGCATCCTGCCCGTGGCCATCCCCGCCATGAACACGGTGGACCGGGTGCTGGAGATGGTGCCCACCGTGGTGGAAAAGGTGGAAAACATTGTTGCAAAGAAAACGGATGAGCCGCTGGCCTGAGTGGGTATACTGACAGCATCAGACCGAAAAGGGAGGGTGCTGGATGCGGCCTTTCAAACCTATTTCTCCCCGCCTGGGCGGGACGCTGCTGGCGCTGTGCCTGCTGCTGGGGACGTGTACGGTCCCGGCCTCGGCGGTCAGCACCTCGGCCACGGCGGCGGTGCTGCTGGAGGCGGAGAGCGGCCGGGTGCTGTACGCCTCGGCGGCGGAGGAGCGCATGCGCATCGCCAGCACCACCAAGATCATGACGGCGCTGGCGGCCCTGCGGCACTACGACCTGGGAGAAACGGTGCAGGTCAAGCGGGAGCAGACCCTCATCGAGGGCTCCTCCATGTACCTCAGGGAGGGGGAGGAGCTGACGGTGGAGACGCTGCTGTACGGCCTGCTTCTTGCCAGCGGCAACGACGCGGCGGAGGCGCTGGCCCAGCACTGCGGCAGCCGGGAGCGCTTCGTGGGCTGGATGAACGACTTGGCGGCGGAGATCGGGATGACCAACAGCTCCTTCGCCAACCCCAGCGGCCTGGACGAGGAGGGCCACTATTCCACCGCCTATGACATGGCGCTTCTCGCGGCCTATGCCCTGCAGGACCCCACTTTCGCCCGCATCGTCTCCACCCGCAGCATCACGGTGGGGGACCGGACGCTGACGAACCACAATAAGCTCCTCTATCAGGTGGAGGGCTGCATCGGCCTGAAAACGGGCTATACCAAGGCGGCGGGCCGCACGCTGGTCAGCTGCGCGGAGCGCGGCGGCGTCCGGCTCATCGCCGTGACGCTGCAGGACGGAAACGACTGGGCGGACCATGCGGCGCTGTATGAATACGGTTTCGCCGCCCTTTTACAGGAGCAGCCGGAGGGAGACGCCCTGGCGGCCCTCCCCGCGGGGGAGGCGGAGACGGAGACGCCGCAGGCGAAGACGGGCCTTGCGGCCCTGTTTGAGAAGTGGAGGGCGCTGTTTTGAGGGAACGGATACAAAAGCTCATCGCCCTCTCCGGGCGCTGCTCCCGCCGCGCGGCGGAGGAGCTGATGGCGGCGGGCCGGGTCCGGGTCAACGGCTGCGTGGCCGCCTTGGGCGACCGGGCGGACCCGGAAACGGATGAGCTCACGATAGACGGCGAGCGGCTCGCTTTTACGGAAGAAAAACGCTACCTGATGCTGAACAAGCCCCGGGGCTATGTCACCACCCTCTCCGACGAGAAGGGGCGGCGGACGGCGGCGGAGCTGGTGGCGGACTGCGGCGCGCGGGTCTACCCCGTGGGAAGGCTGGATATGGACTCCGAGGGGCTGCTGCTGTTCACCAACGACGGCGCGCTGACGCAGCGCCTGCTGCACCCGCGCTACGAGGTGGAGAAGGTCTACCAGGTCCGGGTCACGGGCGACGTGACAAAGGGCGCGGCGCTGCTGCGCGATATGCGCGCACTGGAGGGGGAGCCCATCTCCCCCGCGGCGGTGCGGGTGCTGCGGCAGGAGGAGGGCGGCGGACTGCTCTCCATCACCATCCACGAGGGGAAGAACCGGCAGGTGCGGCGGATGTGCGCCGCGGCGGGGCTCAGCGTCAAGCGGCTGCGCCGGGTGGCGGAGCATGGACTGCGGCTGGGAGATCTGCCCAGCGGCGCGTGGCGGGAGCTGACGGAGGAGGAGCTGCGGCGGCTCCCCATCGGGCAGGAGCCATAGCGCCCACGGCGGCGCGGCCTATAGAGACTGTAGAGAGGATGAACGAAATTGGCGGGGAATATCCTACATACCATTGAGGGAAAAATGAGCGGTTTTT
>JBJDYT010000055.1:0-18361 GCA_051867635.1 Oscillospiraceae bacterium
TCGATCATGGCCTTGGCGATGCGGTCCTTCACGCTGCCGGCGGGGTTGAAGTATTCCAGCTTCGCCAGCACGCGGGCCTCCAGGCCCTCTTCCTTCTCGATGTGTACCAGCTCCAGCAGCGGGGTCTTACCGATCAGCTGATCCGCGGAAGTGTAAATGTTGCTCATAATTCAATTCCTCCTGACATGTCGTCGATGTGATAATAGTTTTTTATTGGATGCTTGCCGGGCTGCAGCGACATCGGCGACATCGGAGGGTCCTATTCGTTCTCTTCATTTATTACCAACCTTTCAAGTAGGTTTATATGGATTATAGCCTCCCTTACCGCATTTGTCAATAGGGCGAAGCGAAATAATTTTGTTGATTCCCCATTAACCATGTTATATAATAGGTTTGAAATAAATGGAGGGATTCTGTATGTTGATTTCATCCAAGGGGCGTTATGCGCTGCGCGTCATGATCGATCTCGTAGAACACCAGAGAGACGGCTATACCCCTCTGAAGGAGATCGCGGAACGGCAGGAGATCTCGGAGAAATATCTGGAGAGCATCATCAAGCTCCTGGTCAAGGACGGGCTCCTGGACGGCCTGCGGGGCAAGGGCGGCGGCTACAGGCTGACCAAATCCCCCGAGCAGTACACCGTGGGCGCCATTCTGCGGCTGACGGAGGAGAGCCTGGCTCCGGTCAATTGCCTGGAGCAGCGGACCGGGGTCTGCCCGAAGATGGCGGAGTGCCGCACGCTGCCGGTGTGGCAGGGCCTGGACAAGGTCATCAACGAGTATCTCGACAGCATCACCATCGCGGACCTGGTAAACGCAGGCTCCGAGGGGAACGACTACGTGATCTGAGGCGCGGCTTCCCGGCGAAAAACGCCCGCCCATACGCTGGTATGGGCGGGCGTTCTTTTTTTTATTTTTGCTGCCCGGTGCGAAGCGGGCGCTCACGGGTGGGTGAAGCCGGAGAGGTCCTTCACCACTTCCCCGGCGATGATGAGCCCCGCCGCCGCGGGAACGAAGGCGTTGCTCCCCGGCACCTGCCGCCGCTGGGTGCATTTCCGCTCCGTCCCGGGCGGGCAGATGCAGTTGGTGCGGCAGCTGACGGCCATGTCGTCCATGGGGGGCAGGGCCGGCTCCTCGGAGTAGACCACCTTCAGCTTCCGGATGCCCCGCCTTTTCAGCTCCCGCCGCATGACCCGCGCCAGAGGGCACACGGCGGTCTTGTAGATGTCCGCCACCCGGAAGGCGCTGGGGTCCATCTTGTTTCCCGCCCCCATGCAGCTGATGATGGGAACGCCGGCCTTTTCCGCCTGCTCCACCAGCGCCAGCTTGCCGGTGACGGTGTCGATGGCGTCCACCACATAGTCAAACTGAGTGAAATCGAACTGCGCCGCCGTCTCGGGCGCGTAAAAGGTCTTGTAGGTGTGGACCACGGCGCCGGGATTGATCTCCAGCACACGCTGCTCCGCCGCATCCACCTTGTACTGCCCCACGGTCTTGCGGGTGGCGTGGATCTGGCGGTTGAGATTCGTCAGGCACACCTTGTCGTCGTCGATGAGGTCCAGTGTCCCCACGCCGCTGCGGGCCAGGGCCTCCACGGTGTAGCCGCCCACGCCGCCTATGCCGAACACAGCCACCCGCGCACGGTAGAGCTTCTCCATGCCATCCTCCCCCAGGAGGAGCTGTGTTCTTGAAAACTGATTCAGCATGTCTGTTTCTGCCTCGATTCCTGAATTTTAAAAGCTGCACAGTACCATCATACCGGATCGCCGCCGCTTGTCAAGCGGCAGCGCGCAGCGCGGGCGTCCGCCCACTCACTTCGCAAGCACCTCGTTCATGCTGCCGGTCCTGTAGCCTCCCAGGTCCAGCGTCACATAGGTGAAGCCCAGCTCTTTCAGCGTCCGGTAAACGCGCGTCCGGACATCCTGGCCCAGCAGCTTCTCAAATTCCTCCGGCATAAGCTCGATCCGGGCCAGCTGTCCGTGGATGCGCACGCGCACCTGGTGGAAACCCAGGTCCAGCAGCAGCAGCTGCTCGGCCCTGTCCACCATATGCAGCTTTTCCTCGCTGATGGTCTCGCCGTATACGAAGCGGGAGGACAGGCAGGCGAAGGACTGCTTGTCCCAGGTGGGCAGGCCCAGCTCCCTGGAAAGCGCCCGTATCTCCGCCTTGCTCAACCCCGCCTGCCGCAGGGGGCTTTTCACCCCCAGCTCCCGCACGGCGATAAGGCTGGGGCGGTAGTCGCCGTCGTCGTCGGTGTTGGAGCCCTCCGCCACCGCCGCGAGGCCCCGCTCCCTCGCGATGGCCCAGATCTTCTCAAACAGCTCGCGCTTGCAGAGATAGCAGCGGTTGGTGGGGTTCTGGCGGAAGCCCTCGATGTCCAGCTCCTCCGAGCGGCAGACCACGTGGGGGATGCCGTTTTGCCGGCAAAACGCCTCCGCCTCCCGCAGCTCCCGCTCCGGGAAGGAGCAGGAGGACGCCGTGACGGCCACGGCCCGCTGCCCCAGCACGTCGTGGGCGACCCGCAGCAGGAACGTGGAGTCCACACCGCCGGAAAAGGCCACGGCCACGCTCCCAAGCTGGCGCAGATTCTCCCGCAGGGTCTGGTATTTTTCATGTAACTGATCCATTTGTTCCCTCACATTTCTACCACCGTAACGGTGTTTCGCAGCATGCCCATCCAGCAGCTGCAGACGCAGGCCCCGCCGCCCGCGCCGATATTCCAACAAACCCAGTATGTACATATGTTATATAGTTTAGCAGGACTTCGCCACCCTGTCAATGGGCAGCTTTTCCCACCGACGCTTTTCCCGGCAGGGCAAAAAAAAGCCCCGGCCATCCGTCGGATGGCCGGGGCTTTCCCGCCGGTCATTTCAGCTCGTCGCAATAGTGGGCGCGCTCGCCGCCGATGAACTTCGGCCGGGTGCGGGCGCAGAAAAGCGTCGCCTCGCCCACATGATCCAGGCTCAGCCGCACCGGCACCGCCACCTCCTTCAGGTGCATGCCGATGAGGGTGCCGCCGATGTCCAGGCCCGCCTTGGCGCGGATATGCTCCACCGCCACAGGATGGGCGAAGTTCTCCCACGCGGTGGTGGCAAAGGAGCCGCCCGCCTTGGGCTGGGGACGGACGTTCACCGGCTCATAGCCGTATTTCTCCGCCGCCGAGGCCTCCAGGATGAGGGCGCGGTTCAGATGCTCGCAGCACTGCGCCGCGAGGTACACCCCCGCCTCCTGCAGCACCGGATAGATGCCCCGGAAGGCCGCCTGCGCCGCCTCCAGACTGGAGCCCTTGCCGATGTGCTGGCCCACCATCTCGCTGGAGGAGCAGCCCACCACGAACAGGTCGCCCGGCCGCAGCGCCGCCGCGGCCAGCAGCTCTCCCGCCGCCTGCCGCGCCTGCTTTTCGATGTTCTCATACATGTTTACGCGCTTCCTTTCTGCAGAGAACCCTGATATACCTCTTTCAGACCGCGCCGCTCAGACCGTCTGCGTCAGCTTCAGCGCGCCGGCCCGGCTCAGCACCTGATACAGCGCCACGCCGATGACCAGGCCCGCCACACCCTGCACGGCGTTGGCCGGAATGCTGGCCGCCGCCGCCAGGCCGTAGCCCAGCAGGGTGGACTCATAGGCGAAGTAGCCGAACACCATGATGAGCTCCGCCACGACGCCGCCGGCCAGGTTCGGCCACAGCGTGCCGCCCTTCTTCCCCAGGGTGCGGAAGAGCAGCGCCGCCGCCAGACCCATGAGGCCCTTGATGATCAGCGTGCCGGGGACATAGCTCATATAGCCCAGCACCAGGTCCGCCAGCGCAGAGCCGATGCCGCCTGCCGCCGCGCCCCAGACGGGGCCCAGCACAAACGCACCCAGCAGCACCACCGCGTCGCCCAGGTTGACATAGCCGTTGGTGCCGGGAGTGGGGATGTGGATGACCAGCGTGGCCACGCAGGTCAATGCCGCAAACAGCGCGGAAAGAACCAATTTCTTGACTTTTTCATGTTTCATGGTAATACACCTCCTGATCCTTTCTTACTCTATCTCAAAAGGTCCCGTAATGCAAGTGTCATTTTTCCTTTTTTCCGCCGCCGCAGCCCGGTTTTTCAGGGGAACCGCCGCTTTTTCTTGACCTGTCCTGTCCAAGCGAATATAATATATGTGGTATTTTGCCAATTCTCTTTCGGAGGTGAAGCCCAATGGCAACCATCACCCGGAGATCCACCCTGCCCTATTACTGCGCCGCGGCGGTGTGGGTCCTGTATGCGCTGCTGTTTCCCCTGTACCGCTTCTCCCACCTGCTCATCGTGGCGGCGGGCTCTCTGGCGGTATTTCTGCTCATGCGGGCCTTCTGCAAGCCCGTCACCGAGGAGGTCCCCGAGAAGCCCAAGGAGGAAAAGCCCACCGGCAATGCGGAGCTGGATAAGATGCTGAAGGAGGGCCGCATGGCCCTGGCGGAGATGCGCCGGCTGGACGACAACATCCAGGACGAGAAGGTGTCCGCCGACATCCGCCGGCTGGAGCAGGTCTCTGAAAAGATCTTTGAGCAGGTGAAGGCCGACCCGAAAAAGCTGCCGCAGATCCGCAAATTCATGGATTACTACCTTCCCACCACGCTGAAGCTCCTCAACGCCTATGACCGCATGGGCGCCCAGGGCGTGGAGGGCGAGAATATCAACGCCACCATGGAAAAGGTGGACCGCATGATGGACACTGTGGTGAAGGCCTTTGAAAAGCAGCTGGACAGCCTCTTCGGCGCGGAAGCCATGGACATCTCCACCGATATCACCGTGCTGGAGACCATGATGGCCCGGGAAGGGCTCACCGAGCAGGAGCTGAAGGCCGAGACCACGGAAAACGTGGACCTGGGCGACATCAAGCTGGAGCTGTGACGCCCGGCCGTTTTCCATGCAGTATAGCAGGATGACCATAATCATATAAACGGAGGATCGAACGATGACTGATACCAACAGTATGATGCCCGAGCTGACCCTGGATCCCAGCGCCGCCCAGGCGGTGGAAACCCCTTCCCTGACGCTGGAGCCGGAGGCTCCTGCCGCTCCCGCTGTGGAGGAAAAGAAACCGGCGCCCAGCGTGGAGATGGATGAAAAGCTCCTGACCGAGGAAGAGCGCAAGGTCGTGCGGGAATTCTCCAAGAAGATCGACCTGACCGACTCCAACCAGGTCCTGCAGTACGGCGCCGCCGCCCAGAAGAGCGTCGCCAGCTTCTCCGAAAACGCCCTGTCCTCCGTCCGCAGCAAGGACCTGGGCGAGGTGGGCGAGACCCTCAGCGAGCTGGTGGTGGAGCTGAAGGGCTTCGGCGAGGAAGAGGAAAAGAAGGGTCTCTTCGGCATGTTCCGCAAGGCGGGCAACAAGCTGGAGACCATGAAGGCCCAGTACGCCAAGGCGGAGTCCAACGTGGACAAGATCGTGGCGGAGCTGGAAAAACATCAGGTGACGCTGATGAAGGACATCGCCATGTTCGACCAGATGTATGAGCTGAACCTGAAGTATTACAAGGAACTGACCATGTACATCCTGGCGGGCAAGATGCGCCTGGAGGAGGTGCGCAGCGGCGAGCTGGAGGAGCTGCGCAAGACGGCGGAGCAGACGGGTCTCGCGGAGGACGCGCAGCGGTACAACGACATGGTCAACCTCTGCAACCGTTTTGAAAAGAAACTCCATGACCTGGAGCTGACCCGCATGGTCTCCGTGCAGATGGGCCCCCAGACCCGCCTGCTGCAGAACAACGACACCCTCATGGTGGAGAAGATCCAGACCTCCCTCGTGAACACCATTCCCCTGTGGAAGAGCCAGATGGTGCTGGCCCTGGGCATGGAGCACAGCCGGCAGGCCACTGCGGCCCAGAAGGCCGTCTCCGACACCACCAACGAGCTGCTGAAGAAGAACGCCGACATGCTGAAGATGGGCACCATCGCCACCGCCAAGGAGGCCGAGCGCAGCGTCATCGACATCGAGACGCTGCAGCACACCAACCAGCAGCTCATCTCCACCCTGGACGAGGTCATCAACATCCAGCGCGACGGCGCCGCCAAGCGCAAGGAGGCCGAGGCCGAGCTGGGCCGTATCGAGGGCGAGCTGAAGCAGAAGCTCATGGAGCTGCGCAGCTGAGCGCAGCCTTTCAACAACATCACCGCTTCCCCGCCGGCGCGGCCGCGCCGGCGGAGAAAGGACCCATCTCTTCCCGGGAAAGGGGGAAACTCGTTTGAAGAAATTTTTCCAGAACAAGACGGTCGCCGTTATCGTGCTGGTGCTGGCGATCGTCGGCTCCTGCGTCTACGGCTTCAGCAAAAAGCCGGCGGATCTGCCGGATGTGGAGAGCCCCAACTGGGTGCAGGACGACGCAGGCGTCCTCTCCGCCGAGACGGAGCAGCTCATCAGGCAGTACAACGACGCCTGGGACGCCCAGTATTACGCCGTGATGGCGGTGGCCACGGTGGATTCCACCAGGGGCTGGGATGACCTCGGGGAATACACCGCGGACCTGGGCAACCGCTGGGGCCTGGGCCTCAACGACCTGCTGCTGCTCATCGACACCTCCGGCAACTGGTACATCAACGGCGGCAGCGAGGTCCTGGGCCGCATGAGCGACAGCGACGTCAGCGCCATCACCGCCGCCTTTGCCCCCAGCTTCGACAAGGGGCAGTATGACGCCGCGGTGGAGCAGCTCTTCACCACCCTGAACGGCTGGTACGCCTCCGCCTACGGCGGCGTGGCCCGGGAGGAGCAGCCCGGCTACTACGGCTATGACTACGACGACAGCGGCTGGCACTCCTCTGTTTCCGTGGGCGGCGTGCTGGCCAGTGTGATCACCATCATCGTGCTGCTGCTGGTGTTCTTCGTCCTGGTGGACCTGATGCGCTACCGCCGCTATCAGCGGCGCTATGTGCGGCGCAGCATCATCCCCCCTGTCCCCTATTATCCGATCTTCTTTGGCCGGCCCCGCCGGGTGCGGCCCCCCCGTCCGCCCCGTCCCCCCAGGAATAACCCGCCCCGTCCGCCGAGGAACGATCCTCCCAGGCCTCCCCGCAGCGGCGGCGCGTCCCGCCCCTCCGGCACCACCCGCCGCAGCGGCGGCTCCTTTGGGGCCGGCGGTTTCGGCGGCAGCAGCGGCAGCCGGGGCGGCGGCTTCGGCGGAGGCGGCTTCGGCGGCAGCAGCGGCAGCCGGGGCGGCAGCTTCGGCGGCGGCGGCTTCGGCGGCAGCCGGGGCGGCGGCAGCTTTGGCGGAGGCGGCTTCGGCGGCAGCCGGGGCGGCGGCCGCCGGTAACGGCAAAACAGCACAGAAAAGCGCCCGCGTCCGAAAAGGACGCGGGCGCTTCTTTTTGCCCTGCTGTTTTACACCTTATGGATGAAGTTGCCGTTGATATACACGCCGGGGATGGCGATGAGGAAGGCCTTGGGGTCCACGCTCTTGACGATGCGCTCGATCTGATCGCGCTCATAGCGGTTGATACAGGTGCAGAGGATGCGGGTAGGCTCGCTGGTGTAGGCGCCGGCGCCGTCCCAGCAGGTGACGCCGCGGCCCGTCTCCTCCATGATCTGGCGCTGGATCCGGCCGTCCCGATTCTTGGTGAAGACGAAGACCTGGAGGTTGATGTTCTGCTGGTGCATCTTATCCACGATCATGTTGGAGAACACCATGTAGATCACCGAGTAGACCACCACCGAGAAGTCGAAGAGGAAGAAGCAGACCACATACAGCGCCACATTGGCGTAGGTGCCGAACTGGCCCACCGGCGTTCCCTTCTTTTTGGAGAAGTACAGTCCCAGCATATCCAGTCCGCCCACGCTGCAGCCGCAGGTCAGCACAAAGCCGTCGCCCACGCCCATGCAGATGGCGCCCAGCAGCACGCTGGTCAGCGTATCCTCCACCAGCGGCGTCGAGGGCACCGGGATCACCGCGGTGGCCACGGAAAAGAGCGAGGTGTAGAGGATGGTCTTCAGGGCGAAGCCCTTGCCCAGGGTGCGGGCCGTCAAAAGCAGGATGGGGATGTTGATGAGATAGTACAAGACACCGGCCAGGTCAATGAAGGTGACCCGGATCCCCAGGTACTGGTCCAACACGGTACGGATGAGCTGGGCATAGCCCATCAGACCGGAGGTATAGAGGTTCAGGGGCGTCGTGAAAATGTTGATGCCAACGGACATGAGCAGCACGCCGAAGGCTGCCAGGATCAGCCGGCCGTGGCTGGTCCGCATGGTGCTGTTGAGCATGAAAAAGCACCTCCTTGCAGTATTTTTTCAGGACAGGAGCATTGTACTATGAACAGCGCGAAAATCAATAGGCGAAATGGACAGTTTTCCCTTCCGCTTTGCTCCGTTTCATTCTCTTTTTTACCTGTTTTATGCCTTTTTGCAAAGTTTTTCACAGTTTCTGGAAATTTTGTCCGCGGCATAAAACAGCTGCCGCGGCAGCCCTACAGCTCCCGTCCGGACAGCGCCGCGAGGCCGAAGCGCAAAGCCTCCTCCGCCACGCGCCGCTCCTCCTCCGTCTCCGCGCGATCCAGCTTCTCCCGCATGCGGCGCAGGAACAGGCCCCGCAGGGAATCCTCTCCGGCGCCCTCCCAGATATCCCGGCGCAGCGCCATCTCGTCCCGCAGCTCCAGCTCATAGCAGAGCCCGCTGAGCTTTTCCCGCAGGCGGACAAGGTCCGGGCCCTGCTCCTCCGTCTCTCCCGTGAGAAGCACCCGGCAGACGTCCATGGCGGCGGAGGGCGGCAGGGCCTGCCGCACCGCCGTCTCCGCGTCCTTCTCCGTCACATCCACCGTGACGATCCTATACTGCCGCCGTCCCAGCGGCACGAAGCGCAGCGACGCGCTCTCGGCGTCCACGCTCCCCGCCAGGACGCCCTTTTCCCCGGTCTCGTCAAAGCCCCGGCCCTCCGGGCAGCCGGGATAGGCCCAAAAGCTCCGCCCCTCCCGCTGCAGGCCGCTGCCTTGGTGCACATGGCCCAGCGCCAGGTAGGAAAGGCCGCTGCGCTCGATCTCCTCCCGCCGGATGGGGCCGTAGACCGACTCCCCCCGGGTCACGTCGCCGTGGAGCACCATCAGGTGCGTCCGCCCGTCCCGGGGCGCGGAAAAGCCCTGCAGCGGCGCATCCATCCGCTCCGGCGCGGTGAAGGCCGCGCCGTACACCACCGCATTCAGCTCCGGCAGCTCCACCGCCTCCACCGCGGCGGTGCGGAAAATATGTACGTTCTCCGGCCAGCGCACGCGCTCATAGGGGCCGCCGGGGGCGTAGGGGTCATGGTTCCCCGGGGCGATGAACACCCGGGCGGAGAGGGAGGCGAAGGCCTCCGCGAGACAAGAAAGCGTCTCGGGATACACGTGCCGGCCGTCGAACAGGTCCCCGGAGAGCAGCAGCAGGTCCGCGCCCTCCCGGCGCGTCAGCTCCGCCAGCCGCTCCACCAGGTACCGGCCCTCCCGCCGGCGTTCCTTGGCCTTTTCCGGGCCGAGAGCGCCGAAGGCGCTGTCCAGATGCAGGTCCGCCGCGTGTACCAGCTTCACCATAGCTTCTCTCCTTTCTCAGCGCAAAAAGCGCACCGCCAGCGCGAAGATGAGCAGATGCGCCGGATAAAACAGGTAAAAGCCCCACTGCAGCGCCCGCCCGGCATAGCCCCGGCGGCCGTCATAGCGGTGGATGAGATAAAACGCGCTCCAGCCCGCGATCTCCACAGTCCCCGCGCCCAGCAGCAGCGCGCCGGCGGCGAGATATTTCTCCGTCTCCTTTTCCCGCAGCAGGTAGAGGGCCCCGATGACGGCCACGCCCCAAAAGCCGTAGTCCGTCCGCAGCAGCTCCGCCAGCAGGCCGCAAGCTATGACCGCCAGCACCGGGCCGAAGCGCAGGCCCCGCTTTTGCAGCGCCTCCGCCGCCATGAGGGCGAGAAGGCCCAGCAGCAGGGTGAAAAACACGTTCTGATACCCGATCTCCAGGACGCTGCCCATGAAGGCCAGGTCGAAGGGGGCCTCCGAGAGCAGGGCGAACAGCCCCAGGCGCAGGGCGTAGCGCCCGCGGCTGTGGGTGTGGCGGAAGCCCTCCGTCAGCAAAAAGCAGTAGAGGGGGAAAGCCAACCGGCCCAGAATGCGCAGGATCAGATAGCCCGTCTCCTCCGCCGCCGGAGACATTCCCCAGCGGAGGGCCAAAAGAGAATACAGGCCGCTGGCGGCAAAGTGGTCGACGCACATGGAGACAAGGGCCACAGCCTTCAGCGCCGCCGAGCTCAGGCCCCGCCGCGGCGTAGGCAGCGCCTCCTCCGTCATGCCTTCGGCTCCTTTGCCTTGCAGACGTCCACCCACTTGACGAAGTTGGAGGAGTACTTCTCCAGCTCCTCGCAGGTCATCTCCACGGCAGAATTGCTGCTGCCCGCTGCGGGGAACACCGTGGGAAAGCGCCGCATGGACAGATCCAGATAGACCCGCACGTTCGTCGGCAGGGCGAAGGAGCAGACGCCGCCCGGAGCGTGGCCGGTCATCTCGCAGGCCTCCTCAAAGGTCAGCATCTTGGCCTTCATGCCGAACTCCGCCTTATACTTGGCGTTGTCGATCTTCATATCCCCGGCAGTGACCACGATGATGGGCTCCTCTCCCAGCTTGAAGCTCAGGCTCTTGGCGATGCGGGCGCCCTCCACCCCAACGGCGATAGCCGCCAGCTCCACCGTGGCGCTGGAAACGTCGAACTCCCGGATGCGGTCCGCGACGCCGAAATCGGCCAGATACGCTCTCACTTTTTCAATGGACATAGTGCTTTCTCTCTCTTTCTTATCGGATATCCACGCGCTCCACGCCCTCGCAGCGGCGTGTGGCGCTGTTGACGGTGAAAATGGCGCCCTGCAGCTTGCAGGGGCCTTCGGCGGGCTGGTAGCGGCCGGCCCGGCCCCCCAGGAAGGTCTCCACCGACTGCTCCGGCCGGATGCCCAGCACGCTCCGCACCGGGCCGGTCATGCCCAGGTCGCTGATATAGCCCATGCCGCCGGGAAAGACCTCCTCGTCCGCCGTGGGCACATGGGTGTGGGTCCCCCAGAGGGCGGTCACGCGGCCGTCCAGGTAGTAGGCCATGGCCAGCTTCTCACTGCTGGCCTCCGCGTGGAAGTCCACCAGCGTCAGCTCCGCCTCCCCCTCCTTTAAAAGCCGGTCCGCGGTGAAGAAGGGGTTGTCCGCGTGGAAGTCCAGCTCGCAGCGGCCGATGAGGTTCATCACCCGGACGCGGAGGCCCCCGCAGTCGTAGATCCCGCAGCCCCGGCCGGGAGAGCGGGAGGTGAAATTGGCGGGACGGAGCAGGCGGGGCTCCTCCTCCAGCAGCTCGCCGATCTGCGCCCTGCCGAAGGTGTGGTTCCCCAGCGTCACCACGTCCGCCCCGGCCCGGAGCATGCGCTCCACCTGCTGGGGCATGACCCCCACTCCGGAGGCGTTCTCCCCGTTCACCACGGTGAAGTGGATGTTCTTCAGCTTTTGCAGGCTCCCCAGGTGACGGACGAGATGGTCAAGGCCGCTCTCCCCCACCACGTCGCCCACGGCAAGGATGTGATAGATCATGGCTGCTCCTCTTTTCTGTCGGTGGTCGTTTGCTTCGCAGTTCATCAGTCATGTTTTGCGGTCCCGCCGTCAGGCGGGAGTAAGCCGGCTGAAATAACATGGTATAATAGCCGCTTTGCGGTTATTATACCCGAAGCGGCGAAAAAGTGCAACCGCGCCGGGCGAAAGGCGGCGCGGTGGCGCAAAAAAGAGGAGCGCCGCGGCGCTCCTCTTGGCAGGGTCATTTTGCGTATTCCACGACCTTGGTCTCCCGCAGGACGTGGACCTTGATCTGGCCGGGGTACTCCAGCTCGCTCTCGATCTTCTTCGCCAGCTCCCTTGCCAGGATCACCATCTCGTCCTCGCTGACCTGCTCGGGCTTCACCATGACCCGCACCTCGCGGCCGGCCTGGATAGCGTAAGCAGTGTCCACGCCGGGATAGGTGCCGGTGATCTCCTCCAGCTTTTCCAGGCGCTTGATGTAGCTTTCCAGATTCTCGCGCCGCGCGCCGGGACGGGCCGCGGAAATGGCATCCGCCGCCTGCACCAGGCAGGCCACCAGGGTCTTGCACTCCACGTCGCCGTGGTGCGCCTGGATGGCGTGGATGATGTCTTCCTTCTCGTGGTACTTCCGGGCGAACTCCACACCCAGGGCGATGTGGGTGCCCTCCATCTCGTGGTCCACGGCCTTGCCCAGGTCATGCAGCAGGCCGGCCCGCTTGGCCGCCTGTACGTCGGCGCCCAGCTCCGCCGCCATGAGGCCCGCGATGTGGCTGACCTCGATGGAGTGCTGCAGCACGTTCTGGCCATAGCTCGTGCGGTAGCGCAGACGGCCCAGCATCTTCACCAGTTCCGGATGCAGGCCCCGCACGCCGGTCTCCATGACCGCGCGCTCGCCCTCGGACTTGATGACGGCCTCCACCTCCCGGCGGGCCTTCTCCACCATCTCCTCGATGTGGGTGGGATGGATGCGGCCGTCGGCGATGAGCTTCTCCAGCGCGACCCGCGCGATCTCGCGGCGGACCGGCTCGAAGCAGGAGACGGTGATGGCCTCGGGGGTGTCGTCGATGATGAGGTCCACGCCCGTCAGGGTCTCGATGGTGCGGATATTGCGGCCCTCACGGCCGATGATGCGTCCCTTCATCTCGTCATTGGGCAGGGGAACCACACTGACAGTGATTTCGGAAACATGGTCCGCGGCGCAGCGCTGGATGGCGGTGGCCACGATCTCTCTGGCACGGGCGTCCGCTTCGTCCTTGGCCCGGGCCTCGATCTCCCGGATCTTCATGGCGGTCTCGTGCGTGACCTCGGACTCCACCTGTTCGATCAGGTATTTCTTCGCTTCTTCCTCGGAGAAGCCGGAAATGCGCTCCAGCATCTCGGTCTGGCTGCGCTTGATCTGCCGGATCTCCTCGTTCTCCTTGTCAAGGGCAGCGATCTTGCCCGCAAGGGTCTCTTCCCTCTTTTCCAGGGCGTCGGTCTTGCGGTCCAGGTTCTCCTCCTTCTGCTGAAGGCGGTTTTCCTGGCGCTGCAGCTCGCTTCTGCGTTCCTTGACTTCCTTCTCATATTCACTTCTCTGCTTCAAAATCTCTTCTTTCGCCTCGAGCAGGGCCTCGCGCTTGCGGCTCTCAGCGCTCTTGATCGCATCGTTGATGATACGCCGCGCCTCTTCTTCGGCGCTGGAGATCTCTTTTTCGGATACCTTTTTGCGGTAGTAAATACCGAGAAGGAAGGCAACCACCAGAAGCACGACCCCGACAACTCCGATAATAACGATGGTCGTAAAATCCACGGGTTATCCTCCTATTCGATTTTCATATCTATACCATATGACGGTCTTTTCAGATAATCGGGAGGGCCCCTTCCCTCCCAATGTAATCCTTTCTTATATTAAACTTTGATTCCACCGCTGTCAAGGGCCAGTATCCGCCAAAGAGGGAGAAATCCTCACTTTCTCACAATATATCGTGCCGCGGCGTAACCGATACGCCCAGCATAGTGTACCACATACCAGTCGTCGTACTGTCCGTAGACCGTCACCTCCGCCCCGGCGGGCAGGTCCGCCACCAGCGTGGCGGTGGAGGAGGGATAGCTGCGCAGGTTCAGCGTGCCGTGCGTGACAGCGACCACGCCCACCCAGGGAGTGATGGGCGTGACGAAGGGGATACCGAAGTATTCCGTCAATGACAGCGCGATGACCTCCGCGATGGGCTGCAGGTTCCCCTCGATCCAACGGGCGTCCGCCACGTTGTCGTGATAGCCGATCTCCAGCAGCACGGAGGGGAAGTTCGGCTGCCGCACCTCCCCGATGGCGGTGGTGGAGCGGGCGTAGACCTGCTGGGGCAGGGGGTAGATGGCCTTGAAATTGTCCACGAAGATGTTGGCCGCCCGCTCCCCCTCCCGGCTGCCGGGATAGTAAAAGGCGATGATGCCCCGCTGGCTGCCCTCCGTGGCGCCGCTGCCGGAGGCGTTGGAGTGCAGCGCCAGGTAGAAGTCATAGCCGCCCCGGGAGTTGGCCTGCCGGATGGACGAGGCGGCGGTCATGTCCGGGGTGTTGCGGGTGAAGGCGATGGCGGAGGCGCGGAGATAGGGCTCCAGCTCATCCGCCAGCCGGTTCATCCAGTACTCCTCACTGCCGCTGCCGGTGATGTAAGGGTTCCCCTCCTGGGTGGAGGGGCTGAGATAGATGGTGGGCATGGAAAACGACCTCCTCACGGTACTCTTTCTCCCACTCTATGCGGCGGAGCGCGGGAAAATGAAGGGCGCGGCAAAAACGCCCGAAGGAGGACCTCCTTCGGGCGTTTCCGATACGCTGCGGTATTCTCTTTTCCCGGGGCCGTTTTACACGGCGGCCACGGAGGAGGACTTCTTCGCGGCGAGATAGTTCACGGCCGTCAGGCCGCCCACCACCGCCAGGCCCACCACATCCGTCAGCGTGCCGGGGATCATCAGGCACAGGCCGCCCGCGAGATACACCAGCCGGAACAGCCAGTTGTTCTTCCGGCAGACATAGCCGTTCATGGCGGCGGCCACGCCGAAGATGCCCAGCAGCGCGCTCAGGCAGATCTGCACCACGCTGAAAACGCTGGTGACGTTTTCAAACAGCATGGCCGGGCTGTAGGCGAAGATATAGGGCACGATGAAGGCGGCGATGGCCAGCTTGGTGGCGTTGACGCCGGTCTTCATGGGATTGCCCTTGGCGATGGCCGCGCCGGCGTAAGCCGCCAGGGCCACGGGCGGGGTGATATCCGCCACGATGCCGAAGTAGAACACGAAGAAGTAGGAGGCCACCGGGGAGAAGCCCATCTTGATGAGGATGGGGGCGCAGGTGGTGGCCATGATGCAGAAGTTGGCGGTGGTGGGAACGCCCATGCCCAGGACGATGCAGCAGACCATGGTCAGCAGCAGGGCGATGATGGTAGTATCGCCGGAGAGGGCCACCACACCGGAGATGAGCTTGGAGGCAAGGCCAGTGACGGTGATGCAGCCGGCGATCATGCCCGCCATAGCGCAGGCCACAGCCACGGTGATGGCGCCCTTGGCACCGGTCTCCAGGGCTTCCCAGATCTTCTTGAAGGTCAGCCGGTCCTGGCTGTTCAAAAAGCCCACCACAATGGCGGCGAGAATGGCGAGGGCGGCGGAGGTCTGCATGGTCCTGGTGTTGGAGGCCACCATCCAGACCAGCAGCACCAGCGGCGCCAGCAGGTAGATCTGTTTGAGCAAAGGCAGCACCTTGGGCAGCTGGTCCCGGGGAATGCCATTCAGGCCCAGGCGCTTGGCTTCCAGATGCACCGCGATGAAGATGCCCGCGAAGTACAGCACGGCGGGGAGGATGGCCTTCGCCGCCACCTGCGCGTAAGGCAGGTTCATGTACTCCGCCATGAGGAAGGCGGCGGCGCCCATGATGGGCGGCATGATCTGGCCGCCGGTGGAGGCGGCCGCTTCCACCGCTCCGGCGAATTCCGGTTTGTAGCCCAGCTTTTTCATCATGGGGATGGTGACGGAGCCGGTGCTGACGGTGTTCGCCACGGAGGAGCCGGACACCATACCCTCCAAGGCGCTGACGATGACCGCCACCTTGGCGGGACCGCCGGAGGCCCAGCCCGCCACGCGGTTGGCCACCTGCAGGAAGAAGTTGGCGATGCCGGTGCGCTCCAGGAACGCGCCGAAGATGATGAACAGGACGATGTACTTATAGCAGACGGAAATAGGGGTGCCGATGGCGCCGGAGGTGGTGTAGAACAGCGTGTAGACCACCCGGCGCAGATTCAGCCCCGAGGCGAAGGTGTACACCAGCAGCGCGCCCACCACGCAGAGGATGGGGATACCCACGCAGCGGCGGCAGAGCTCCATCAGCGTCAGGATGCCGATGACGCCCACCACCACCTCCACCGGCCCGATGAGCACGGACTTCTGGATAATGGTCATGGCGTTGAAGGTGAAGTAGAAGAAGCTGCCCGCGCCCAGCACCATGAGGACGATGTCGTACCAGGGGATGTAATTCGCCCGGGTGATGCCCTTCTTCACAGGATAGGTCAGGTAGCCCAGCAGCACGATGAGCCCCAGGAACGCGGACAGCCGCACCTCCTGGATGGCGGTGCTGCAAAGGGTCATATAGATGCAGTAGACGGAGAACAGCGCCATGAGGCTGCGGACAACGATAGCGGGGGTCCCCACCCAGATGCGGGTGTTGGATTCCCGGTCGTACTTCCGCATGACCGCGTCCACGTCCGCGGCCACATCCGTCTCCGCGTCCGCCGCGGCGGCCGTCTCCACGCCGGCGGGCGCAGCCGGTTCCGCTGCCGGCGCCTTCTTTTTCTTAAACAGTTCCATTCGGTTCCCTCCCGATATCAGATAGCGCGGTATGAGACCGCGCAGCCCTCCGCGGCTGCCGGTCTAACGGGCAGGCTACGGCGGAGAAAACTCCGCCGTAGCCTGCTGCCGGTTTTTCGTGCGGTTTACGCCAGGGGTTTACTTGACGGGGACTTCAAAGCCCTGCTCGGAGAAGAACTTCGCCGCGCCGGGATGATAGGGGACGGCGGTGACGCTGGCGGCGAAAGCCACGTCCAGCTCCGCGGCCTTGCCGTGGGCCAGGCTGTCCTTGTTGGCGAAGATGTCGGAGACGAAGGCATAGATGGCATCCTCGGACACGTCGTCGCGGGCGATGATCACGGCGCCCACGGCCACGGTCTCGGTGTCAGACTCCAGCTCGTAGGTGCTGGCGGGGATGATGGACTTGCTGTAGTAGGGGGAGCTGTCCAGGAGCTTGTCGATGTGCTCGTCATCCAGGCTCACCAGGTACACGTCCTTGCTGGCGGCCAGAGAGGTGATGGCGTTGGTGGGCGCGCCGGCCACGATGAAGGCCGCGTCGATGGTGCCGTCGGTCAGGCTGTCCGCGCTGTTGGCGAAATCCTGGAAGTTGGCCACGATGTCGTCCTCGGTCATGTCATAGGCCGCCAGGATGTCGATGGCGTTGAAGTACACGCCGGAGCCCGCCGCGCCGATGGAGACCTTCTTGCCCCGCAGGTCCTCTACGGACTTGATGTCGGGGTTGCAGGTCACGATCTGCACCTGCTCCATGTACAGGCTCGCCACAGTGGAGAAGTCCGTCACGGCGCCCACATCCGCGAAGGTGGAGGTGCCGTTATAGGCATAGGCCATCACGTCGGACTGGCAGAAGCCCAGCTGGGCGTCGCCGGCGGCCATGAGCAGCACGTTGGCCTTGGAGCCGTCGCTGCTGACGACGGTGACGTTGACGTCGGTGTTGCTGTTCACGTCCTGGGCCAGGACGCCGCCGAAGGCGTAATAGGTACCGGTCTCGCTGCCGGTGGTGAAGGTCAGATTGGTCTTGCCGGAGGCGTCGCCGTCGCCGCCGCTGCTGCCGCAGCCGGCCACCGCGAACACCATGACGAGCGCCATGAGCAGTGCAAACAGTTTCTTCATGAATTTTTCTTCCTTTCATCTTTCAAAATGCGCCGAAGCGTCGAGAAGGTTTTCTCCCGCTCTTTCGATGGGCTTATTGTACCGCACCCCTCCCCGCTTTGCAACAGGTTTTTCCGATTCTTCACTTTTTTGAAGCATTACGGAATGGAATGGCTCTTTTTGCAGGAAATTTCAATTAATCTTGCATTTTATGGAAGATCCGCTGCGGGAAGCGTCCGTTTTGCAAGACCGTCCTCTTTTTCAGCGCCCCCGGCGGGATGCATCGCTCCCCTGCTCTTCCTTCATCTTCCTCCGTCCCCGCGCCACCGGGCGCGGCGCACCGGCGCCGTGCGGGAAAAATAACAGCGGTTTGAGCGCAAACGCACGCAAACCGCTGCTTTTCATTCTCCTGCGGGTTTACTTCTTGGCCTTGGAGTCCACCACGTCCTTCAGCAGGGCGGCGAACGCCTCGAAGCTCATGGCGCCCAGGTCGCCGTCCGCCCGGTGGCGCGGGGAGACGGTGCCGTTCTCCATATCCCGGTCGCCCACGACCACCATGTAGGGGATCTTCTCCACCTGGGCGTCGCGGATCTTGCGGCCGATCTTCTCGTTGCGGTAGTCCACCGTCACGCGGTAGCCCTGGCTCTCCAGCTTCTTCGCCTGCTCGGCGCAGTAGTCGGCGGCGCGGTCGGTGACGGGCAGGAAGCGCACCTGCTCCGGCGCCATCCAGGTGGGCAGCGCGCCGGCGTACTTCTCGATGAGGTAGGCCAGGGTGCGCTCATAGCAGCCCAAGGAAGTACGGTGGATGATATAGGGCCGGACCTTCTTGCCGTCCTGGTCGGTGTACTCCATGCCGAACTGCTCTGCCAGCAGCTGGTCCACCTGGATGGTGACGATGGTGTCCTCCTTGCCGAAGACGT
>JBJDYT010000056.1:0-17852 GCA_051867635.1 Oscillospiraceae bacterium
CTACCATATCCGCCGGTTTTCGTCCTTCGTGGTGCGAGGACTTTGCGTGAAGTTTGTTTATAGCCCCGCAAACTTTGAGCTGCTTTCTCCGCAGAAAACACTTGCATAACCCCGCAGTCAGAGTTACAATCCAACCAACCTGAAACGCGAAACGCTTCCCGTCCTGGGCCGGTGAAAAATCACCGGTTTGGGGCGGGAAGCGTTTTTGACCACATAAATGACCACAGACAGCGCCGGAACACTCGGAAAACGCAGGTTCAAAGAGGTCTAAAGAGTAAGTAAAACCAAGCGGAAATGACTAAAAACCATTAGAAACGACCGAAAAAAGTTTTTTCGGATTGTTTGGGAGCGGGACGCCGCGGCTCCGGGTCCTGCCGCCGGGCCGCTTACTCGGCAGCGTAATACGCCCCCTGGAGAACGCCGCAGAAAAAGTCCGCGAACGCCTCCTCCGAGATCTCCTCGTGGTCCGCCAGGATCAAAAGCGAACGGGCCAGCGCGCCGGTGAAGAACGCATTGGCCAGCGGCTCGATATGGGCCTCCGGCTTCCGGCCGAAGCGGAGCTCTGCCGAAGCCAGGGTCCTGGAGATCTCCTCATAGAGAAGGTATTGCAGGTTGTTCTTCCGGTAGAGCTGGATGGTCTCCTGATTGCTTCGGACTGCGCGGGCGAATTGCCGCGCCACCTGCTTCAGCTCCCTGGCCGTGTCCGGCGACGCGCCGGGGCGCAGGAGGGCGGGGGACTGGCGGTAGCGCACCGCGTAGCGCGCGACCTCCTCCTTGCTGTCGAACATCTGGTAAAAGGTCTGCCGGGAAAGGCCCGCCTTGCCGCAGATGTCCTTGATGCTGATCTGCGCATAGGCCTTTGTTTTCAGCAGCTCCAGCAGCGCCTCGGCGAGCCAGTCCTGCGAGCGCTTGGCGATGGGATTGCTGCCCTGATACATCTGCGGTCCCTCCAACGCTGACACATGTTCCGCTCCTGTCATACTTGCCCCGGAGCGCTTGACATCCTCCGGATCGGCTTTTATAGTATATAAAAGGCTGACAGATGTCAAGCCTGCTCTCTCGCCTACAGGAGGATACACATGGAAGACGACCGCAAAACACAGTTATTTGAACAAACGCCGGTCCCCAGAGCGGTCATGACCCTGTCCGTGCCGACGATCATCAGCTCTCTGGTCATGGTCATCTACAACCTTGCCGACACCTACTTCGTCGGCATGCTGAACGATCCCGTGCAGAACGCCGCCGTTACCCTGGCCGCGCCATTGCTGCTGGCCTTTAACGCCGTCAACAACCTTTTCGGCGTGGGCTCCGCCAGCATGATGAGCCGGGGACTGGGGAGGAAGGATTACGACACGGTCTATAAAAGCTCTGCCTTCGGCTTCTACTGCTCGCTGTTCTGCGGGCTGCTGTTCTCCGCCCTGTTCACGGCCTTCCGCACGCCGGTCCTGGGCATCCTCGGCGCGGACGCGGGGACCTCCGCCGCCACCGGCACTTACCTGCTGTGGACGGTCAGCTGCGGCGCGGCCCCTGCCATTTTGAACGTGGTCATGGCCCACATGGTCCGCGCGGAGGGGTCCACCCTCCACGCCAGCATCGGCACCATCAGCGGCTGTCTGCTGAACATGCTCCTGGACCCCATTTTCATCATGCCCTGGGGGCTGAACATGGGCGCGGCCGGCGCGGGCCTGGCGACCTTCCTCTCCAACTGCGTGGCCTGCGCGTACTTCCTCGTCCTGCTGTATGTCAGGCGGGGGAGGACCTATGTCTGCATCCGCCCGTCCATGCTGACGTTTGAGAAAAAGATCGTGGCCGGCGTGTGCGGCGTGGGCGTCCCGGCCTCCATCCAGAACCTGCTGAACGTGACCGGCATGACCGTGCTGAACAACTTCACCTCGGTCTACGGCGCGGACGCCGTGGCGGCCATGGGCATCGTGCAGAAGATCAACATGGTCCCCATGTACATCGCCATGGGCCTTTCCCAGGGCATCATGCCTCTGGTCAGCTACAATTATGCCAGCGGCAACGTCAAGCGCATGAAGCACACCGTCACCTTCGCCTTGAAGCTTATCCTGGTCTTTCTGGTGGCCACGTCGGCCGTCTATTACCTCTGCGCCGGCCAGCTGACCGCCCTCTTCATGGACAACGAGACGATCATCGCCTACGGGACCCGGTTCCTGCGGGGCCTGTGCCTGGCGCTGCCGTTCCTGTGCGTGGACTTCCTGGCGGTGGGCGTGTTCCAGGCCTGCGGCATGGGGAAGAAGGCGCTGGTCTTTGCCATCCTGCGGAAGATCGTGCTGGAGATCCCGGCGCTGTTCCTGTGGAACTATTTCTATCCGCTGTACGGTCTGGCCTACGCC
This sequence comes from Oscillospiraceae bacterium, assembly GCA_051867635.1. Taxonomy (GTDB): domain Bacteria; phylum Bacillota; class Clostridia; order Oscillospirales; family Oscillospiraceae; genus RGIG5472. The sequence continues at coordinate 2,358 of JBJDYT010000056.1, forward strand.
CAGGTCACGGCGGAGGTGATCCTGGCCTGCATCGCGGTGGTGGTGCTGGTCCGCCTGTTCAGAAAATTGGAGAGGGACGCCCGGTGAGCGTCCCTCTTCCTTATTCCAGCGTCCGCCGCAGAAACGCCGCGCGCGTTTCCATCAGCCCCTGCACCAGGGCGCTCTCCGCCGCGATGTCATAGCCGTGCATGGCGCCACCAATCTCGTGCAGCTCGGTCTCCACGCCCTGCTCGCGCAGGCGTTTTTCGTACAGCAGCCCGCCGTCCCGCAGGCAGTCCAGCTCCGCCACCTCTATGTAAGTGGGCGGCTGGCCGGCCAGGGAGGGGGCCTCCACCAGGGAGAAATACTCCACATGCTCGTGGCTCTCAAAGGGGAAGTAGAGGTCGTTGAATCTCCTGCCGGCCACACTGTTGCACAGGGGCGTGTCGGTGAACTGCCGCATGCTCCCGCTCTCCAGGCTCCGGTCGGCGACGGGATAGAGCAGCAGCTGCGCCCGGGGCATGGGCAGGCCGCGGTCCCGGGCCATGAGGCAGACCGCCCCCGCCAGGTTCCCGCCGGCGCTGTCGCCGCAGAGGGCGACGCGCTGCGGGTCGATCCGCAGCTCCTCGGCGTGCTCCAGCACCCAGGCATAGGCGGCGCAGGCGTCCTCCGCCGCGTAGGGGAAGTGGTATTTCGGCGCAAGGCGGTAGTCCACGAACAGCGTCCTGGCCTGCAGCAGCTCCGCCAGGCGGCGGGACAGCACAAAATGGTGGGGCGAGGCCTGGTAAACAAAGCCGCCGCCGTGGTAAAACACCAGGCAGGGGCCGCCTTCGCGGCAGGCGGCGGGGATGTACAGCAGCGCGCGGATGGCGTGGCCGTCCTTCGCCGGGATGGCCAGGCGCTCCACCGCGACCTTGTCGTCGGACTTCTCCCGGCCGTACAGGGCGCCCATCAGCTTCCGTGCCAGCGGCAGTATGGCCGGCATGACCGGGATGTTCATTTTCGCGTATTTCTGAAGCTCGGGGTGGAAGGCGTACTTTGCCATTTGTATCCTCCGTCCAAAGGAAATGATACGGCGGCGGGCGCCGCCGCGCATAAAAAGGCTCTGCCGTCCGGCAGAGCCTTTTTATGCGGCCATACTGCCAAGCCCGCTCCAACACGGACAGCGTTGTCCATAAGCATAGCAGTTTTTTCCGGCAAAAGCAATGACCCGCGTTCTCCCCGCCGCTCCGGTAAAAGGGGAGAGGGGGCCTCGTTTCCCCGGCGGCCGCCCCAAGCTTTGTGCGCCGGCCCCGGGAGAACGCGGCTGCGCCGGATTGAAGCGCTGTTCTGCCGCGGCGCAGCGGGGGCGCGAAAGGGCCGTCAGCCGGACGACCGGCTGACGGCCTTACCGTTTTCGGCGGCTGGGGGCGGCCGCCGGCGAGGCGTGCGAAGGGGATCTCCGCCCCTCCTCCGTGCAGGCGCTCCGGCGCCTGAAACACAGGAAGAGCAGGGCGAAAAGCGGCGTCAGATAGGCGCAGAAGGCATAGGGCGCGAAGTCCAGACATTCGACGCCGTACAGCGCCACGATGTACAGGCCTGACACATTCCAGGGGATCAGCGGACAGAACACGGTGGAGGAGGCGGTCATGGTGCGCGAGAGGTCTGTGGGCGCAAGGCGGAAGCTCTCGTAGGTATCCTTCATGAGCGAGCCGGTCATGATGAGCGCGAAGGTATTTGTCCCCAGCATATTGCCGAGGACGGTCATCCCCTCCGTCGCGATGCCCAGCTGCAGCACTCCCTTTGTGCGGCGGGTCAGCGCCTCCACCAGGGGGTCCAGCAGGCCCGCCGCCTGAAACGCCCCCGCCATGCCGAAGGCAAAGAGCATGACGGCGCCGGTCTCAAACATGCTCTCCACGCCCCCGCGGTTCAGCAGGGCGTCGAGGAAGTCGCTGCCGCTTTCCACCTCATAGCCGCTCCAGAAGATGGCCAGGATGTCCGACGCCGCAGCGCCCTGCCGCACCACGGCCAGCACGCAGGCGAAGACCGCCGAGATCAGCATGGAGAACAGGGCTGGGATCTTGGCGGCGATGAGCCCGAGAAGGAACAGCACCGGCAGGAAATCCAGCAGATCGATACGGAAGAGGGCGGAAAGGGCCGCGCAGGTGCTCTCGATATAGCTGCTGTCAAAGCCGCCGCCCTGGCTGCGGCCGAGGAAAAAATACAGCACGGCCGTGATGCCCATGACCGGCAGCAGCAGAAGGCCCGCCTCCCGGCAGTGCCGGTTCAGCGGCACGCCGCAGACCGAGGCGCAGACGTTGGCCGAGTTGGACATGGGGGACGCCATCTCGCCGAGATAGGCGCCGCTGAAGATCGCGCCCACACTGCAGGCCGCCGGCACGCCCAGGCTCTCGCCCACGGCGAACATGGCGATGCCCGCCGTGCCCATGGTGCCCCAGGAAGTGCCACAGATATAGGCCACCGCCGTGCAGAGCAGAAAGCTGATCAGCAGAAAGCTCTTCGGCCGGATGAGCTCCAGCCCGTAGCATATGATGGCCGGGACCGTCCCCGCCGCCATCCAGGAGGCGATCATGCCGCCTACCGCCAGGACGATGAGGATGGCTTCCATCCCGCGGTCGATGTAGGAGAGCACCCCCGCTTCGATCTCCTCGTAGCTGAAGCCGAGACGCATACAGGCCGGGAATATGAACAGCCAGGACAAAAGGAACATGGTCGCAAGCCCGGCCCCGAAAAAGACCTTGCCGCAGAGGACGATGGCAAGGACGCCCAGCAGGACCGATATGGAATACCATGCCGATGGTTTTCGCCGCTCTCTTTTCATTTCCGTCCCCCCTGCGCCTTAAAGCGTTTTTTGATAGCTGGCTTCCATCGCCCGGCGCAGAGCGCCCTCCGTCGGCTCGATGGCCGGGATCTCCGGCAGGACGGAGGCCGTGGAGGCTGGGTCCTTCAGCCCGTAAGAGGTGATGAGCGCCACCACGCGCTGGCTGCGCTCCACCCGGCCGTCCCGGACGAGCTTTTGGAGCGCCACGAGGGCTGCCGCGGAGGACAGCTCCGCATAGACGCCCTCCTTTTCCGCCAGGAGCCTCTGCATGGCGAGCGCCTCCCCGTCGTGGCTCGTGCGGGCGGTACCGCCGGAAGCGCGGAGCGCCTGCATGGTGGTGTAGGCCACATAGCCTGTCGCGATGGAGGTCTGGCAGGACGGCCCGCCGGGCGTAAAGACGGGCCTGTCTCCCGGCTCCGCCAGGGACGCCTCCGCCGCGCCGAAGACCTCCGCCGCGGCAAAGCGCGGCAGGCGGGCGATCCTGCCCATCTCCCGAAGGTCCCGCATCCCCTTGTAAATGCCGTAAAGCGTGTCCCCGTAGGAGATCGGCACCACGAACCAGTCCGGCGCGCCGCCGAGCTGCTCATAGACCTCATAGGCGATGGTCTTGTAGCCGTCGACGCCGAAGCAGGAGCTGCCCATGGGTGGCGTCACAAGGCCGCTGGCGGGGACGAAGCCCTTCTCCTCCGCCAGCAGCCGCACCATGGCCGCCCGGTCGTCCATGGTGGGCGTCACGAACACGCAGGCGCCATAGACCTGCATGGCTGTTTTCATGGGGGAGGAGACGTTCGGCGTGGTGAAGATCACACAGGGCAGCCCGGCCGCCGCGCTGTAGGCGGCTGCGGCGGCGCCCTGGTTTCCGGTGGAACCAAGGGCGATACCCTTCGCGCCGTCCGCCAGGGCCTTTGAGACGATGACGGAGGCCAGCCGGTCCTTGTGGGAGCCGGTGGGGTTCTTGCTCTCGTCCTTCATATAGAGCTCGTCGAGTCCGAGATACTCCCCCATGCGGCGGAGCCGCCGCAGCGGGGTGTTTCCCTCGCCGATGGAGACCTCCCGGGCGCCTGCCGGCAGGGGCAGAAACTCCCGGTAGCGGTAGATCCCCTCGCCCGCGTTTTTGTCCGGCAGCGTTGCGCCCCGCAGGTCGTAGACGGTGGTGTAGTTCACGACAACGCCCTCCCGGAGGCAGTGGGGACAGGGGTCGTAGAATTTCCCCTCCAGCGGCCGGCCGCAGCGGGCGCAGAGGGCAGCTTTGTAATGTCTCATATGTGCTCCATCCTGATCAAGCCGGGGCGGCGCGGCGGGCGCCGCCCTGGAGTGTGTGGATTTGCCGGCCTGCCGCTGCGGCAGACGCCGCGCCTCACAGCTCGCGGGACCTGCGGGCGGCCGCCTGGACGGCGCTGATGGCCGCGGCGCGCAGGCCCATATTCTCAAGGGCCTGGCAGCCGGTGATGGTGGTGCCGCCGGGGGAGGAGACCATGTCCTTCAGCGCGCCGGGATGCATGCCGGTCTCCAGAAGCATCTTGGCGGCGCCCATGACGGTCTGCCCGGCAAGGCGGTATGCCGTCGCCCGGGGAAGGCCCTCCAGCACGCCGCCGTCTGCGAGGGCCTCCACGAACATGGCCACGAAGGCGGGGCCGCTGCCGGAAAGGCCGCAGGCTGCGTCGATCAGATGCTCTGGCATCCACTCCACGATGCCGATGGCGCTGAAGAGCTTTTCGGCGAAAGCCTTTTCCCCGGCGGTGAGGTCGTTGTCGCTGCAAAGGGCGAAGGCGCCCGCGTTCACCAGGGCGGGGGTGTTGGGCATGGTGCGGAGCACGCGGAGCTCGCCGCCGATCATTTTGCGGATGCGTTCCGCGGTGACGCCGGCCATGATGGAGACGACGGCCTTGCCGTCCATGGACCGCTTGAAGCCCGCGAGAGCGTCCGCCGCATACTGGGGCTTCACCGCGAGGAAGCAGAGGTCCGCCTGCTTTCCGAGCTCTTCGTTGTCCTTGCAGATGTTGCAGCCCATAGCCGCGTATTTTTCACGGATCTGCCCGGAAAAATCGGACACATACACGTTTGCGGGCTCCAGCACGCCCGCCTGGACGGCGCCGGTCAGGATGGCGCCGCCCATGGCGCCGGCGCCGAGAAAACCGATCTTCATTGAAAAATGTCCTCCTTTGCACTTATATCTGCGCGCTGTATAGCGCTTTGTATCTTCTGTATCTGTCCGGCGGTGCGGACGGCCGGCGCCCTTACGGGTTGACCCAGTTGTCGGTCTCTTCCCCGGCGAGGGCCTGCACCACCGTATGGGTGACCTTTTCAGCCATGCGCTGCCGGCTTTCGCTGGTGCAGCCGCCGATATGCGGCGTGAGGATCACCTGCTCCATGCGCAGCAGCGGGTTGTCCGGCTGCGGCGGTTCCTGCTGCAGCACGTCAAGGCCCGCGCCGGCGATGGTCCCGTTTGCAAGGGCCTCCGCCAGCGCCGCCTCGTCCACCACCTGGCCGCGGCTCATGCTGATGAAGCAGGCCGTCCGCTTCATGGCGGCGAACTCCCCGCGGGAGATCAGCCCCGCTGTTGTTTCCGTGAGCGGGAGATGGACGGACACATAGTCCGCCTGCGGCAGCCCGCAGCGCAGCGAAGCCATGGCTTCGACCCCTTCGCTTTGCATCTGCGCCTCCTTATCCGCCAGGTCATAGGCAAGGACGCGCATGCCGAAGGCCCTGGCGAGTTCCGCCGTTTTCCGCCCTGTCCGGCCGAAGCCCACCACATAAAGCGTTTTCCCGCAGAGATCGAAGGTGGGCATGTCGTCCCGCCGCGCCCACTGTCCGGCGCGCACCATCCGGTCCGCGCGGCAGAGCCGGCGGCTCAGCGCCAGCATCAGCATGATCGAGTGCTCCGCCACGGAGACGGCGTTGGCCAGGGGCGTGTTCAGCACTTTCACGCCATGCTCCCGGGCGGCGGCCAGGTCGATGTTATCGGTTCCGACGCCGTGCTCGCCGACGATCCGGAGGGTAGGGCAGGCCTCGATAACGGCTCTGTCGACCACCTCGCTGCGCACGATCATGGCCTCGATCCCGTGGCGGTTGATCCACCGGATCATGGTTTCCCGCTCCCCGTCCGGGGCGGTGTAGACCTCACAATGCTCCTTCAGATACGCCACGCCCTCCGCTTCGATGGTGGGCTCCATCAGCAAGACCTTTCCCATCTTCCCGTCTCCTTTTTTGATCCAGTCGTACTTGTTGCAGGGAGGCCGCGGGCGGCACAGCCCACGGCCTGCGTTTTTGCGCCCTTATTTCTCCAGCCACTCGTGGGAGAGCTTGCCGAGAATATCCGTCCCCCGGATGATCTCCTCCTCCGTGGCGGTGGAGTAGCAAAGGCGGATGCCGTTGTTCGGGGCGTCCTGGTCGATCATGAAGCCGGAACCGGGCACACAGACAACGCCGCGGTCCAGCGCTTCCCACACAAAGGGCAGAGAATCCACCCCTTCGGGGAGGAACATCATCATGAACAGGCCGCCCTGGGGCCGGCTGATCCGCACGGAGGGGTGCAGCTTCTTCTGCAGCTCGCTGTACATGAGCTGGCCCTTGCGGCGGTAAATGCTGCGGCAGTCGTTCAGGTGGGCCTCGAAATCGCACTCCGTCATGCAGCGGTGGGTCACCTGCTGGAACAGAAGCGAGCTGTGGACGTCCGTGGTCTGCTTTGAGACGATCATGCGGGTGGTGAGCGCCTTGTCGAAGACCACGAAGCCGAGGCGGAACGCCGGGGCCATGGTCTTGGAAAAGCTGCCCGCATAGACGACCACGCCGGCCTTGTCGATGGCCTTGATGGGCATGATGTCCTCGCCCTCGAAGCGGATCTCGCAGTAGGGGTCATCCTCGAAGATGGCCACGTTGTACTTTTCCGCCAGGGCGTAGATCTTCTCCCGCTTCTCCGCGCTGGTGCTGAAGCCGGTGGGGTTCTGGAAGGAGGGGATCACATAGATCATGCGGGCCTCGGGGTGGGCCTCCAGGGCCTCGGCGAGCTTGTCGATATCCATGCCGTCCTCCTGCATGGGGACGCCCACGAGCTTGGCGCCGTATGCGCGGAAGGCGTTGTAGCAGCTGGAGAAGGAGGGCTCCTCCGTGATGACCGCGTCGCCCTCGTTCAGCAGGACCTTGGAGGCGAAGTCGCAGGCCTGCTGGCCGCCGGAGACGATGATGAGGTCGTTCTTTTCAAAATCGATGCCCCACTTGGCGGAAAGCCGCTGCTTGATGTCCTCGATCAGCGGGGGATAGCCCTGGGAGAGGCCGTACTGCAGCACGGCGTCCGGGTCCTTTGCGAAGGCCTCCGCCGTGAAGCGGGCGAAGTCCTGCACGGGGAAGGAGTCAGAGGAGGGATTGCCGTTTGCAAATGAGATCGCGCCGCCGCGGCGTTTTGCCGCCGCCTCCGCCATCTGGCGGATCACGGAGCCGCGCACCACCTGCATCTTGTTCGAAATTCGCAGTGCCATATATTTTTTTCCTCCCATCATGGCCGCAGAGACGGCGGGCGCGCTCCGCGGCAGGATCTGTTTTCCGTTTTTCTTTTCGGACAGCGGGCCCATGCCCGCATGACGGGCATGGGCCGCTTGCCGGAGGGGTGCTCGTTTTCACAACGGAGAGAGGGTGCTTTCCGCTGCGGAAAAAAGCTTTTACAAAAGCCCTATGCGCTCCATCTCAGCCTTCAGCTCGGCCTTCAGCGTGTCAGAGGGCTCGCGCAGGGGAATGCTGAGGCAGCCCATGTCCAGGCCCTTCAGCTTCATGGCGTACTTCAGCGGGCCGGGGTTGACCTCCTTGAAGAGAAGCTTGATCAGGGGATAGTACTGCTTGAGCAGGGCGGACAGCTCGTCGGCCTTCCTGGCGGCGGCAAGCTCATAGAGCTTCACCCACACGTCGGGGATCAGGTTCGCGGAGGCCATAACGGCGCCCTTGGCGCCCATCAGGATCTCGCCGCTCATGAGGAATTCCTCTCCGCTGAGGACGGAGATCCTGTCGCCCACGCGGTGGATCAGCTCCACCGCCTGGCCGAAGTTGGGGGAGCATTCCTTCATGCCGATGATGTTGGGCATTTCTTCGCACATGCGCTCCACGGTCTCAGGCAGAACGTTCACGTAGGTGCGGTAGGGAATGTTGTAGACGAACATGGGCATGTCCACCGCCGCGTCCACCGCGCGGTAGAAGTCCACGATGCCGTCCTGGGTGGGATGTACATAGTAGGGGGCAAGCAGCAGAATCGCGTCCGCGCCGGCCGCCTTGCAGAGTCTGGAGAACTTGATCGCCTCGCCGAGGCCGGGCTCGAGAACGCCGGCGACGACAGGCACGCGGCCGGCCGTATAGCGGACGGTCTCGCGGACGGCCTGCTCGCGGGCCTCCATGGTCAGGGCGCTGTACTCGCCGGTGCCGCCGAGGATCAGCAGGCCCTTGACGCCGTTGGCGAGCTGAAAATCAATGAGCTTTTCCAGCTTGGGGACGTCCACAGTGTTTTCGCAGGTCAGAGGGGTCACGAGGGCGGTCATGATGCCCTCGAAATGAGTAATAGCCATAGTAAATCCTATCCTTCTTTTCGTAAAGACGATTCGTTGTCAATGCCGGACCGGGGATCATTCTCCGGCCATGTGCGCGTTCGCGATCTCCTTGGCCGTGATCTTCTTCATGATGAGAAGGGCGGCAGCCAGCGTGGCGATGGCGCCGATCCAGGTCAGGACCAGGTTGCCCGCGGTAAAGCCCGCCACGAGATACCCGATGACGGCGCAGGCGCCGCCGACGGCGCAGTAGGGCAGCTGGGTCGTCACGTGCTGGATGTGGTCGCAGCCGGCGCAGGTGGAGGCGAGAACGGTGGTATCGGAGATGGGGGAGCAGTGGTCGCCCCAGCAGCTGCCGCCGAGGGTGGCAGCGATGGCGGGCAGCAGGAGCTGCGGCGCCGCGATCTCGCAGACGCTGAAGACGATGGGCATCAGGATGCCGAAGGTGCCCCAGGAGGTACCGGTGGCGAAGGACAGGGCCGCGGCGATGATGAAGATGATGGCGGGGATGACGGCCACGGGCATGTTGCTCTCGACGACGGCGTTCGCGACGAAGTCGCCGGTGAGCAGGAGCTTGCGGCAGACGCCGCTGATGGTCCAGGCGAGGACCAGAATGGTCATGCCGGAGACCATGGAAGAGATACCGGCGTAGATGCTGCTCATGAATTCCTTGAAGCCGATGATTTTGCGGGGCACGTACATAACGAAGGCCACCGCCAGGGCCACGAAGCTGCCGCAGAGGAGGGAGGTGCTGGTGGAGCAGTTGGAGAACGCCTCGGAGAAGCTGCTGCCGCTCCAGAACCCGCCGGTGTACAGCATGAAGAGGACGGACGCCAGGACCAGGACCACCATGGGAACGACCATGTCGCTGACCTTGCCCTTGCCGTACTCCTTCACAGGCTCATCCACAGAGCCGAGGTCGCCGGTGGTGTCCGCCTTGATCTCCGCAAGGCGCATGGGGCCGATATCGTGCTTGGGGAAGCAGAACCAGATGACCATCACGATGCTGATGATGCAGTAGATGTTATAGGGGATGTTCGCGAAAAAGATCTCCATATTGCTGGAGAAGGTGCTGTTCTCGGGGAACACGGCGCAGATGCCGGCGACCCAGATGCCCATGGGGACGAGGCAGCAGACAGGGGCGGCCGTAGCGTCCAGGATATAGGCGAACTTGGCGCGGGAAACCTTGTTGCTGTCGTTGATGGTCTTCATGATGGCGCCGGTGGAGAGGTTGTGGAACACGTCGCTGAGGAAGAGGCAGCTGCCCACGAGCACGGTGGCGAGCTGGGAGCTGGTCTTGCTGTGGAAGCGGGTCTTGGCCCAGTTGGCCATGGCGTGCTGGCCGCCGCTGCGGGAGATGACCTCCACGATGGCGCCGAGCATGCCCATGACCAGGATCAGACCGATGTCCACCTGATTGGTCATCAGCTTGAACGCGTAGGTAATGGTGTCCATCACCACGTTGCCGCCGAGCGCGACGGTGTAGATCAGGGTGCCGGAGAGAATGCCCATCACGAGAGAGATGATGACCTCCTTGGTGAGCAGGGCAAGACCGATGGCAAGGACAGGCGGAATAATTGATAGCCAACCGACATATATAGGATCCATCTTTATCCTCCTTCTCTTTTTGTGTTTTTGTTGCGGTTCTCTTTTGTGGTCGTGCGTTTCTTTTGTTCCTGTTGCGTTTCTCTTTTGTTGCGGCCGCGGCGGTGCGCCGCGGCGTCTGCCCGTTCCGAAGCCTGTGCACCGGCCTTCGGAGCCCGCGCAGCCTGCAGCAGTCTGCGCTTTCGGCATATATATTCTACGGCCCTCTTTACTTTTTGTAAATTTCATATTATTCTGCAGATAGTTGAATGCTTTTCAACATATCTGCAGGAGGACGACATATGAATCTGGAAGTTTGCGAGCTTTTCTGTCTGATCGCCGAGCAGAACAACATGGGACGCGCCGCGGAGCTGCTGCACATGTCGCCTTCCGCGGCGAGCCATGCCATCAGCGCGCTGGAGAAGGAGCTGGGCTTTGAGCTCCTCAGCCGCGACCGGACCGGCTGCCGTCTGACGCCCCATGGGAAGCTGCTGCTGCCGAGCTTTCAGGGGCTTCTGGCGGAGGCGGTGCACCTGCAGGAGGAGATCGACCAGCTCAACGGCCTTGAGAAGGGCTTCGTCCGCATCGGCGCGTTCGACAGCATCTGCGGCAACTGGATCCCGCAGATCTTCCGGACCTTCCACGCCCGCTATCCCAACATCGAGGTACATATCTATCAGGACGGCTACGCGGCCATCGAGAGCATGCTGGCGGAAGGCAGCATCGACATCGGGTTTCTCTCAAACCCCTCCTCCGACCAGTTCACGCTGCTCCCGCTGCTGAAGGACCGGCTGCTGTGCATCACGCCGCTGCATTTCACGCCGAAAAATCCGGACTTCATTGTGCCGGAGGATTTCGCCGGGCAGACGCTGATCCTGTCGGAGCGCGGCTATGACCGCACCATTTGGAACTATCTGCATGAGAACGGGCTCAGCGCCAGCCCGCAAAACCGCATCATGCTGGACACCTCTGTGATTGCCCTGGTGGAGAGCGGCATGGGGCTCAGCATCCTGCCGGAATTCGTGCTGCAGAAATATCCGGGCAATTACCGCGCCCTGCCGCTGCACAGCAATATCTGCCGCACCATCCACCTCTGCACGCTGAAGAGCAAGCGCCCCACCCTCGCCTGCCGCAAGATGATCCAGGTGATCCAGGAGGTCGTCGCCTCCGCGCCCGCGGCCGGGGGCTGCCTCCAGGCCGCGGGGGATGAGCGCGCCTGACTTCTGCCGCGCCGTTATTCTGCCCTGCCGGGCGGCTTTCATCTCCGGGCAGGCCCATATGCTGAAAAAGAAGGGGCCGTCAGCGCTGCTGGCGGCCTCTTGTGCTCCTGTTCAGATGTCTGCCGGCCCGTTGCGAAAGGAAAGCTCCTCCGCTGCGGAAAAAGCCGCCCTTCCCTGGGCGGGGAGGGCGGCCGGGCGGTATCAGAATTCGTAGGTCTCGGGGGCGGCGGTGAAGGAGCTGAAGGTGGCGACGGCGTTCTTCAGGTACAGCACCTGGGTGTTGGGGTCGTTCTCGTCATACATGCTGCGCAGGCTGCTGTAGTCGTCCAGCATGGACTTCTTGGCCTCCACGCGGTCGTCCTCCACCAGCTCGCCGGCCACGCGCAGCCACACGCCGTCCTGGAAGGCACAGATCTCGCACTTGGGGTTCGCGGCCAGCTGCCGGGACACAGGCTTGGACTTGCCGGTCTGGATGTACAGCTTCCCCTCGAAGATGTGGGCGGTGCCGAAGGGGCGGACGCGGGGCTGATCCCCCTCCACGGTAGCCAGATAGTAGGTGCCGGCGGATTTCAGAAATGCACAGACTCTTTCCATGGAAAAAATACCTCCGTTGTATTTGACCGCTTGACGCGCGGTCTGCTTTTCTTTTATGATACAATTGAAAATTTCTCCTGTAAAGTAGGAACCCGTACGCGCCATAGTTACCAAACGGAAACTATGGGAGGGCTTCGGTATGGAACTGCCTGCGTGCCCGGTGGAGACCGCGTTGCTGCGCATCGGCGATAAGTGGAAGGTGCTGGCGCCCGGTTCCGGGCGTGGAGGAACAGGGCCTGCTGTCCCGCAGGGTCTGCGCGGAGGCTGGACGGCACCCCGGCCGTCTGCGTGCTGAAGATCTGCGGCCACGGCAGGGAGGCGGACCCCGCGGCGCTGCAAAGAATGCAGGAGGAAACCAACCGCTGTCAGCCCACGGGGCGGAAGGGAGCATCATGACGGACTACACACTGCTGCACCGGCAGCTGGAGGCGCTGCTCCGGGGCGTGCCGTACAGAACGGCCAACCTCGCCAACGCGGCGGCGCTTTTATACCACAGCCTGGACGGCGTCAACTGGGCGGGCTTTTACCTGATGGAGGGCGGTGCCCTGGTGCTGGGGCCGTTCCAGGGCAAGCCGGCCTGTATCGAGATCCCGTTGGGCCGCGGCGTCTGCGGTACGGCGGCGGCGGAGGACCGGACCCAGCTGGTGCCCGACGTCCACCGCTTCCCGGGTCATATCGCCTGCGACAGCGCATCCAATGCCGAGATCGTGGTCCCCCTCCACGCAGGCGGCAGGGTGGCCGGGGTCCTGGACATCGACAGCCCCCACACGGGCCGCTTCACGGAGGAGGACCGGGCGGGGCTGGAGGGCTTCGCCCGCATCCTGGAGGAGGCCCTCTGGGGCGGAGCACGGCGCAGCATATGAGGAAAGACCGCCTTCCGCCGGCGCTGGCGGAAGGCGGTTTGCAATTGCCGAGGCCCGCCGCCCTCAGCCCTGCCAGCCGCAGGCCCGCCCCGCCAGGCCCAGGATCAGCTCTGTCTCCTGGGCGGGATCGGCGCGGCAGGGGTCGTTGATCCAGTCCTGCAGGACCTTGTAGCTGCCGTGGATGGCGAAGGCGGTGATGGCGGCCTTCTCCCTTTGGTCCTGTATGTCCGCCAGCGCCGTGTCCAGCAGCTCCCCGATCTTGGGCAGCGAAAAGAGGCGCACGGCGAAGGTCTCGTCGATGCTGTTGTTGATCAGCATGGAGGAGAGCTCCAGGTTGTCCTGTATGAAGTGCAGCACCAGGGCCACCCGGCTGTGGACGCTCTCCTTGTCCCGCGCATCCGCGTTCTCCAGCTTCCCCGCGATCTCCGCGAGGTAGCCGTCCGCGATCTCCGCCAGCACGTCGTACTGGCTGCCGTAATGGTTGTAAAAGGTGGTGCGGTTGATCCCGGCCTCCGCGCAGAGCTCCCGGATGGAGACCTGGCGGAGGCTCTTTTTCTGCAGCAGCGCCAGAAGCGAGCGGTGGACCAACTGTTTTGTTAAGGCGACGCGCTGATTGGGTTTCATCCCGGCAAACGCTCCTTTCTGCCATTTCCCATGCGCTCGACACTTTGCGCACATCTGTCGGTTGCAAATTCAACACATGTTGCGTATGATATGTTAAATCATTGTAAAACCGCGGCAGCGCATTGTCAAGGAGGCAGCTATGGAGTACATATGGTGTTTTATCGCCGCGCTTATGGCGGGCGTCGGTACCGGGCTGGCGGGGCTCTCCGCCGCCACCGTCATGGTGCCGATCATGATCGTCCTCTGTCCCACCTTCGCGGGGGAGACCGGGGCCTATCACGCCACGGCCATCGCCCTGGCCTCGGACATTCTGGGTTCCGCGTTCACCACGGGCGTCTACATCCGGCACAGGAACATCGACCTGAAGCGGGGCTGGCTGATGATGGCCTGCATCGTGGGCATGTGCGTCGCCGGGAGCTTCGCGGCTTTCCAGGTGGGCAACGTGGTGCTGGGGGGCTTTTCCCTGTTCCTCTGCGTGGGCATCGGCGTCCGCTTTTTGCTGAAGCCGGACACCCAGCGGGAGGAGACGGTGGACAGGGGCGCGAAGCTGGACGGGAAGGGCGTCCTCATCTCGCTGTTCTTCGGCCTGACCATCGGCTTCGGCACGGGCTTCGTGGGCTCCGGCGGCGGCATGATGATGCTGGTGGTGTTCACCGCCTTCCTGGGCATGGACCGGAAGCCCGCGGTGGGGACAAGCACCTTCATCATGACCTTCACCGCCCTGATCGCCTTTGTCAGCCACACTCTCATCGACCCCAGCATCATCCTGCAGGACTGGCCCATCCTGCTGCTCTGCATGGCGACGGAGACCGCGGCCTCCATCGCCTCCGCGCAGTTTGCCAACCGGGTCAATAACCGCGTGGTGGGCCTGGTCACGGGGGCGGTGCTTACGGTCCTGGGCCTGGTGATGCTGGGCGTCAACTACCGCAGGCAGCTTGCCTCCTGCGCGCTGCTGATGCAGATGCTGCGCTGCATGGGGAAATTTTTGCTGTTCATCGCAGGCGTCGTCGCCGTCATCCTGCTGCTCCGCCTGTGCTTCGACCTCCCCCGGGAGGTGTCCCGCAAGCTCCTGCAGTTCCCCGCCATGACGGCGGTCATCTTCATGATGTACGCGGCGGAGACCTGGGTCGCCGGCGTCCTCTGCGCCGTGGTTTTCTGCCTTGCGGTCTATCCCGTTCTCTGCGCGCTGGAGAAGTGGCGGGGCTATGCCGACCTGTTCATCGAGCGGCGGCCGGGGGAGGTCAAAAAGAGCCTTTTCCTCCTCTTTGGCACCCATACCGCCTTGGCGGCGCTGTGCTGGGGCGTGCTGCAGCGGCCCTATGTGGCCGTGGCGGCCATTCTCATCTGGGGCGTGGCGGACACGGCGGCGGCCCTGGTGGGCAAGCGCTTCGGCAGGCATCCCATCCGCCTGCCCCACGCCGACCCCCACAAGACCTGGGAGGGCAGCGCCGCCATGGCTGCGGCCTCCTTTGTGACGGGGGCGGCCGTCCTGCTGGCGGTGAGCCCGCTGCCCGGGTGGCAGTGCGTTCTGTTCTCCCTGCTGGCGGCGCCCATCTCCGCCGCGGCGGAGCTGTACACCCACCATGGCGACGACACCGTCACCGTCCCTGCTGCCGTGGCCGCCGTGCTGGCGGCGCTGAGCCTGCTTTGAGCGCCGCGTTCCCCGTCGGGCCGCCCGGAAACGCCCCGGCGAAAGCGGGAGGGCGTGAGAAAGACCGGAGGGAGGCTTTCCCGCCGGTCCTTCTTGTACGTTCCCCGCAGAAAATGGGCGGCGGAGCGCGCGGCGCTCCGTTCCTTGACCGGGAAGAGCGGATATGGTAACATCGCGTTGATGAAAACGCAACACGGCGGGGAAAGGACGGTGGGAGCCGTATGGAGTGTACACGCTGGCGCGTCTCGTTTGAAGAGGCGAAGAGGATGATGGACGCGGAGCCGGACCATCTGCTGCTGGACGTGCGGGAGGAAGAGGAGTATGTCACCGGCCATGCCGACGGCGCGGCGCTGTTCCCCCTGGACACCATCGGCGCGGAGAGCGCGGCGGCGGCCATTCCCTCCCGCGCCACGCTGCTGTTCGTCTACTGCCGCACCGGCAGCCGCAGCCGCCAGGCGGTGCAGAAGCTGCGGGCGCTGGGCTATACGGCCTACGACCTGGGGAGCCTGGTGGGCTGGCCCTACGGGATGGCCTGGTCGTGACGCCGCGGGCCGCGGAAAAGAGAAAAAGCGCCCGTGAAAAGCGCGGTGGTCATAAGACAGTTGACAGCCACAGCAGTTTGGTTTGAACTGCT
>JBJDYT010000057.1:0-17701 GCA_051867635.1 Oscillospiraceae bacterium
TGCCCGCCATGTTGACGTGCTCCTCGCTGGGGCCGATGCAGGTCTGCATGATGGGCTGCCGCCGGTGGGTCACGGCCTTCACCTTGACCAGGCGGCACTCGTGGGAGGCGGGGCCGTTGTAGCCGGGGAACTCCGGCATGGCGTAGCCGGTGTGGGAGTTGCGGTCCTCCACCACCTTCACGCCGGGGACGATCTCCCCTTCGATGACGTACTCCGCGTTGGCGATGGCGTTTTCCGGGATGGAGACGCAGCGGGTCAGCTCCACCGGCCGCTGCCGGAGAGCCCCCGCGATGGAGAGCTCGTTGAAGCCCAGGGGCGTGGTGGGCGGCTCAAAACAGGAGGTGACCTCGATGGCGGGGTCCACGCCGATGGAGATGGAGATGGGCAGGGGCCGGTCCAGCTCCGCGGCCCGGTCGGCCATGGCGCCGATGTGCCGGGAGCCGGGCTGGAGGAAGATGGAGAGCTCATCCCGGCCCTGGAGGCACATGCGGTGGATGGTCACGTCGGACAGGCCGGTGTCGGGATGGGTGGCGTAGCACATGCCGAGGGTGATATAGGGGCCCGCGTCCACCGGGGTGTTGGTGGGGGCGGGGACCAGGCGGAACAGGTCGAAATCCGGGTCGGCGGCCAGGTGCACCACCTCCTGACAGGGGGCGGGAGCGTCCGTCACCACGGGCTGGATGGGATGGGCGGCGCAGGACTGCACCAGGCGGCCCAGCTCCTCCTTTTCACAGCCGAAAAGGTCGGCGACGCGGCGGCGGCTGGACAGCACGCCGATGGCCACGGACGCGCCGGGATGGCCCTTGACGTTGTGAAACAGCATGGCGGGACCGTCCACCCGGGTGGGACGCCGGACGGTGCCGCCCGCCCCCACGTAGCGGTACACGCCGGACAGCTCCGCGGCGGGGTCCACCTCCACGCTCGTTTCTATCAGCTGGCCGGGGGTCTCCCGCAGCACCGCCAGCGCGGTCCGCAGGTCCAGGATTTCCGTTCGATGGTTCATGGCTGAGCCTCCCTCTTCGTCGGCGGCGCCGGGGCCACGGCCCGGGCCGCCTTTTTATCATGGTCGTATAACCGTATCGTTATGGTCTTTGCGGCGTTCGGCGTGTGACGCGGCGCTCCCGCGGCGGCGGGACGTCAAAACAAAAGACCCCAAGGCACACCGGTACGCGAAAAAAACGTGCCGACAACCCTGGGGAATTCTTCTTCACAGTAAGGTCACAGGCTCACCGAAATTTTCCTGCCATATTGGATTTTAACAGAGAAGGTCCCGCCTGTCTACGCCCCAAGGGCCACAAAAAGCGGAAAAAAGTTTTGGCTAAATTTACTGTTCTGCTCCGCGGACGTGCCGGAATTTGGGCAGAATGCCGCCGCAGGCGCAAAGAACCACCCGGCAAAGCCCCCATTTTTGTGAATTCTACCGTGGAAGAAAGGGAAAAGAGCGCTGTACTGTTTCGCCGTTTCGTGGTATAATACTATGTCAAAATATCAATTTCTGGAGATCAGCTATGGAACGGGAAAAGGTACTGCTTTCGGCGGAGGACATCGGCCGCCAGAAGGCGTTTTGTGAAAAGCTCCGCGCCCTGCTGGCGGAGGAGGGGCGGGAGCTTTTCGCCCTGGTGGACACCTTCGGTTGCCAGCAGAACGTGGCCGACGGCGAGCGCATCATGGGCATGCTGCGGGAGATGGGCTTCTCCTTCACGGAGGACCCCTACGCCGCGGATATCATCGTGCTGAACACCTGCGCCGTGCGGGAACACGCGGAGCAGCGGGTATACGGGAACCTGGGCAGTCTGACGCACACGAAAAAGGCCAAGCCCTCCCAGATCATTTGCCTTTGCGGCTGCATGGCCCAGCAGCCCCGGGTGGCGGAGAAGGTGCGCAAGAGCTACCGCCATGTGGATCTGGTCTTCGGCCCCCAGGCCATGTGGAAGTTTCCGGAGCTGCTGTACACGGTCTGTCAGCGCCGCCGCCGGGTCTTTTCCATCGAGGAGGAGGACGGCACCATCGCCGAGGGCCTGCCCGTGGCGCGGCAGGGCGGCGTGAAGGCCTGGGTCAGCGTCATGTACGGCTGCAACAACTTCTGCAGCTATTGCATCGTCCCCTACGTCCGGGGCCGGGAGCGGAGCCGGGACGCAGCGGAAGTCCTGCGGGAGTGCCGGGAGCTCATCGAAAGCGGCTGCCGGGAGATCACGCTCCTGGGCCAGAACGTGAACTCCTACGGCAAGGACCTGCCGGAGAAAATGGACTTCGCGGACCTGCTCGCGGAGATCGACAAGATCCCCGGGGACTATCTCATCCGCTTTATGACGAGCCACCCGAAGGACGCTTCGAAGAAGCTCCTGGACACCATGGCCCGCTGCGAACATGTGGCAAAGCAGCTGCACCTGCCGGTGCAGTCCGGCTCCGACCGGGTGCTGCAGGCCATGAACCGGCGCTATACCAGGGAAAGCTATCTGGAGCTGGTGCGCTACGCCCGCTCCGTCATGCCGGACATCGCCCTCACCAGCGACATCATCATCGGCTTTCCCGGCGAGACGGAGGCGGAGGCCATGGAGACCGTCTCTCTGGTGGAGGAGGTGGGCTACGACGCCCTGTTCACCTTCATCTACTCCCCCCGGCCCGGCACCCCGGCGGCGAAGCTGCCGGACCCCTACACCCGGGCGGAGAAGCAGGTGTGGTTCGACCGCCTGCTGGAGGCGCAGAACGCCATCTCCGCGAAAAAGCACGCCTCCTTCGTGGGCCAGAGCCTGCGGGTGCTGGTGGACGGCAGGGAGGACGACGAGCGCTGGAACCTCTCCTCCCGCACGGGAGGCGGACGGCTGGTGCACCTGCATGATAAAGAGACCCTCATCGGCAAATACTGTCGGGTGAAGATCACGGACAGCAACACCTGGGCCCTCTTCGGCGAGGTGGAGGAGGTTCTGGGATGAAGATCACGGTATTGATGGAAAACCGCAGCCAGCGGGAGGATATGCTCTGCGCCCACGGCCTGTCGCTCTATATCGAGGCGGGCGGGCGGAAGCTCCTGTTCGACATGGGGCCGGACGGGTCCTTCGCGGAGAACGCCAGGACCCTGGGCATCGACGTTTCGGAGGTGGACATGGCCTTTCTCTCCCACGGGCACCACGACCATGCGGGAGGGCTGGGCGTTTTCTGCGAGCTGAACCGGAAGGCCAGCATCTATATGGAAAAGGACGCCTTCGGGCTGTATTACGACACCGTGGGCGAGGAGCGCATTTACACGGGCATCGACCAGGGCCTGCTGCGCTGCCGCGACCGCTTCGTCTTCACCAACGGCCGCACCATCGTGGACAACGCGGTGACGCTGTTCAGCGACGTGCGGGGCGAGATGTGCTACGTCCCGCTGAACGACGGCCTGACGGAGGAGCGCAACGGCATCTTCGTGCAGGACGATTTCCGCCACGAGCAGAACCTGATCGTGACGGAGGGCGCCAAGCGGGTGCTGTTCACCGGCTGCGCCCACCGGGGCATCGTGAACATCCTCCGCCGGACGGAGGAGATCCTGGGCCGCGCGCCGGACGCGGTAGTGGGCGGCTTCCACCTGTATAACCCCGCCACCGGCGAGCTGCCGGAGGAAAAGCTCCTCAGCGGCGTGACGGCGGAGCTGAAAGCCCGCCCCGGCCGCTGCTGCACGGGCCACTGCACGGGCCTCAACGCCTACCGCACGCTGCGCGCCGCCCTGGGCGAGCGCTGCGACTACCTGTTCTGCGGCAGGACCATCGAGCTGTAAAAACGAGTCAGGAAGAGAAAGAGAAGATCAGGAGAAAGAGAGGCGCGGTATGGCAGAGATCACGCCCATGATGCGGCAGTACCTGGAGATCAAGGAGCAGAACCCGGACGCCATTTTGTTCTTCCGCCTGGGCGATTTCTACGAGATGTTCAACGAGGACGCGGAGATCGCCTCCCGGGAGCTGGACCTGACCCTGACCACCCGGGACCGGGGCAAGGCCAAGGAGGACCAGACCCCCATGTGCGGCGTGCCCTACCACTCCAGCGAGGGGTACATCGCCCGCCTCATCGCCAAGGGCTACAAGGTCGCCATCTGCGAGCAGACGGAGGACCCCGCCACGGCCAAGGGGCTGGTGGACCGGGACGTGATCCGGGTGGTGACCCCCGGCACCGTCATCGACTCCTCCATGCTGGAGGACAGCCGCAGCAACTTCATCGCCGCTGTGTATCTGGATGAGCGTTTCGGCGGCGTGGCCTTCTGCGACATCTCCACCGGCAAGGCCCACGTCACGGGCTTCGCCGGGGAGGATAAGCTGCTGCACATTATGAACGAGCTGGGCCGCTTCGCCCCCCGGGAGGCGGTGCTCAGCGCCGGCGCGGCGGCGGAGGGCGAGCTGTGCCGGCTGCTGCGGGAGAAGCTCTCCTGCCGGGTGGAGACCGTGGGGGACAAGCCCTTCGACGCTTTGGAGGCGGAGAAAAATATCCGCCGCCAGTTTGGCGAGGAGGCCTGGCGGGGCCTGCCCCGGGCGGTGCCCGCCGCGGCCATGGCCCTGGGGGGATTGCTCCGCTACCTCTATGACACGCAGAAGACCGACCTCAGCTATATCAGGGAGCTCGACTGCTACACCGAGGGACGCTTTATGGAGCTGGATCTCGCCACCCGGCGGAATCTGGAGCTGACGGAGACGCTGCGGAACAAGGAAAAGCGGGGGAGCCTCCTCTGGGTGCTGGACCAGACCAGGACCGCCATGGGCGGGCGTATGCTCCGCTCGTGGCTGGAGCGGCCCCTGCGCAGCGTCGCCGCCATCAACCGGCGCAGCGCCGCGGTGGAGGCCCTGACCCGGGACAACGTGGCCCGGGAGGAGCTGAGCGTGGCCCTCGGCGGCATCGGGGACATGGAGCGGCAGATCAGCCGCATCGTCTACGGCACCGCCGGCGGGCGGGACCTTGCGGCCCTGCGGCAGGCGGCGGAGCATCTGCCAAGAGTAAAGGAGCTGCTGGCGCCCTTTGAAACGGGCCTTCTCCGGGAGATCTCTCAGGAGCTGGACACCCTGGAGGACGTGCAGCGCCGCATCACGGAGACCCTGGTGGACGAGCCGCCCTTCTCCGTGCGGGAGGGGGACCTGATCCGGGACGGCTACAACGCGGAGGTGGACCGCCTGCGGGGCATCCTCAAGGGCGGCAAGGGCTTCCTCGCGGAGATGGAGGCCCGGGAGAAGGAGCGCACCGGCATCCGCACGCTGAAGATCGGCTACAACAAGGTCTTCGGCTATTACATAGAGGTATCCAAATCCTTCGCCGACCAGGTGCCGGAGGACTATATCCGCAAGCAGACCCTGGTGGGCGGCGAGCGGTACATCACGCCGGAGCTCAAGGAGATGGAGAACACCATCTTCACCGCCGGCGACCGCATCGCGTCGCTGGAGTACGAGCTGTTTTCGGAGCTGCGGGACTTCGTGGCGGGCCAGATGGAGCGGGTGCAGCGCAGCGCCGCCGCCGTGGCGGAGGCGGACGCCCTCTGCTCCCTCGCCGCCGTGGCGGTGAAGCAGCGCTACTGCCGTCCCACGGTGGACGAGAGCGGCCGCATCGAGATCCGGGAGGGCCGCCACCCCGTGGTGGAAAAGACGCTGAAGGACGCCCTCTTCATCCCCAACGACACGCAGATGGACGAGGGGGAGCAGCGCGTGGCCATCATCACCGGCCCCAACATGGCGGGCAAGAGCACCTATATGCGGCAGGTGGCCCTCATCGTGCTGCTGGCCCAGATCGGGAGCTTCGTCCCGGCAAAGAGCGCCCGCATCGGCGTCTGCGACCGCATTTTCACCCGCATCGGCGCCAGCGACGATCTGGCGGCGGGCCAGTCCACCTTCATGGTGGAGATGACGGAGGTCTCCGCCATCCTCCACGCCGCGACGAAGGACTCTTTGCTGATCTTAGACGAGATCGGCCGCGGCACCTCCACCTTTGACGGCATGAGCATCGCCCGGGCGGTGGTGGAGTACTGCGCGGATGAGAAAAAGCTCGGGGCCAAGACCCTCTTCGCCACCCATTACCATGAGCTGACGGAGATGGAACATTCCCTCCGGGGCGTGAAGAACTACAACATCGCGGTGAAGGCCCGGGGAGAGGACATCGTCTTCCTGCGCAAGATCCTCCCCGGCGGCGCGGACAAGAGCTACGGCATCGAGGTGGCGAAGCTGGCGGGCCTGCCGAAGGATGTGGTGCGGCGGGCCAGGGACATCCTGCGCCAGCTGGAGAGCGGCGCGCCGGCGGCCTCTGCGCCTGCGGCGAAGACGTGCGAAGCGGCGGAGGAGAGCGGGCAGGTGAGCCTTGGTACCCTCGCGGAGCAGGAGGTGGCGGAGCGGCTGCGCCGGCTGCAGCCGGACGCATTGACTCCCATCGAGGCGCTGGGCCTGCTGTATGAGCTGAAGCAGAAGCTCCAGTGAACGGAAAGGACAAAGGACTCCCATGGCAAAAAAGAACGCGAAACACACCTACATGACCCAGATGGAGGTCATCGGGGGCCTCATCTTCTTTGCGGTATACCTGCTGGTGATGCCCCTGCTGCTGCAGAGGATCTACACCCTCATCGGCGTGCTGCTGGACGTACATATCTCCGCCTCCCTGGCCAACGCCGTGTACTACTACATCCTCTTCGCCGTGACAGTGGTGCTGTTCCACCGCTTTCTGGGCGAGACGACCTCCCGCTTTTTCGGCGAGCTGAACCGCTGCCTCAGCACGGCGGGCATGGCCCTCATCCTGTTTTACGGGGCCAACGAGCTGTTCTACCGGCTCTGCAGCCGCCTGTACATGTCGGTCACCAACCTCAACGACGTGACCATCGCCGCCCAGATCGACGACGCGCCCCGCACCACCGCCTTCATCATCATCTTCCTCGCCCCCTTTGTGGAGGAGATGCTGTTCCGGGGCCTGATCTTCGGCTGCCTCGCGGAAAAGAGCGCCCCGGCGGCCTACGCGGTCTCGTCGCTGCTGTTCGCCTTCGCCCATGTGTGGCAGTTCCTCATAGGCGGCATGAGCCTGGGCTACCTCGTGGTCATGCTGCAGTATCTCATTCCCGGCCTGGTCTTCGCCTGGGCCTACGGCCGCAGCGGCTCCGTCTGGACCAGCGTCCTGGTCCATGCAGCGGTGAACGCCCTGGCCTTCTGGGCGCTGGCGTAAGGCCCGTCACGGGACGGAAGAACGAAATTTTTCAGTAAAGGAGGACCCCTCTATGCCTCATATCCAGTGTCTCGCGCCCCATGTGGCGGACCTCATCGCCGCGGGCGAGGTGGTGGAGCGCCCCGCCAGCGTGGTGAAGGAGCTGGTGGAAAACGCGGTGGACGCGGGGGCCTCCGCCGTGGCGGTGGAGATCCGCCGGGGCGGCATGGAGCTGATCCGGGTCAGCGACAACGGCTGCGGCATCGCGCCGGAGGAGCTGCCCACCGCTTTCCTGCGCCACGCCACGAGTAAGCTCCGCCAGGAGAGCGACCTTGCCGCCATCGGCACCCTGGGCTTCCGGGGCGAGGCCCTTGCCGCCATCGCGGCGGTGAGCCATGTGGAGATCGTCTCCCGCTCCCGGGAGCGGGAGGGCGGCGCGTCGCTGCGCCTTTCCGCCGGCGCGCCGGAGGCGGTGGAGGAGGCTCCCGCCGCCGAGGGCACGGTCATCGCCGTGCGGGATCTGTTTTTCAACACCCCGGCAAGGCTGAAATTCATGAAAAAGGACGCCTCCGAGGCCGCCGCCGTTCACAGCGTGCTGCAGCAGCTGGCCCTGAGCCATCCGGAGGTCTCGCTGCGGCTGGTGAAGGACGGGCAGGAGGTGCTGCACACCCCCGGCGACGGGAAGCTGCTCTCCGCCGTCTACGCGGCGCTGGGCCGGGACTTCGCGCTGGGCCTCACGGAAGTCGCGGGCAGCGGCGGCAGCGTCAGCTGCCGGGGCTTTGTGACGAAGCCCCTCATGGGCCGCGGCACGAGAGGGATGCAGATCTTCTTCGTCAACGGTCGGCTGGTGAAATCCCAGCTCCTCACGGCGGCTTTGGAGGAGGGCTACCGCAACCAGCTATTGAAGGGGAAATTCCCCGGCTGCGTGATGCATCTGACGCTCCCGGTGCGGGAGGTGGATGTGAACGTCCACCCCGCCAAGACCGTGGTGAAGTTTTTGAATGAAAAAGCGGTGTTCGACGCGGTGTACTACACCGTGCTGGACGCGCTGGCGGCGCCCCGGGGCGTGGCGGAGGCGAAGCCCGCCGCGGAGCAGCGGAATCCCCGGGGAGACTTTTACCAGACCATGCGGGCGGAGGAGTTCCGCCGGCAGGGGGAGAAGGCGACCGCAAAGCCCGCCTTTACGGCGAAGCCGGAGCCGAAGCCCCAGTCTCCCGCGTTCGTTGCGCGGGAGGATACCGGCTTTGTGAGCCAGGTGCCGCCGGTGAAGAGCGGCGAAAGCGCGCTCCTCCGGGCGGAGGACAGCGCCCTCCCCTTCTACCGGGTGGAGAAGGTGGAGACGAAGCTGGTGGACAGGGCCACCGGCGGCGAGACCGCCGTACCGGGGGCGGCGGAAGCGCCGGTTTTCACCATCCGTCCGCCGAAGCGCCCGGAGACCGAAAGCGCTCCCGCGTCCGAAAAGGCCGCCGCGGGGAAGGCGCAAGAAGTTATCCCTACTCCGGCGGCGGGCCCAAAAGTCTTTGCCCCGGCGAAAGAAACCGCGCCGGAGCAGGCCGCCCTGCCCCTGGCGGAGGACGCCCAGCAGACCCTCCTGCGGGAGGAGGCCCCCTGGCGTATTGCGGGAGAGGTGCTGAAAACCTACATCGTCTGCGAGGACGAGGGCGGCACGGTGCACCTCATCGACAAGCACGCCGCCCATGAGCGCATTCTGTTCGACAAGCTGAAGGCCGGGACCTACGAGGTCATGGGCCAGATGCTCCTCTCCCCCATCGCGGCGGAGATCGGCGCGGAGGGCTGCGCGGTCTTGCTCGAAAGGCGGGAGCTGCTGGAGGAGTTCGGCTTTCTCTGCGAGGATTTCGGCCCCGGGGCGCTGCTGCTGCGGCAGCTCCCGGCGGATATCGACCCGGCGGACGCGGCTTCGGCCCTGGAGATGCTGGCGGAAAAGCTGCTCTCCTGCCGCAACACCGACCCCGCCGCCGCCCGGGACGCCATGCTCCACACCGTGGCCTGCAAGGCCGCCATCAAGGCCGGCATGAACAGCAGCGAGGCGGAGCTGCGGGCCCTGGTGCGTCGGGTGCAGAGCGGCGAGATCCGCTACTGCCCCCACGGCCGTCCGGTGGAAGCGAGCCTGACAAAATACCAGCTCGAGAAGATGTTCCGCCGGGCGTAGGGCGGAGCGTGGAAAGGAGACGCCATGGCACAAGCGAAGATCGTGGCCCTCTCCGGCCCCACCGCCTGCGGCAAGACCCGGCTGGGCGTGCTGCTGGCGCAGCAGTTTGACGGAGAGGTGGTCTCCTGCGACTCCATGCAGCTCTACCGGGGCATGACCATCGGCACCGCCGCCCCCACGGCGGAGGAGATGGAGGGCGTGCCCCACCACATGGTGGCGGTGGCGGAGCCGGGCGAGCAGTATTCCGTGGCCCGCTTCGTGCAGGAGGCGGACGAGTGCGTGCAGGACATCCTCCGCCGTGGGAAGCTCCCCATCCTGGTGGGCGGCACGGGGCTTTACATGGACGCCCTCATCCGGGGCGGCGCCTTCGCCGCCGGGGACTGCTCCGGCGAGGTCCGCAAGCGGCTTTATGAGCGCTTGGCGGCGGAGGGCTTAGGCCCGCTGTACCGGGAGCTGGCCGCCGTGGACGCCGAGGCCGCGGGGCGGCTGCACCCCAACGACGAAAAGCGCATCCTCCGGGCGCTGGAGGTGTACTATGAGACGGGCAGGACCATCTCGCAGCACAACGCCGAGACGAAGGCCCGGGAGGACAAGTACCGGGCGGTGCGCATCGCCCTGGCCTTCTCTGACCGGGAGGAGATGAAGCGCCGCATCGACCGCCGGGTGGAGACAATGGCGGAGCAGGGGCTGCTGGGAGAGGTGCAGGCGCTGGTGGACCGGGGTCTTGATCGCTCCTCCACTGCCTGGCAGGCCATTGGCTACAAGGAGTTTTTACGGGTCTATGACGGCGAGGCTACCGTTCAGGAGGCTTTGGAGGAGGTCAAGCTCCGCACCCGGCAGTATGCCAAGCGGCAGCTGACCTGGCTGCGCCGGCAGGACCCCCACTGGATCTTATGGGGAAACGAGAGGGATTTTGCGTGGGCCCTCCAGAAAGCGACAGAAATCCTCACCGCCGAAGGGGTAGTATGAATCCCGAGGCGGGCGGCTGAAACAGAAGTCGTCCGACAAACAGAAAGGACGACAAAACCATGAAAACAGAAGTCAGCTATCAGGACGTATTCCTCACCCGCGCCCGGCAGCGCCGCTGCCCCGTCACCGTGTTTCTCGTCAACGGCTTCCAGATGCGAGGCGTCATAGAGGGGTTCGACGTGTTCACGGTGGTGCTGCAATGCGACGGCAAGCAGAACCTTATTTACAAGCACGCCATTTCCACCATCATGCCCCTGCAGCCCATCGAGCTTCGGGAGGAGGGCCAGTAAGCCCGTTCTCCGGCCCGGGAGGCGGCGCAGGAGAAATCGAGGTACATCATGAAATCCCGCAAATTCGCCGGCGCGGCCGTGGCCGCGCTGCTGCTGGCGGTCCTCGCCTATTTCGGCGTGGAGCTGTTCCGCGCCCTCTCCGACCCCTTCACCACGACCTCCGTGACGGAGGCCGTGGCGGAGGAGACGGTACAGCTTTCGGGCTATATCGTGCGGCAGGAAACGGTGCTGGACAACCCCAGCGGCCTGCTGTCCCTGACCCTGAACGAGGGGGAAAAGGTGGGCGCGGGCCAGACCGTGGCCATCCTCTACAGCAGCGACGACGCCATGGAGCTGCAGCAGGAGCTGCAGGCCCTGCAGGTCAAGCAGAAGCAGCTGAGCTACGCTGAGAGCGTGGCCCTGGGGGCGGCCTCCGCCCTGCGGCTGGACGGCGAAATTTTGGAGGAGCTGGTGACGCTGCGCAGCCAGCTGGCCGCCCTGGGTCTTGGGGGAGAGACGGAGAGCACTGTGGCCTCCCTCCGGGCCATGGTGATGCAGCGGGACTACTCCGCCGGCGACTCGGACCCCACGGAGGAGCTGCGGCAGGTGGAGAAGGAGATCGCCGCGCTGGAGGCGCGGCTGAAAAGCTCCGCCAGGGAGATCACGGCCCCCGCCGCGGGCATCTACTCCGCCTCGGTGGACGGCTATGAGACGGTGCTGACGCCGGAGACGGCGGGGGACCTGTGCCCCTCGGAGCTTTCCGCGCTGCAGCCCGCCGGGGAGACGGCCTCCTCCCTGGGCAAGCTCATCGGCAGCGCCGTGTGGTACTACGTCGCGGCGGTGGACGCGGAGACCGCCGGACGGCTGCAGACGGGCCGCTCCGTGACCATGCGCTTTTCCGGCGCGCTGACGGGAGACATCAGCTGCCGGGTGCTGTCCGTGGGCCCGGAGGAGGACGGCAAGTGCACGGTGCTGGTCTCCTGCGACGACTACCTTTCGTCCATGACCCGCCTGCGGAAGGCGGAGGCGGAGATCGTGTTCGACTCCTGGAGCGGGCTGAAGGTGCCGAAAAAGGCTTTGCGGGTGGATGAAAACGGCCAGACGGGGGTGTACTGCGTCATGGGCCTCGCGGCCCGGTTCAAGCCCGTCAGCATCGTCTACACCGGCGAGGATTACTGCCTGGTGGAGGCGGACGAGCCCAAGAGCGAGACGGTCCGCATCCGGGCGGGCGACACGGCCATCATTGCCGCGAGGGACCTGTACGACGGAAAGATCGTGGGCTGAGCAACGAAAGGAGAGAAAGAAGCCATGTCTATTGCGGAAAACATACAGTCGGTGCGCCGGAGGATCGCCGCCGCGGCAAAAAGTGTGGGCCGGGACCCCGGGGAGATCCGCCTGGTGGGCGCCAGCAAGATGAACGACGCCGCCGCCTGCCGGGAGGCCATCGCCGCCGGCATCGACGCCCTGGGCGAGAACCGGGTGCAGGAGATGACGGCCAAGCTGGCGGAGGGCGCCTACACGGGCGCGCCGCTGTACTTCATCGGCCACCTCCAGCGCAACAAGGTGCGCCAGGTGGTGGGCAAGGCGGAGCTGATCCAGTCCGTGGGCTCGCTGCCGCTGCTGCAGGAGATCGAGAAGGAGGCCGCGAAGCAGGGCATCTGCCAGAATATCCTGCTGGAGGTGAACATCGGCCGGGAGGAGGCCAAGAGCGGCTTTCTGGAGGAGGAGGTCTTCTCCGCCGCCGAGGAGGCCCGGCGCTGCGCCCACGTGCGGCTGCAGGGGCTGATGACGGTACCACCGGTTGAGGTGGAGCCCCATGACGCCATACCATACTTTGAAAAAGTGCGCGGGCTTTATGTTGACATCAGCGAAAAATTGTATGATAATCAATTTGTATACTTGTCCATGGGCATGAGCGGCGATTTTGAGGACGCCATCCGCGCGGGGGCCACCATGGTCCGCGTGGGCTCCGCCATTTTCGGCCGCCGTATCTATCCCGATAGACCCTGAGAAACGTGATGGAGGAGGCTTTCCGCATGGGACTGTTTGATGATTTGAAAAAGTGGGCCCATCCCTATGGGGATGAGGACGACGATTACGATACGGAATTTGACGAGATGAGCCGCAGAGAGTCTCTGGCGGAGGAGCGCCGCGCCGGGGAGGACCGCCGGGGCAAAGTGGTGAACATCCACGCCACCGCCCAGCTGAAGGTGGTGCTGGTGAAGCCGGAGCGCTTTGAAAACGCCTCCGAGATCGCGGACCATCTCAAGGAGAAGCGCACGGTGGTGGTGAACCTGGAGTCCACCAACAAGGAGATCGCCCGCCGCCTGATCGACTTCCTCTCCGGCGTCGCCTACGCGGGAGAGGGCAAGATCAAGAAGGTGGCCGCCAACACCTATATCATCACGCCCTATTCCGTGGACATCATGGGCGACCTGATCGACGAGCTGGAAAACAGCGGCGTGTACTTTTAAACCCGCCGCCCGCATAGGATAGACAGGACTTCGCGCCCCCGGGCCGCGGAGCCCCGCGCAGAAAAGAGCCCCGCCCTCCCTTCACGGGGCGGGGGACGCAACGACGAGTGGATAGGGGGAATCTGCCATGCTGACGCCGCAGGAAGTGGCCAACAAATCTTTTACCAAGTCGATGATGGGCGGGTACAGTATGCCCATGGTGGACGAGTTTCTCGATGAGCTGACGGAGGATTACACCTCCCTGTATAAGGAAAACGCCGCGCTGAAGGCCAAGCTCAAGGTGCTGGTGGAAAAGGTGGAGGAGTACCGCGCCACGGAGGAGAGCATGCGCGCGGCGCTGTTCTCCGCCCAGAAGATGGCCAGCTCCATCGTGGAGGAGGCCCAGAGCCGCAGCGCCAACATCGTCGCCGCCGCCGAGGCGGAGACCAAGGAGGAGATCGCCCGCATCCGCCAGGGCGTGGCGGAGGAGCAGCGCCGTCTGGAGGCCGCCAAGGCCGAGACTGCGGCCTTCGTCGCCCAGTGGAAGGCCGTCTGCGAGCGGGAGGCCGCGTTTTTGCAGCGCCTGCCCGAGCTGGACGTGTCCGCCGCCCCGGCGGCGGAGCAGCCTCCCCGGGAGGAGGGCGGAACGGCCCCCTCGGCGGAGGACGCCGCCCTGGAGGAGACCATCCTGAACGTCATGCGCGAGGCGGAGAAGAGCGAGAGCCCCGCCCCGGCGGAGAGCGCCGCGGAGGAGCCTCCCGCGCCGGAGGCCCCGAAGGAGGAGCGCGTCCCCTCGGCGGAGGACGTGGCCGGCATGTTCGAGACCCGCACCTTCCGCTTGGACGAACTGCAATTCGGCCGCAATTACGGCGGGGAAAAGAAATAAACGCCTCAAGCGGCTCCCGAAGCGGAGCCGCTTATTTCGCCATGGAGGAGACGGTATGAAACAGACGCCCATCATCGCCATCCTGTACGACTTCGACAAGACCCTCTGCACCACGGACATGCAGGACTACGCCTTCATCCCCTCCCTGGGCTACACGCCGGAGGAGTTCTGGCGCCGGGCCAACAGCTTCGGCCGGGAGAACCGCATGGACGGCATTCTGGCCTACATGTACACCATGATCGCGGAGTGCCGCGCCCAGCACATCCGCCTGGACCGGGACTATCTGGTGAACGCGGGGCGGAGCATCGTCCTCTTCCCCGGCGTGAAGGAGTGGTTTGGGCGCATCAACGCCTGCGGCGAGAGCGCCGGGGTCCGGGTGGAGCATTACATCATCTCCTCGGGCCTGCGGGAGATCATCGAGGGCAGCGGCATCAGCCACGAGTTCAAGGAGATCTACGCCAGCGAGTTTTTCTATGACGAGAGCGGTCTTGCCTCCTGGCCCAAGCTGGACGTCAACTTCACCAACAAGACCCAGTTCGTCTACCGCATCAACAAGGGCGTGCTGGACGTGGCGGAGGACCGGGCGCTGAACGCCTCCATGCCGGACGACAGCAAGCGCGTCCCCTTCACCAACATGATCTATATCGGCGACGGCCTGTCCGATGTGCCCTGCATGAAGATGATGCGGGCCTACGGCGGCGAAGCCATCGCCGTGTACCAGGAGGGCAACCGCGCCGGCGTGGAGGACCTGCTGCGCAAGGGGCGGGTGGACTTCATCTTCCCCGCGGACTACCGCGCCGGCGGCGCGCTGGACGTCACCATGCAGCGCATCATACGGAAGATGGCCCTGGCGGACGCGCTGGCGGAGGAAAACGCCCGGCAGCGGAAGGCCGTGAAGAAAACAGACGCGGAGGACTGAGCGTGTCAAAAAAGCGGCGGGCCGAGAAGCGTTTTTGCCCCGTACACGCCGCGGCAAAAAACGAATTTGAGCTTTTCGCGTCTGCGGACGCGAACCCTGTGAGCTTTTGAAAAAGCTGAGGCGCGCTGCCAAACGGCAGCGCGCCTGCTTTTTCGCCGGACCGGTCTCCCGGTCCGCGTATTTTCAGCCGAACACTTTCCTTCCGCCCAGATAGGTGGCGTGTACCGGGATATCCCGGATCTCCTCCGGGGCTACCGTGAAGGGGTTCCGGTCCAGCACCACAAAGTCGGCCAGCATCCCCGGACGGATGCGGCCCTTGCGGTTTTCCTCAAAGCTGCTCTCGGCGCCGCGGATGGTGTAGCTGTCCAGGGCCTCCTGCACGGTGAAGGCCTCCTCCGGCAGATAGGGGCCCGCGCTGCCCCGCAGGGTGCTTCTCGTCACGGCGCACTGCATGCCCGCCAGCGCGTCGGGAAGCTCCACCGGGCAGTCGCTGCCGTTGCTGACGGATACGCCGCTGTTCATCAGCGTCTTCCAGCAGTAGCTGCTGGAGGCCAGCTCCCTGCCCACGCGCTCCTCTACAATGTGGATGTCGTAGTCCAGGAAGATGCTCTGGGCATAAACATGCAGCCCCATGTCCGCGATCTTCTTCAGCTGGTCCGGACGGGTGATCTGGCAGTGCACGATGCCGTGGCGGTGGTCCTGCCTCGGATGGGCGGCCAGGGCCTTTTCATAGGCGGCCAGCACCCGGTCCAGGCAGGCGTCGCCGATGGCGTGGACCGCCACCTGCATACCGTGGGCGTTGGCGTAGCCGATCATCTCGTCCAGGGTCTCCTGGGTAAAGACCGGAATGCCGCAGGTGGAGGGGTCGTCCGCATAGGGGCGGCTGAGATAGGCGGTGCGGGGGCCGAGGGCGCCGTCGCCCAGCATTTTCAGCGGCCCGATCTTAAACAGCTCCGAGCCCGCGCCGGTGTGGCAGCCGGACTCCACGAACTCCTTTAGGCTGGGCAGGTCGGTGAAGTTGCTCTGCTCATACACGCGCACGGTCAGCTCGCCGGCGGCCTCCAGCTCCTGATAGGCGGCGTTGATCTCCCGCCAGGAGATCTTGCGGTACAGGCAGTAATCGTCGGTCTGGCTGCTGGTGACGCCGTAGGCGTTCAGCGCCTGGCAGGCGGAGCGGATCATATCCTTCAGCTCCTCCTTGCCGGGCTCGGGGATGGCCTCGTACACGGCGTCCATGGCGTTGTCGAAAAAGCGCCCGTCCGGAACGCCGTTCTCCATGCCGATCCGCCCACCCTCCGGCTGGGGCGTATCCGCCGTCACGCCCAGGAGCTCCAGCGCCCGGCTGTTGACCACCAGGCAGTGGCCGCAGGCGCGGACGGCGCAGATCGGGACCTCCGTGGAGACCTGGTCCAGGTCATAGCGGCTGGGCATCCGGCGCACGTCGGTGAAATAGTCCTGGTTCCAGCCCCGGCCCGTGAGCCACGTGCCGCCCGTGTGGGGATGGGCCCTTTCAAAGTCCCGCAGGCAGTCCAGCAGCTCCGCCAGGCTCGTGGTGTGGGCGGCCAGCTGGGCGGTATGCAGCGCGCTGCCGAAGCTCAGCAGGTGCATGTGGCTGTCGTTGAAGGCACTGGAGACGAACCTGCCCTCCAGATCCACCAGGCAGGAATCCGCCTGCGCAAAGGCCAAAGCCTCCTGGCTGCTTCCCGCGAAAAGAAATTCCTCACCCTCCACGACGAACGCCTCCGCCAGGGGAAGCGTCCCCGTATAGACCGCACCATTGTGATAAATGGTCCTCATTTCAATACTCCTTTTCTGATCTTTGCGCCGCCGCTTCCGGCTTTCCGTGCAGCGGACTTCACGAAAAGCCGGCTTGCAGGGGCCTTTACCGGTCGGCCTTTTGGGCCGCCACCGCGTCCTCATAGAACAGCGGCGCGTCGCTCTCCACCTTGCCGATCCCGAGGTAGCGGGCCTTGTAGTCCTTCAGCAGCTTGAAGTACTGGTTGGACAGGAGCAGGATCACGGCCACGTTGACAAAGGTGGGGATGGCGGAGGTGATATCCACCACCGTCCAGATAAAGCCCTGGTTATCGGTCTTGACCAGGTAGATGGTCCACAGAAGGCCGGGGAGCACGCGGATGGCGTAGAAGATCTTCATGACAATGGTCTTGACCGGGCCGTCCTTCTTGTAGAGGTGCTCCAGAATGGCCAGATAGTAGGTAAACCAGCCGCCGGAGGTCGTGACGGTGAAGATCACCATGATGACCGCGAGCAGGATGCTTCCCACGGTCCCGAAGCTGCTGGAGAAGGCGTTCAGCGCCAGCGTGCCGCCGTTGGAGCCGTCGGTCCACATGCCGCTCAGGATCACGGACAGCGCGGTGATGGAGCAGACGATGAAGGTGTCAAAGAACACCTCGAAGGAGCCCCACAGGCCCTGCTCCACCGGATGGCGGGTCTTGGCGGAGGCGTGGATCATGGGGGAAGTGCCCCAGCCGGCCTCGTTGGAGTAGACGGAGCGGGCCATGCCCACGCGGACCATCTGGCTGACCGCGCAGCCCGCGAAGCCGCCGATGGCCGCGGTGCCGGTGAAGGCGTTGGTGAAGATGGAGGCCAGCGCGGCCGGAACAGAGGTGATATTGGCGACGATCATGGCGAGGCCCATGAGGATGTACAGGGCGCTCATGAAGGGGACCAGCTTGCTGAAGATGGTGGCGATGCGCTTCGTGCCGCCGCCGGTGATGAAGAAGGTCAGCACACAGACCAGCACGCCCACGATGATGACGCCCTCGATCCAGAAGCCGCCGACGGAGATGCCGTCAAAGTGGAAAGCGCCGGCCACCACCTGGGAGGCGGTGAGGGTGGAGGAGGTCACAAAGAAGGTGGAGAAGATGCCGATGCCGAAGATGA
>JBJDYT010000058.1:0-17621 GCA_051867635.1 Oscillospiraceae bacterium
CGAGGTCATCGGCTCCGGCGGCAAGGTCATCCAGAAGATCGTGGCCGACACCGGCGCCAAGATCGACATCAACGACGACGGCTCCATCTTCATCGCCGCTCCCAACCCCGAGAGCTGCGACGCCGCCAAGAAGTGCATCGACGACATCGTCTTCGTGCCCGAGATCGGCAAGCTGTACTACGGCCGCGTGGTGCGCCTGATGACCTTCGGCGCCTTCGTGGAGATCGCCCCCGGCAAGGACGGCCTGGTCCACATCTCAAAGCTGGCGGAAAACCGGGTGGAGAAGGTGGAGGACGCCGTCTCCGTGGGCGACATGATCTGGGTCAAGTTCATGGAGATCGACGAGAAGGGCCGCTGGAACCTCTCCCGCAAGGACGCGCTGAAGGAGATCAAGGCGCTCCAGGCGGAGGAGAAGAAGTAAGCTCCCCCAAGTCTTTTTATCGCACCTTGCAAGAGGGCGGGCGCTGCGCCCGCCCTCTTTTCATCCCGCCGGGCGGAGCGCTCCGCCCGCAATGCGTTTTTCAGAAAGGAGACTGCCATGGACACCATCGCCGCCATCGCCACCGCTCCCGGCGCCGCCGCCATCGGCGTGATCCGCGTCAGCGGCGAGTGCGCCTTCGAAGTGCTGGACCGGGTCTTTCGCCCCCTGGGCCGCCCCATGGCGGAGCAGGCGGACCGCTCCATGGTCTACGGCGAGCTGCGCAGCGCCGCCGGCGAGACGGTGGACCGCTGTGTCGCGGTGCGCTTTCCCACACCCCGCAGCTATACCGGCGAGGACAGTGCGGAGCTGTACTGCCATGGCTCGCCGCTGGTGCTGCGGCTTGGGCTGGAGGCGCTGTTCGCCGCGGGGGCGCGGCAGGCGGAGGCGGGTGAATTCACCCGCCGGGCCTTTTTAAACGGCCGCATGGATCTGACCGAGGCGGAAGCCGCGGCGGACCTGCTCTCCGCCGAGACCGCCGCCGCCGTGAAAAACGCCGCGGCGCAGCTGGGGGGTTCCCTCCGCCGGCGCATCGAGGCGGTGTATCAGCGGCTCATGGACGTGGCCGCCCGCTTTTACGCCGTGGTGGACTACCCGGACGAGGACATCGAGGACCTGCGCCGGGAGGAGATCGACGCCGCTCTTTCCTTCGCGGAGGAGGAGCTTTCCACCCTGCTCGGGAGCTTTCCCCGGGGCCGGGTGCTGAAGCAGGGCGTTTCCACCGTGCTGCTGGGCCGGCCCAACGCGGGCAAATCCTCCCTGCTCAACGCCCTCGTGGGCTACGACCGGGCCATCGTCACGGAGGTGGCCGGCACCACCCGGGACACCGTGGAGGAGAAAGCGGAGGTGGGCGGCGTGCTGCTGCGGCTCATCGACACCGCCGGCATCCGGGACACGGAGGATCCGGTGGAGCGGCTGGGCGTGGAGCGCGCCCGGGCGGCGGCGGAGAGCGCCGACCTGGTGCTGGCGGTGGTGGACGGCTCCGTTCCCCTGACGCCGGAAGATCGGGAGGTTTTGCGTCTGGCTGCGAAAAGTCCGCACTGGATCGCGGTTTTCTCCAAATGCGATCTCTGGGACACGAAAGCCCGCTCCATCGGCGTGGTGGGCGGAGGGTCTGCCCCCGCCGCAAACGTGGCCCTCTCCTCCGTCACCGGGGAGGGGCTGGGCACGCTGGAGGACGCGGTGCGCGAATTGTATCCCACCCAGCCGGAGGCGGGCGGGACGCTCCTCACCAATCCCCGGCAGGCGGACGCGGTGGAGCGGGCGCTGGCGGCCCTGCGCCGGGCGCGGAGCGCCTATGACGCGGGCCTCACGGCGGACGCCATTCTGACGGACACGGAGGAGGCCCTCAGCGCCCTCGGCGAGCTGACGGGCAAGACCCTGCGGGAGGACCTGGTGCAGGCCATTTTCTCCCGCTTCTGCGTGGGAAAATAAGGGCTCCGGCCCATTCCATATTTGAAACGGCGCGCCTTGCGGCGCGGGGAGGTTTTTTATGAACTGGCTGGCACTGCACATCGACACCAATCACCAGGGCCTGGAGCCCGCCACCGCCATGCTCTCTTCCCTCGGCATCGACAGCGTGGTCATCGACGATGAGACGGACTTTCAGGAATTTCTGGAGCACAACCACCAGTACTGGGACTACGTGGACGAGGAGCTGCAGAAAAAGATGGCGGGCGTGAGCCGCGTCACCTTCTATCTCGCGGACGACGCCGCCGCGAGGGAGACCGTGACGGCGGTGCGCATCGCCCTCAGCGCCCTGCAAAGGGAACAGAGCGGCCTCGGTGCGCTGGAGCTCTCCTTGGAGGGCGTGAAGGACAGCGACTGGGAGAACAACTGGAAGCAGTACTATAAGCCCATGGAGATTGGCGAGCGTCTGCTGGTCATCCCGGAGTGGGAGACGGCGGAGGCGGGCGGCCGGGTGACGCTGATCCTGAATCCGGGACTCACGTTCGGCACCGGCAGCCATGCCACCACGCGGCTCTGCCTGACGGCACTGGAGAAACACATCCACGGCGGCGAGACGGTGCTGGATCTCGGCTGCGGCAGCGGCATCCTCTCCATCGCCGCGCTGCGCCTGGGGGCGGCGCGGGCCTTTGCCTGTGACATCGACGAAAAGTGCGAGACGGTGGCCTATGAGAACGCCGCCCTCAACGGCGTGGGCCGGGACCGCTACACCGTGCGCACGGGAGACGTGCTGTCGGACGAGGGGCTGAAGCAGGCCATCGGCGGCGGCTACGACCTGGTGGTGGCGAACATCGTCTCCGACGTCATCATCGGCCTCGCCCCCCATGTGCGGCCCTATCTCAAGGCGGGCGGCAAATTCCTCTGCTCCGGCATCATCGATGACCGGGCGGCGGAGGTGAAGCAGCGCCTGCTGGACGCGGGCTGGCGGGTGGCGGAGGAGCGGAGCAGCGAAGGCTGGTTCTCTTTCCTCTGCGAGTAAGCATAAAAAGGGCGGGACTGCTGTGCAGTCCCGCCCTCTCTTTATAAATATGATTCTTTACAGCTTCGCTTCCTCCAGGCGCTGGACCCCGCAGGAGACGGGGAGATTGCCGTTGCGGCAGCGGATGGCGTCGATGAGCTCCTTGCTCTTTTTCGCGTCCCGCAGCACCACGGTGTAGCGCAGCTCGTACATGGTCCCCATGTTCACGGTCTTGACCCGGTCCAGCCGGTGGAAGCTGGCGTATTGTTCAAAGAGGTCGTCGAACATCTCGTCATACTCCAGGTCCTCCGGGATGGTGATGCGCAGCTCCTTCTCCGCGCCGCCGCTCTCGCCGAAGCGGACGGTCACCAGCAGCAGGGACACCGCCGCCAGCATCACGAAGGACAACGCCGCCACGCCGATATAGCCCATGCCGCAGGCGATGCCGATGGCGACGGAGAGGAACAGGCTCCCGATCTCCCGGGCGGTGCCGGGGGCGGAGCGGAAGCGGATCAGGCTGAAGGTGCCGGCTACCGCCACGCCCGCGCCGATGTTGCCGTTCACCAGCATGATGACCACCGCCACCATGGGGCAGAGCAGCGTCAGCGTCGTGACGAAGCCCGCGGAATAGCGGTTGCGGTACATGAAGGTCCCCGCGTTCAGCAGTCCCAGGCAGACCGCCGACCCCACGCAGAGGCAGAAGGTGGTCAGGTCCATGGTCTCGGTCAGCACAGAATTAAACATAGCACTCCTCCTCGCTCATCAGCCGGGGCAGCAGCGTCCGGCTGTAACAGGTCCCGTATTTGGAAAAAGACCGGGGGTACAGCTTCCGCCGGCTCAGGATCTCCGTGAGCCACAGCGGGGCCGCGGCGCTGACCTTCAGCTCCATCAGCACCGTCCCCTCCTCCAGCAGCGGCTCCCCCGCGTCTCCCAGCTGGAGGTCCAATTCCTCCGTCCGGCCCCGGGGGTTGAAATCGAAGGTGACGCGGAGGGCGGGGTCCTCCCGCCCGAACAGGGCCAGGCGGTCCGTGGCGATCACCGCCGCGGGCCGGGGCCGGTAGCGCCGCACCATCCAGTCGATCTCCTCCATAATTTGGCCCTTGCCCTCGGGCTTGGGGCCGCCGGCGAGATAGGCCGCCGCCTGGGCGGCGGGCAGGGTCACACGGCGCTTGTACACCACGCCCTGGGACTTCTTTTTGATCTCCAGAAACACCGCGTCGCCGTCCTTCGGCACGCCGTAGCTCCGCAGCCGCAGCTTTTCCTTATAGACCGGCTTTTCCAGCGAGCGGCGGATCAGGGCGTAATCCTCCGTGTCGTAATATAAGCTCAAAATACAGCTCAGGCCGTACTGGTCCTCCTGCATATAGGGCGCCAGCTCCCGCCGCACCGCCTCATACTCCGCGGGGGAGAGCAGGTACTTCTTCTCCGTACGCCGGAAATTTTTCTCGATCTTGCCCGCCATACCGCTCCCGCCTCCTTCCGTCCGCCGCGGCCGCGGCTCTGTCCGACTCAGTATAGCATAACTCTCCGCACTTTGCGAGAGGGATTTTACGGCCCTCCGGCTTGACTCTCTTTGTAACTTCTGTTACTATTTCCCCATAGGCCCCGCAGGGGCCTGTCCCTGTTCCACTTTCGCGGCCAAAGGAGTTTCCCAATGAGATACGTCAAACGTGTGCTTGAGGTCCTGGTGCCGGTGCTGCTGGC
This sequence comes from Oscillospiraceae bacterium, assembly GCA_051867635.1. Classification (GTDB taxonomy): domain Bacteria; phylum Bacillota; class Clostridia; order Oscillospirales; family Oscillospiraceae; genus RGIG5472. The sequence continues at coordinate 4,608 of JBJDYT010000058.1, forward strand.
CGGCGTGGTCCTCTTTTTCATCGTCCGTTCCTGGAAGACCTCCCGCGCCTCCGCCGGCGCGGAGGGGGCGGACGGCTCCGCCGGGGAGGACCTCTCCGCCGTCACGTCCATCACCTGCAACAACGGTCAGGAGACGCTGGAGTTCCACCGGGATGAAAGCGGCCAATGGCGCTGGATCGACGAGGACTATCCCCTGGACAGCAGCCAGGTGGAGGAGCTGGCCTCGCTCCTCTCCCGCTTCTCCCCCACGGTGACGGTGGACAGCGGCGAGAGCGTGGACCTGGAGGCCTACGGCCTGGACTTTCCCTCCTACACGGCGGCGTTCACCACCGCCGCCGGGGAGACCACCTCCCTCTGCTTCGGCTCCGCCAGGGACGACGGGGATTACTACATGAAGTATGAGGACGACGACACCGCCGTGTACGTCGCCGGTTCCTATCTGGTGGACAAGGTCCGCCGGGGGCTGTACGACCTGTGCCTGCCGGAGGAGTTCCCCGCCCTGACCGCGGAGAACGTCACCGCCCTGACCATCGAGGGCAGCGGCGGCTCCGCCGTCTATCAGACCCGGAAGCAGGGCGCTTCGCTGCGCTGGTACCACGACGGCGCCGACGTGACGGGGGACGCCCAATTCCAGGCGGTGCTGGAGGCGTTGTCCTCCATGACCTTTACCTCCTGCGTGGTGTGGGACCCCGCGCCGGAGTCCTTGAAGATCTGCGGGCTGAAGGCCCCCGCCGTGACCCTGTCGGTGGAGTATAACGACGCCAACGACCGCGCCTGCTCCCTGACCCTCTCGGTGGGGAACCGGCGGGACGAGGAGAGCTATTTCGCCTCCTGGAGCGTCTCCGCCGCCGTGTACGCCATCCCGCAGGAGGCCGCGGCGCCCCTGCTGGCCGCGGCGCCCCAGGCGGACTGAGCCATGCAAAACAAGGGAGCCGGAGACGGCTCCCTTAAAAACTATCGGAGGAGCGCGGCTTCTTTGGCAGGCCGCTCTCCTGCGCAACGAACCGTGTTTGCCTGGGAAGGAGGCTTTTATGCGCATCCTGGTGGTGGAGGACGAAAAACGCCTGGCGGAGACGCTGGGCGCTCTGCTGACGCGGCAGGGCTATACCGCGGACCTGTGCTTCGACGGGGAAAGCGGCCTGGACAGCGCCCGGAGCGGCATCTACGACATGATGATCCTGGACGTGATGCTGCCGAAGAAGGACGGCTTCGCGGTGCTGCGCGAGCTGCGCGGCGGCGGCTCCTCGCTGCCCGTGCTGCTGCTGACGGCGAAAAGCGAGCTCTCAGACAAGGTCTACGGCCTGGACTGCGGGGCGGATTACTACCTGACCAAGCCCTTTGAGCCCCGGGAGCTTTTGGCCTGCGTGCGGGCCCTGACCCGCCGCCAGGGGACCATCCGGACGGAGGAAAACCTCTCCTTCGCCGGGATGACGCTGGACCGCGCCGCCTTCTCCCTCTCCGTGGGGGAGCGCTCCGCCCGCCTCTCCCGCAAGGAGTTCGACATCATGGAGCTGCTGATGGCCTCCCGGGGCCAGGTGGTGCCGAAGGAGCAGATCCTGCTGAAGGTCTGGGGCTATGAGTCGGACGCGGAGGACAACAACGTGGAGGTCTACATCTCCTTTCTGCGGCGGAAGCTCAGCTTCCTCCACGCCCCGGCGAAGATCCGCACCCTGCGGCTGGTGGGCTATGCCCTGGAGGAGGAGACATGATCAAGCGGCTCAAGTGGAAATTCGTCCTTATCAACATGCTGTCGGTGACGGCGGTGCTGCTGACCGTGTTCCTGGCGGTGTTCCTGACCAGCCGCCAGAGCCTGCGGGAGAGCAGCATGGCGGTGCTGGAGCGGGTCATCGCCACGGACAGCGCCCCCTCCCTGTTCAGCAGCAGCGGCGAGGTGCAGATCCCCTATTTCACCGTGCGGCTGTTCTCCGACGGCTCGGCCTATCTCGCCGGCGGCAGCTACTACGCCTTTGAAAGCCAGCAGCAGCTCCAGTCCATCCTGGAGGAGTGCCTGGCCCAGCAGCAGACCTCCGGCGTGCTGGAGCGTTATCACCTGCGCTACCTCCGCTCCTCCTCCCCCTTCTGGGAGAAGATCGCCTTCGTGGACACCTCCTTTGAGACCGCCACCCTGCGGAGCCTGTCGCTGAGCATGCTGCGCTTCATGCTGCCGGCCCTGCTGGCGTTGTTTTTCGTGAGCCTGCTGCTGGCCGCCCGGGCGGTCCGCCCGGTGGAGGCGTCCATGGAGCGGCAGCGGCAGTTCCTCTCCGACGCCTCCCACGAGCTGAAAACCCCCCTGACCGTCATCCTCTCCAACACCGCGCTGCTGCAGGAGGAGCTGCCGGAGGGGGAGAGCCGGCGCTGGCTCGGCAACATCGAGGCGGAGTCCCGGCGGATGAAGTCCCTGGTGGAGGAGATGCTGACGCTGGAGCGCAGCGAGGCCCCCCACGCGGCCCCCTTCGCCCCGCTCTCGCTCAGCGAGCTGGCCACGGAGGAGGTGCTGCGCTTCGAGCCGCTGGCCTTCGAGGCGGGGAAGCCCCTGCGGGAGAGCATCCAGGAGAACATCACCCTCTCGGGCAACGCCGAGCAGCTGCACCGGCTTCTTGCCGTGCTGCTGGACAACGCCATCCGCTACGGCGAGGCGGGGCAAGGCATCGACGTGACCCTCCGGCAGGAGGGGCGCAGGGCCCTGCTCTCCGTCTCCAACGCCGCGCCGCCCCTGACGAAGGAGCAGCTCTCCCACCTCTTTGAGCGCTTCTACCGCTCCGACGCCTCCCGGGGAGAGCAGAGCGGCTTCGGCCTGGGGCTGCCCATCGCCCGGGCCATCGCCCGGCAGCACGGGGGCGATCTGAAGGCGGAGAGCGCCGCCGGGCGGCTCACCTTCACCGCCAGCCTGCCCCTGCGAAACGCCTGAGGGCGGGAGAAAGCGGCGGACGCAGCTTTTTCCGCGTTGCAGGCGGCGGGAAAATATGGTAGGCTGTTTTTGTAAAAACTTCACGGAGGGGGCTTGCGTTGTGGGCTTTAATCTGAATAAGGCAAGGGCAGCAAAGGAAGAAATACTGAAATCCTTTACTCCGCTGGAACTGAACGAGGGCAATGTCCAGGCCATCTTCAACCGGTGCCTGGCGACGGAGGACACGCCCAACTCCGATGTGCAGTTGAGTATTCTTTTCAAAAAAATCATGGGGTATGATAAAGATTCTGACCCTATGGCTTTTTGTAAATCAAAAATAGAACAAAACAAAAAGAACATCCTGTATTTGCTGGGACAACTGGATTCTGTCCACAGGGGCAGTCGTATCATTACCGCGAAGGAATCCATTTTCAGATACGACGGAAAACAATGGGCAACAAATAATGCAGTGATTGGAGAACTGTATCACTTAGCGGAAGCTGCTGACGGTATTGCTCCTTTTGTAAAACAGAGCAATCGCGCCATGACCGAACCCGAGGTCAAGCCCACCCTCTCCCCGAAGGACCCCGACTTCCCCGCCTGGTGGGAGGCCCACAGACCTGAGTGGGAAGCGTAAAACAGAAAATACCGAAAGGCCCCGCGGGCACAGCCCGCAGGGCCTTTTTCCCTCCCGTTTCCCCGCGCTTTTGCCACTTTTTATGCCCCGCGACGGCCTTCGCGCTTTTTCCGCGCCGAAGCACCGTACAATGGGGGTAAAGGAGGCGAACGCATATGTCCTGGACGCTGAGACCCAAGCCCTCTCCCCTGCTCCGCCTGCCGCCGGAGAGCATCCGCCCCAACCCGCGGCAGCCCCGGCGCAGCTTTGACGAATCCTCCCTGCAGGCGCTGGCGGAAAGCATCCGCCAGCACGGCGTCCTCCAGCCCCTGACCGTCCGGCGGGTCAATGGCGGCTACGAGCTGGTGGCGGGCGAGCGGCGGCTCCGGGCCGCGAAGCTGGCTGGCCTCGCGGAGGTCCCCTGCCTGCTGCTGGAGACGGGAGAGGAGGGCTCCTCCCTGCTGGCGCTGGTAGAAAACCTGCAGCGGGAGGACCTGCACTATTTAGAGGAGGCGGAGGCCATCGCCCAGCTCATCGAGCGCTACCAGCTCTCCCAGGAGGAGGTGGCCCGGAAGCTGGGCCGCTCCCAGTCCGCCGTCGCCAACAAGCTGCGGCTGCTGCGGCTCTCCCCCGCCTGCGTCCGCGTCCTGCGGGAGGCGGAGCTGACGGAGCGCCACGCCCGGGCGCTGCTGCGGCTGGAGGACGAGGAGCTGCGCCTCGCCGCCGTGCGGCACATAGCGGAGAAGCATCTGAACGTAGCGGAAAGCGAGCAGTACATAGAGTCCCTCCTCCACCGGGCACAGACCGCGGAGCCCCGCCGCCGGCCCACCTATATCATCAAGGACGTGCGGCTCTTTCTCAACAGCGTGGACCGGGGCCTGCGGCTCATCCGGCAGGCAGGGGTGGGGGCGGACTGCACCCGGGAGGACACGGACGCGGAGATCCTGCTGACCATCCGCATCCCCAAGGGGCAGGGACGGCTCTCCTCCTGAGGCTGGGAGAAAAGTGTTTCCAAATTCTTTCCTATGGTTACCGTTTTGTAGTGATTTCTCAGATAGCCAATGGTATAATAGCCACGACATGGCTATTATACCATTCATTTTTTATGGCGCAGCGGCTGTCGCCCTCGGGGCGGAACCGCCGCTGCGGCCGCAGCGCCGCCAAGCGGCGATCACCTGTTTTTCCGCGAGATCGCGTGATCATTTCCCGGCGCACCATACGCCGCGCCGGTAAGCATCGGAGGACCCGAATGATGACAGAAGCTGTAAAAGGCGGCGCGCGGCTGCAAAAACCCGACGCTTCCGCCAGCCGGAAGCGGGGCAAGACCGCCGCGCTCATCCTGCTTTGCCTGCTGGTCCTGCTGGCGGCGGGCTATGGCGCCCTTTGCGCCGTCGCCACCACCTCGGAGACCATATTTCCCCGCACCACCCTGCTGGGGAACGACGTCAGCGGCATGACCCAACAGGAGGCGGAGGAGTTCCTCGCCCCCCTGCTGCCCGAAGCCTATTCCCAAAACGGCATTTCCGTCCGCCTGGACGGCGAGGAGATCCTCTTCGCCTCGCTGACGGACCTGGGCTTTTCCCCCAGCGCCGAGCAATGCGCTGAGCTGGCCTACGCCGCCGGCCGGGGGAGCAGCGCGCTGCTGAGCGGCTATGAATACGCCCGCTCCCTGCTGCTGGGCCGGGAGGTGACGCCGGCGCTGAACCTGAACGAAAGCTCCGTGCGCGAGGCGGTGTCCACCATCGCCAGCCGGGTGAACCGGGAGCCGCAGGCTCTCGCCTGCCGCCTCAGCGAGGAGGACGGCGCCCACGTCTACTTCACCAAGGCCCAGGAGGGCGTCGTGGTGGATGAGGCGGCGCTGCTGGAGGACATGTCCGTGCTGCTGGAGCAGGGCAGCCTGGAGAGCGTGGAGTGCCGCTACACCTCCCTGCCCTATGACGAGAGCGTCACGGTGCAGAGCCTGGCGGAGGAGCTGCTGGGCGAGTGCAGGAACGCCTCCTACGACCCTGTCACCGGCGCCATCGCGGAGGCCACGGTGGGCGTGGACTTTGACGCCGCCGAGGCCGAGGCGCTGCTGGACGCCGCCGAGCCCGGCCAGGAGGTGGCCGTCCCCGGCACGGTGGAGTTCCCCCGGGTCTACGCCGAGGAGCTGGAGCAGGTCCTGTTCCGCGATCTGCTCGGCAGCTATTCCACCGTCCTCACCGGCTCCGCCGACCGTATCAGCAACGTCTGTCTCGCCGCCCGGGCCTGCAACGGCGCGGTGCTGAACAGCGGCGATATCTTCTCCTTCAACGGCCGGGTGGGCAAGCGCACGGAGGCGCGGGGCTACAAGCCCGCTCCCGCCTATGTGGCGGGCGAGACCGTGGACACCGTCGGCGGCGGCATCTGCCAGGTGTCCTCCACGCTGTACTACGCCTGCCTGCTGGCGAACCTGGAGATCACCTCCCGCACCGCCCACCGCTATGTCTCCTCCTACATCCCCTACGGCCTGGACGCCACGGTGAGCTGGGGCACCATCGACTATAAGTTCTGCAACAACACGGACTACCCCATCAAGGTGGTGACCACCACCCAGAACGGCAAGATCACCGTCTACCTCTACGGCACCAAGACCGACGACAGCTACGTGGTCATGACCAGCAAGCAGCTGGGCACCACCGGCTGGGAGACCCAGTATGTGGAGACGGATGAGCTGCCCTCCGGGACCCAGGAGGTCAAGCAGACCCCCTACACCGGCCGCAAGATCCAGACCTACCGCAACGTTTACGCCGCCGACGGCACGCTGCTCTCCTCCACGGCGGAGGCCTACAGCGACTATAAGTCCCGGGACAAGATCGTTCTCGTGGGCACCGCCCAGACGCAGCCCTCCCAGCCCTCCGACCCCGGCACGGAGGAGCCCGGCGGCGAAACGGGCGGCGGCTCCGGCGGCGGATCGGGCGACGAGCCCTACACCGGCGATCCCGCCATCGACGGCGACCGCTTCGACGACGCATATTCGGCAGGCGATCTCGGTTATTAAAAAAAGCGCCCCGGCCTGGTGGCCGGGGCGTTTTGCGCGCCGCGTCAAAGGGTGATATCCACCTGATATTCGCCGTCAATGAGGATGTAGCCGCAGCCGTACTCCTGGCACAGCGCCAGGTTGGCGGCGTTTTCCGCCAGCAGCTCCTCCATGGCGCAGTCTCCGCCGTCCCGGCGCGCTTCGATGTCGCAGGCGTGCCGCCGGATCTCCTCAAAATGGGTCCGGATGTAGTCCTGGGACATGACCAGGCAGCAATACCGGATGTGCGGCAGGTACGCCTCCTCAAAATCCGCCCTCCAGCCGAAGGGGATATAACAGCCCTCCACGGTCAGGTCCTGCCGGTTTTCTATGGCGGTCTTGACCATCTCCCTTACGATGGGCCAGAGATAGGCGGTGAGTTCCTCATCGTCCTGCGGCGTCAGCGCCGTGTTGCCGCTGCGGATGAGCCCCATTTTCAGGTGGTCGATGGAGAGGTAGGGCATTTTGTATTTTTCCAGCAGCCGCTGGGCCAGCAGTGTCTTCCCCGTGTGGGACGCGCCCGCGAGCAAAACGACCACGGTCCTCCCTCCTTCCGTTTTTTCTCCATTCTACCACCCGGCGCCCTCCGCCGCAAGGCGGCCGCGGGGAGTGCCGCGCAAAGTGGATTTGACAATTTACCTGATATGCTATAGAATAAGATACAATTTTATTGGGCATACGGCGCGCCGGCGGCCTTTCCGCGGCCGCTGTGCGCGCCCCGCCCCGCAGGGGCGCATGATTCGTTTGGGAGGGTTCGCTATGGAAACCATGGAATCACTGGAGTTCCGGCACAGCTTCGTCATCCGGCAGGAGGAGACCGTCCGGTTCCAGCAATACACCGGCGTCCGTCAGGGCCGGAAGTATATCCTGATCTGCATGGTGGTCATCACCGCTCTGGCCCGCCTCATCGCGGACCGCATCTTCGGCGGCCTCACCACCACGCAGCTCCTTGTTTCCTGCACCATCGGCATGGTGCTGGGCCTCATTATCCCCTACTTCCTGCTGCAGCTGGCCATCGCCTTCAACATCAGCCAGAAGTACCAGGCGGGGCTGAGCCACGACTATGAGGTGGACGTGCTGATCAATCCCGGCGGCATCTACATCACCGACGGCACCACCGACGTGCGGGTGTACTACGACAAGATGTACCTGATCCGGGAGACCGCCGCCGACTTCTTCGTTTACCCCGACAAGCAGACCGCTTTCCTCATCCCCAAGCACCAGCTGGACGACGTGAAGGCCGACAGCAAGAAGCTGCGGGAGATGTTCCGGGCCTTCGCCCCCAGCGACAAGCTGGACCTGCTGCGGGGATAAGCGCCCTTCGAAAAACGCCGAAACAGACAGGCATCCTCATGAACGTCGTGGGGGTGCCTGTTTTCATTTGGGCACAAAAGCGGGCAAAACAGGCTCGTTTTCGCCGGAAATTTGAAAAGATTTTTCGCAGTTGCGAAAATTTTGGTTAAAATTCCCGCAAAAAAGCCCGGATTTGTAATTGCTATTCATCGTACTGTTTAGTATAATGAACTCCACAGTATACCATTTGCTCATACCCTGTTCGTGCGGAAGGCCGCCTGAACGCAGTCACACAAAGCTTATCAGATCAAGGGCCGGCCCTTGATCTGCCTTTCGGGACCCGAAAGGCAGCGCGCGCCGGCAAACAAATACAAGACGAAGGCGGGATGTGCGTGAACACCAAAACACTACTCTACATACTAAAGCGGCTCGCCCTGGCCATTCTGACAGTCTGGGTCGTCATCACGGTCACCTTTTTTGTCATGCGTGCCGTGCCCGGCGGCCCCTTCCTGTCGGAAAAGGCCATCACGCCGGCGGCCCAGGCGGCGCTGGAGGCCAAGTACGGCCTGGATAAGCCGCTGATGGAGCAGTACTTCACCTATCTGAAGGACGTCGTCACCAAGCTGGACTTCGGCCCCTCCCTCAAGCAGCGCGGCCGCAGCGTCATGGACGTCATCTCCGACGGGCTGAAGACCTCCGCCACGCTGGGCGTTCTGGCCGCCTTCATCTCGCTCATCGCGGGCGTGGTGCTGGGCGCCGTGGCTGCCCTGCGGCGCAACAAGCTCATCGACAAGGTCATCATGGTCATCACCACGGCCTTCGTCTCCATGCCCTCGTTCATCATGGGCTCGCTGCTGCTGGTCATCTTCGTGGTCAAGCTGCGGCTCCTGCCGGGCAACGGCTCCACCACCGCGGGCCTGGTGCTGCCGGTGATCACCCTGGCCCTGTATCCCACGGCCTACATCACCCGCCTGACCCGCTCGTCCATGCTGGACGTGCTGGGCCAGGACTACATCCGCACCGCCCGGGCCAAGGGCGTGTCGGGCTGGCGGATCATTTTCGGCCACGCGCTGAAAAACTCCCTGATCCCCGTCATCACCTACTTCGGCCCCATGCTGGCCTACATCGTCACCGGCTCGCTGGTGGTGGAGCAGATCTTCGCCGTCTCCGGCATCGGCCGCGCCTTTGTCAACAGCATCACCAGCCGCGACTATCCCCTCATCATGGGCACCACCATCGTCCTGGCCACGCTCATCGTTGTCATGAACCTGGTCAGCGACATCCTCTACAAAGTGGTGGATCCCCGTATCACACTGGAATAAAAGGAGGCGCGAACGGTATATGAAAAAGAATCCCTTCAGTCTCCATGTGGATCTGGACGCCTTCATCCCCGCCACCGAGGAGGAAAAGGCGTACATGGTGCAGATGCGCCCCGCCTCCACCTTCTTCAAGGACGGCGTCAAGCGGCTGCTGAAAAACAAGGTGGCCACGGTGAGCCTCATCATCATCGTGCTCATCACCCTGACCTCCATCATCCTGCCCGCCTTCTGGCCCTATTCCTATGACACCCAGCTGGGCATCAGCCCGGGCAAGCCGGTGGACTCCTCCTACAACAACCTGGCCCCCTTCACCTACGGCGCCACGGAACAGAAGCGCATCGAGCAGGGCGAGAAGGTCTTCCCCCACGTCTTCGGCACCGATGCCGCCGGCCGTGACTACTTCATCCGCGTGGTCTACGGCACCCGCATCTCCCTGGCGGTGGGCTTCTTCGCCAGCATCATCGTGCTGATCATCGGCATGACCGTCGGCTCCATCGCCGGCTACTGCGGCGGGAAGGTGGACCTGATCATCATGCGCATCGTGGACATGATCTACTCCCTGCCCGACATGCTCATGATCATCCTGCTGGCCTCGGTCCTCCGGGTCTCCCTGACGCCCCTCATCGAAGGGACGGCGCTGGCCAGGATCGGCTCCAACATCATCAGCCTCTTCATCGTCTTCGGCGTGCTGTACTGGGTGTCCATGGCCCGCCTGATCCGCGGCCAGATCCTCTCGCTGCGCGAGCAGGAATACGTGCTGGCCGCCCGGGCCACCGGCGCCAAGGGCCGGTGGATCATCACCAAGCACCTGATCCCCAACTGCATCAGCGTGGTCATCATCTCCACCGCCCTGCAGATCCCCAACGCCATTTTTACCGAGAGCTATCTGTCCTTCCTGGGCCTGGGCGTCAACGCCCCCATGCCCTCCCTGGGCTCCCTGGCCTCCGACGCCCTCAACGGCCTGACCTCCTACCCTTACCGGCTGGTCATCCCCGCGGTGGTCATCTCCCTCATCGTGCTGTCCCTGAACCTGTTCGGCGACGGCCTGCGGGACGCTTTCGACCCCAAACTCAACAGCTGAGAGAGGAGCGTATGATATATGTCTTTGCTTGAAGTAAACGATCTGCACACCTCCTTTTTCACCGACGCCGGCGAGGTGAAGGCCGTCAACGGCATCTCCTTCAACCTGGACCGCGGGAAGGTCCTGGGCATCGTGGGCGAGTCCGGCTCCGGCAAATCCGTGACCGCTTATTCCATCATGCAGATCCTGGCCGCCACCGGCAAGATCGTCTCCGGCTCCATCAAGCTGGACGGGCAGGAGCTGGTGGGCTCCGGCGAAAAGGTCATGAAGACCGTCCGGGGCAATAAGATCTCCATCATCTTCCAGGACCCCATGACCTCCCTGAACCCCACCTACACCATCGGCCACCAGCTGGTGGAAGCCATCGTGCTGCACACCAGCCGCAACAAGCAGCAGGCAAAGGAGCGGGCGGTGGAGATGCTGCGGCTGGTCAACATCAACGAGCCGGAAAAGCGCATGAAGCAGTACCCCTTTGAGTTTTCCGGCGGCATGCGCCAGCGCATCATGATCGCCATGGCCCTGGCCTGCGAGCCCGACATCCTCATCGCCGACGAGCCCACCACCGCCCTGGACGTGACCATCCAGGCGCAGATCCTGGAGCTGATGAAGTCCCTCCAGGAGGAGCTGGGCATGGCCATCATCATGATCACCCACGACCTGGGCGTGGTGGCCCAGATGTGCGACGAGGTCATCGTCATGTACGCCGGCTCCATCTGCGAGCAGGGCACCGCCGACGAGATCTTCTACAATCCCCGCCACGAGTACACCAAAGGCCTGATGCGCTCCATCCCCTCCGCCGCCACCGCCGGCACCCGGCTCAAGCCCATCTCCGGCACCCCCATCGACCTGCTGAACATGCCCAAGGGCTGTCCCTTCGCTCCCCGCTGCGACGCGGCCATGAAGATCTGCCTGCGGGAGCGCTGCGAGCGGATGCAGGTGAACGAGGAGCATCAGGTCTCCTGCTGGATGAACGTCAAGCGCGGCGTGGAGGACGGTTCCATCGTGCTGGACACCGCCGGGAAAGGAGATGACGCCCAATGAGTGAATGCAGCAGCCGCCCCCTGATCGAGGTCAAGGACCTGAAGGAGTATTTCAATATCAGCATGGGCCTGTTCCGTTCCAAGCCGCTGAAGGCGGTGGACGGGGTGTCTTTCTCCATCAACAGGGGCGAGACCCTGGGCCTGGTGGGTGAATCGGGCTGCGGCAAGACCACCGTGGGCCGCACTATCCTCCACCTGTATAAGCCCACCGCCGGCGAGATCTGGTACGACGGCAAGCAGATCAAGACAAAGGAGGATATCAGCGAATTCCGGAAAAAGGCCACCATGGTCTTCCAGGACCCCTACTCCTCCCTCAACCCCCGTATGACGGTGGCCGACATCATCGGCGAGCCGCTGGACGTGCACAAGCTGTACAGCACCAAGCAGGAGCGGCGGGACCGCATCCTGGAGCTGATGGACCATGTGGGTCTGAACAGCGAGCACGCCTCCCGCTACGCCCACGAATTTTCCGGCGGCCAGCGGCAGCGCATCGGTATCGCCCGCGCCCTGGCGGTGAACCCGGACTTCATCGTCTGCGACGAGCCGGTGTCCGCGCTGGACGTGTCCATCCAGGCCCAGGTCATCAACATGTTCGACGAGCTGCAGGAAAAGCTGGGCCTGACCTATCTCTTCATCGCCCACGACCTGCTGGTGGTGCGCCACATCAGCGACCGCATCGCCGTCATGTACCTGGGCAAGATGGTGGAGCTGGCGGACGCGGCGGAGATCTATGACCACCCGCTGCACCCCTACTCCAAGTCCCTGCTCTCCGCGGTGCCGGTGCCCGACCCCAAGGTGGCCCGGGCCAACAAGCGCATCATGCTCACCGGCGACATCCCCAGTCCCCTGAACGCCCCCTCCGGCTGCCCTTTCCGCACCCGCTGCCCCTACGCCTGCGAGCAGTGCGCGGCGGAGATGCCTCCCTTCAACGAGGTGTCCCCCGGCCACTTCGTGGCCTGCCACCGGGTGGGCGAGCTCAACTGAAGACCCCCGCTGCGTCAATGCGCGTGTGAGGAGATCCACTCTTCCGCGCTTGTTGAATATAAATTTTAGAAAGGAAATTGGAACGAAATGAAGAAATTTGTCACTCTCTTGCTGGCTTTCGCCATGGTGCTCTCCCTCGTCGCCTGCGGCGGCGGCGGTGAAGAGACGCCCTCTGACGAAGGCGGCGCCACCTCCATCGCTGTGTGCCTGGCCTCCGAGCCCGACACCATCGACCCCGCGCTGAACTCCGCCGTCGACGGCGCCACCCTGACCGCGCACCTGTTCTCCGGCCTGGCCAAGTGGGCCCAGGACGCTGACGGCAACCTGGTCATCGTGGCCGACTGCGCTACGGAGCTGCCCGAGGGCGTCGTCAACGAGGACGGCACCGTCACCTACACCTACACCCTGCGCGACGGTCTTGTCTGGTCTGACGGCGAGGCCGTCACCGCCGGCGACTTCGAGTTCGCCTGGAAGCGCGCCGCCTCCGTGGAGCTGGCCGCCGACTACGGCTACATGTTCGAGGTCGTGGACGGCTACGACGACGTGTGGGCCGACGAGCCTGCCGCGGACGCCGAGCTGAACGTCCACGCCCTGGACGACAAGACCCTGGAGGTCACCCTGGCCAACGCCGTCTCCTACTGGAACGAGCTGCTGGCCTTCCCCGCCTACTTCCCCGTGCGTGAGGACGTGGTCTCCAACGAGGCCTGGGCCACCGATCCCTCCACCTATGTCTGCAACGGCCCCTACACCATCACCG
>JBJDYT010000059.1:0-17589 GCA_051867635.1 Oscillospiraceae bacterium
AAAGCGGGTGGCTTTTTGTTCCGCTGCCGCGGAACTCACTAAAGAGAGCAAAAAACAGGGAGAGGGCCGGGTAAGCTTACCCGGCCCTCTCCCTATTTAGGAAGGAAAAATGAAGAAGAAGCTGTCATGCGTGCTCGGTTCTGCCGCTGCCGCTTTCGGTCTCGCGGAACAGAAGCGAGATGCACCAGACGCCGGCCAGGGCCACGATCACATAGACGATGCGGCTCCAGACTGCCAGCTGGCCGCCGAACAGGAATGCGACGCAGTCGAAGCCAAACAGGCCGATGCTGCCCCAGTTCAGCGCGCCGATGATGGCGAGGATCAGTGCGATCCGGTCGATGATCATACAAATTACCTCCAGTTGAGACCCGTGAACGGGGTTTCAGAGCTATCATACCCCGGCGCCGTGGGCTTTATTCGGAAGACGAAAATTTTTTGAGATCCCGCCGCGGCTGATACGCCCGCTTTAGAGCGGTTTGAAAAAATGTCTCATGAAAACGGCGAAACTTTCAAAATATCCGTTGTCAAGCGGCGGAGATTTGGTATATACTGTATGTATCGATTGAAAGCTTGTCTTTCGATGTTTTTGAAAAGGGACGGGCTTTTTTGGGAAAAGCCTGCCGATCAAGGAGGAAGAATATGAACAGCAAGTTTGAAAAACTGGGTTTTTATCCCGCTGACATCCTGCTGCCGGCGGACTGCGACATGAACAAGTGGGCCGTGGTGGCCTGCGACCAGTTCACCTCGGAGCCCGAGTATTGGGAAGCGGTGGAGAAGCATGTGGGCGATGCGCCCTCCACGCTGCGTCTCATCCTGCCGGAGGCCAACCTGAAGGCCCCCAACGTGGACGAGTACATCGACGCCATCAACGCCTCCATGGACAAGTACCTGCAGGAGGGCGTGTTCAAGACCCTGCAGGATTCCATGATCTACATCGAGCGCAGCCAGTCTGACGGCCGCATCCGCCACGGCCTCATCGGCATGGTGGACCTGGACCAGTATGACTTCACCCCCGGCTCCGGCGCCCTGATCCGCGCCACCGAGGGCACCGTGCTGGAGCGTATCCCGCCCCGCGCCAAGGTGCGCCGCAACGCGCCCATCGAGCTGCCTCACGTGATGCTGCTCATCGATAACCCCGAAAAGACCGTCATCGAGCCGCTCACCGCCGCGGCCGGCAGCATGGAGAAGGTCTATGACTTCGACCTGATGCAGGACGGCGGCCACATCTCCGGCTACAAGCTGTCCGACGCCCAGCTGGACGCCGTGGCGGACGCGCTGGAAGGCCTCTGCTCCGACGAGGCCATGAAGGCCAAGTACAACGTCTCCGGCGTGGCGCCGCTGCTCTTCGCCGTGGGCGACGGCAACCATTCCCTCGCCACCGCCAAGGCCTGCTATGAGGAGCAGAAGAAGGGCAAGACCGAGGAGGAGTGGAAGAAGCTGCCCGCCCGCTACGCGCTGGTGGAGGTGGTGAACAACCACGACGACGCGCTGCAGTTCGAGCCCATCCACCGCGTGGTCTTCGGCGTCGATCCCGAGCAGGTGATGGAGGCGTTCAAGAAGTTCTATCCCAGCGCCCACGAGGGCAAGGGCGAGGGCCACACCATCGAGTACTGCTACGAGGGCAAGAGCGGCTTCATCACCGTTCCCGATCCCAAGGTGCAGCTGGCGGTGGGCACCCTGCAGGCCTTCATCGACGACTATCTCAAGACCGTGGGCGGCGAAGTGGACTACATCCACGGCGACGACGTCACGAAGGAGCTGGGCAGCAAGAAGGGCAACATCGGCTTCCTGCTTCCCGCCATGGGCAAGGAGCAGCTGTTCAAGACCGTGATGGCGGACGGCGTGCTGCCCCGCAAGACCTTCTCCATGGGCCACGCCCAGGATAAGCGCTACTACGTGGAGGCCCGCAAGATCCGGTAAGCGGCGTTACATATGGATAGCTGGGCAGGGCGCGGAAGATCCGCGCCCTGCTTTTTTGCCGCGCCGTGCCCTTATTTTTGCCGTTTCGGACCCAGGCGGGCAGTTTTGCTCTGGTAATCCGCCGTAAGATGCGGTATAATCACAGCATGAGATTCAAAGGCCGCGCCTGCCGCGGCGGATGGGAGAGGCGTTATGAGCGAGTTGTTTTTCGGGTATTTCCTGCTTTTGCTGCGCTATGATCTGACCATCGCGGGATTCACCTTCGATATCCTGCTGGACTTTGTGGGCTACCTGTTCCTGGTCAAGGGCGCCAAGGTCCTGTCGGAGGAGAGCGAATCCATCCGCAAGACCGTCCTGCCCTGCCAGATCCTGGTGGCGGCCTCTCTGGCGGCCGCTGTTCTGGGCGGCTTCGGCCTCCTGAGCAAGATCGCGGTGGTGAAGGCCGTGGTGCTGGTGGCGCTGGACCTGGCGCTGATTTTTGTCCTCTATCTGCAGGTCAAGGGCATCTCCGAGATCGAAAAGGAAAAGCAGTATCTGATGAAGGGCCACAAGCTGCGCCGGGATTGGATGCTGCTGGCGGTGGCCATGCTGGTGACGCATATCAGCGTCTACAGCACCGTGGCGGTCATCGCCTCCTATGCCAAGCTGCTTTTCGCCGTTATGTTCCTGCTGGATCTGAACACCGCCATCAAGGGCTATAACGGGCAGATCCCCGCTGCCGCCCAGACGGAGGAAAAGACGGAGGAACAGGCGGGGGAGAGCGCGCAAAAGGCCGGCGAGCCGGTGATCTCCTTCACCGCCGCGGAGTCGGAGGAGGAAGAAGAGGACACATGAGGGAGCTGACGCTCAGCGCCTGCGCCAAGCTGAACCTGACGCTGGATATCCTGCGCAGGCGACCCGACGGATATCACGACCTTGCCATGGTGATGCAGAGCATCTCCCTTGCCGACAGCGTGACGCTGACGCTGGAGGAGGCCCCGGGCGTCCGCTGCGAGAGCGACCTGGGCTACCTTCCCTGCGACGGGCGGAACCTGGCGGTGAAGGCGGCGCTGGCCTTTTTCCGGGATACAGGGATATCCGCGCCGGGCCTGCGCATCCGGCTCCATAAGCGCATCCCCACCTCCGCCGGCATGGCGGGGGGGAGCAGCGACGCCGCCGCCGTGCTGCGGGGGCTGCGCGCCCTGCTGGCGCCGCATCTGCCGGAGACGGAGCTGGAACGCACCGCCGCCACGGTGGGCAGTGACGTGCCCTATTGCCTGCGGGGCACCACGGCCCTGGCGGAGGGACGGGGGGAGGTCTTGACGGACCTGCCGCCGCTGCCCCACTGCTGGTTCGTGGTCTGCAAGCCGGATTTCCCCATTTCCACGCCGGAGCTGTTCTCCCGCGTGCGGGTGGAGGCGCTGGCCTACCATCCCGACACGAAAGGGATGCAGGCGGCCCTTGCCGCGGGAGACCTGGAGGGCGTGGCCAGGCGGATGTTCAACGTCTTTGAGGAGGTATTGCCCCGGAAATACGGGGAGGTCTTCACCATCAAGCACCGCCTGTTGGAGCTGGGGGCCATGAACGCCGCCATGAGCGGCTCCGGCCCCACGGTGTACGGCCTGTTTTCCAGGCGGGCCGCCGCGGAGGAGGCCTTCGCCGCCCTGCGGGGGGAGTACGCCCAGTGCTTTTTGGCGGAGCCGGTGGCCCGGGCCGGGGAAGTTTTATAGATATGGTTTAAAACGGGGAAAAACCGTCCAGACTGCGGTATATACGCAGAAAGGACGGTTTTTTTATGTTTCGCTTGAAACGTTGGGAGCTGGCGGCGATGCTGGCCCTGCTTTGTACATTGACGCTTTCCGCCTTTTATCTTCATACATCTCTCGCCGCGCAGGAGGACATCGCGGAGAAGACCGTGCGGCTCCACGTGCTGGCCAATTCCGACAGCGAGGAGGACCAGGCCCGGAAGCTGCTGGTGAAGGACGCGGTCTTCGCCCGGACGGAGGAGCTGCTGCGCGAGTCCGAGGACCGCCCGGCGGCGGAGGCGGCGCTGGAGGCGGCGCTGCCGGAGCTGCAGGACATCGCGGAGGAGACGCTGCGCGCCGCGGGCGCGGAGGAGACGGTGCAGGTCACACTGGAGACCGACCGCTTCCCCACGCGCTACTATGACAGCTTCACCCTGCCCGCCGGGGAATACCGGACCCTGCGGGTGGTCATCGGCGAGGGAGAGGGGCAGAACTGGTGGTGCGTGGTCTTTCCGCCCCTTTGCAGCGCGGGGCAGGAGCGTCTGGAGGAGGCGGGCCGCAGCGCGGGGCTGACAGAGGACGAGCTGGCCCTAATCCAGGGCGGAGAGAGCGAATACCTGCTCCGCTTCCGCTCCGTGGAGCTGTGGAACAAGCTGGTGCAGTGGCTGACAAAGGACGGGCGCGGCGCGTGACGCCGCCCCGTCTTTTTGTATATACTGGAACAGAAAGCGGAAAAGGAGGGACGCTTATGAGGCCGTGCCGCCACCGCTGGCTCGGCGTAGCCGCGATTGCCTTGGGTGTGGGGATCATGATCACCGTGATATTCCCGGAGGGTGCGCTTTTGTTCATGATCGCGGTACTGCTGGTCATATGCGGCTGCCTGAGCCTGCGGCACTGAGGGAAAGGAGGCGGAGGACGTGAAGGTCGTGATCTGGAAATCTCCCAGGGCTCTGCGGGGGATCCTGCGGCGCCTGTTCGGCATGAGCAAATAAACGCGCGATACATATTTCACCCCGCGAGCTCATACAGTAGGACAGCCGTAAAAACAGTCAGGAGGGGCAAAGAATGGAACTGGAACTGAAAAAAGAGTCCATGGACTGCTATGAAATGGCGGCGGATTTCACCGCCGCCCAGGAGGAAAGCACGGAGATGATCGTGCCGGACAACTGCCCGGATATCTCCCGCATCGTGGCCACGGAGGGGAACGTCTTTCTGCGCAGCGCCGAGGCGCGGGACGGAAAGGCGGAGCTCTCCGGCGCGGTGAAGGTCTCCATCCTGTACATACCGGAAAAGTCCGCGTCGGTGCAGGCGCTGGAGGTCTCTCTGCCGTTTCTCATGATCGAGGAATGCCCCCGGGAGTGCAGCATCCTCCGCCCCGCGGTCTTCGCGGAGGAGCTGACGGCCCGGACGCTGAACCCCAGGAAGGTGCAGGTGCAGTGCCGCCTCAGCGCCAGCATCGTGGGCTACCGCTGGGTGACCCTGCCCTACACCCTCGGCTTCACCGCGGAGAAGCGCTGCTGCGTGGAGAGCTTGCTGCGGCAGGAGACGGTGTCGGCGGTGACGGCGCTGGCGGAAAAGGACTTCACCTATGAGGACACGCTGGCGCTGCCACAGAACCGGGGCGCGGCCGCCGCCATCCTGCTCTCCCGCCAGCACAGCCAGATCAGCGAAGCGAAAGCTATTGGAAAGAAGATCGTTGTAAAGGGAAACTGCTTTGCGGAGTTTTTGCTGAAATATGAGAATGGACGCTGCGAGACGGCCTCGTTTGACCTGCCCTTTTCCCAGATCGCGGAGGTGGAGGCGCCGCAGGAAGCCAAGGTACAGGCGGCGCTGCAGCTGACGGGGATGGAGGCGAGGCTCTCCCCGACAGAGGAGGGCGGCAGCGAGATCTCCCTGTCGCTGTTTTGCAAGCTGCAGCTCACCGTGACGGAAAGACGGGAGCTGACCCTGCTGACGGACCTCTACAGCACCGCCTACGACATGGAGACGGAGCGGCAGGAGCTGAGCTTCCTGGACGCGGAGGAGCCCCAGGTCCGCCGCCAGGTCTGGCAGGACACGCTGGAGGTGGGGCTTTCCCCTGAGAGCATCCTCTTCGTCTCCGCCTCCTGCGGCAGGGTCACGCCCGGTGTGGACGAGACGGAGGCGCCGGAGCTGCGCGCGCCGCTGCGCCTGCGGGTGCTGTACCTGGCGGAGGACGGGCGCGTGCTTTCCGCCGAGCGCAACGGGGAGGTGTCCCTGCCCTTCCGGGGCGCGGGAGAGGGCCTGCGCTGCCGGGCGCGCTGCGCCGAGGAGATCTCCGCCGCCATCACGGCGGAGGGCATCGCCGTCCGGGTCCCGGTGGACTTCCGCCTTGAGAGCCGCCGGGTGCGGAAGGTGGGCTATGTCTCCTGCGTCCGCTATGAGGAGGAGAAGCTGAAGGACCTCTCCGCCATGCCCTCGCTGGTGCTGCGGCGCAAGGAGGAGGGGGAGACCCTCTGGAGCCTGGCCAAGCGCCACAACGCCGCCGTGGCGGATATCCTGGCGGCCAACGGCTGCGCCACAGAGGAGGAGCTTCCCGGCGACCGCATCATCCTCATCCCCAAGCGGCGGGGATAAACCGCATCGAAAGCGCCGGACGGCTGTTTCGCAGCCGTCCGGCGTCTTTTTTCACGCCGCTTTTCCGCCGAGAAAACGGCTCATATTTCCCTCCGCCCCCTCATACCCTTGTACAAACGAGAAATGTGGGAGGAGCAAAGCACATGACAACGACCAGTATCTATCAGGACATCGCGAACCGCACGGCGGGGGACATCTACATCGGCGTGGTGGGGCCGGTGCGCACCGGAAAGTCCACCTTCATCAAGCGCTTCATGGAGAGCCAGGTCATCCCCAACATCGACAACGTCTACCGCCGGGAGAGGGCCAAGGATGAGCTGCCCCAGAGCGGCAGCGGCCGCACCATCATGACGGCGGAGCCGAAGTTCGTCCCGGAGGAGGCGGTGGAGATCTCCCTGGGAGACGGCGGGGCCTGCTCGGTGCGCATGATCGACTGCGTGGGCTATCTCGTCAACGGCGCCCTGGGTCATACGGAGGAGGAGCTGCCCCGCATGGTGACCACCCCCTGGTTCGACCACGAGATCCCCATGACGGAGGCGGCGGAGCTGGGCACGCGCAAGGTCATCCGGGAGCATTCCACCATCGGCGTGGTCGTCACCACGGACGGCAGCGTGACGGAGCTGGCGCGGGAGGATTACGTCCCGGCGGAGGAGCGGGTCATCCGGGAGCTGAAGGAGCTGCAAAAGCCCTTTGTGGTTCTGCTGAACTCCGCCCATCCCGGGGAGGAGCGGACAAAGGCCATCGCGGCGGACATCGCGGCGCGGCACGGCGTGCGCTGCCTGCCGGTGAACTGCCTGACCCTTTCGGACGGCGAGGTGGAGGAGATCCTCAAGGCGGTGCTGTATGAGTTCCCGCTGGTGGAGCTGGACGTTTTCCTGCCTCCCTGGGTGGACGCGCTGCAGAGCAGCCACAGTATCAAGACCGCCCTCTTTGAGACCATCCGCTCCTCGGCGGAGCAGCTCAGCCACCTGCGGGAGGTGGAGGAGCTGTCCCGGCGGCTGGGGGAGAGCGAGGGCGTGGAGCGCTGCGAGATCCGGGAGCTTCGTCCGGACACCGGCGTGGGCGCGCTGGATTTGACGCTGCCGCGGCAGCTGTTCTACGCCACGCTCAGCGAGCAGTCCGGCTTCGGCATCACGGACGACGGGGACCTGCTGACGCTTTTGACGGAGCTGGCCGGGGTGAAGAAGGAGTACGACCGGGTGAAGACCGCGCTGCGGGACGTGCGGGAGACGGGCTACGGCATCGTGGTGCCGGGACTCGACGAGCTGAAGCTGGAGGAGCCGGAGATCATGAAACAGGGCGGCCGGTACGGCGTGCGCCTGCGGGCCAGCGCTCCGTCCATACATATGGAGAGCATCAAACAGAAGTGTAACGGGCGGCCCGGGGCCGCTTCAAACAGCAGGAATATTGTAAAGTATTTTCACATGACACATCGCTGCGAAAGGCGCGATGGGATGGCTTCAAAGGAGGGATGCTGATGGCGCAGCCGCTGCCGCCGGACCTTACGCAGGAACTGCTGCTGCAGATCAACCAGAGGCTTTTCGACCGGGGCCTTCTCTCCCGAGAGATCTATGAAGAGGCCAAGATAAGGATCGTTGAGGGAAATACATAGTCCAACGCCTTGCAGAAGTATTTCTGCGGGGCGTTTTTTGCAGCGGCGCGGGAGTTGAGAGAGCTGCCTGATGAAAGCGGGCGTAGCCCGCAGCTTGCCGAAGGGCTTCCGGCCGCCCAAACGGCCACAGGCTTCTGCGGAATACTGGAAAAGAACACTTTCCAAAAATGCCTGGGCTGACAGCTTGCTTTCATCCAAAATGGAGTTTATAGTAAAAGCAGATACTGGAAAAACAGATTGGAAAACATTGTAAGCCTTTGACTTCATGGCGGCTGTTTCCCGGATAATACGGGCATAAAGAACGATACAGACAGTGACCCGGGGCTTTGCCGCAGGCGGAGCCGCAGGAACGCCGGAGCCTTGGCGGATATGGACAAGATTCCATGAGCGCCGTCAGGAAAAAATAACGAAAAATACAATTTGCGCTCTTTTTGTTTTCCAACGAAAAAAAGTGGATCGGCTATGATAAAAGAAGCCCAAAGCTCTGCGGCGCCGGTGCGCGCGGGAGACGCAGAGGAAAAACGGAAAGACAGGAGGGGCTATGAAAGGAATTTGTGTCAGGAGCGAGATCAAGCCGCTCAAAAAAGTCCTGCTGCACCGGCCGGGCCGGGAATTGCTGAACCTGACGCCGGACCGGCTTTCGGAACTGCTGTTCGACGACATCCCCTTTCTGCAGGTCGCGCAGCAGGAGCATGACGCGTTCGCGCAGCTCCTGCGCGACAACGGGGCCGAGGTGGTGTACCTGGAGGGGCTGATGACCGAGACCCTGACGCTGCATCCGGAGCTGGTGGAGCCGTTTTTGTACCAGTGGCTGTCGGAGGGGAACATCAAAACGAAAAAATGGCAGGATAAGCTGTACCACTACCTGATCGAAAACTACCAGGGCAAGGCGCTGGTGGAAAAGACCATGGAGGGCATTACCCTGAAGGAGATGGGCGGGGCCTCCGTCTATTCCCTGCAGGACATGATCGCCCCGCCGGATGAGCTGGTAGTGGACCCGATGCCGAACCTGTATTTCGCCCGGGACCCCTTTGCCTCTGTCGGCAGCGGCGTGTTTCTGCATAAGATGCGTTTTCCCACCCGCCGCCGCGAGACCATCTATGCGGACTATATCTTCCGGTATCATCCGGACTTTGAGGGCTCGGTCACCCGCTACTATGACCGGGACTACCACGCCAGCATGGAGGGCGGCGACGTCCTGAACCTGACGGAGGACACCCTTGCTATCGGGATTTCCCAGCGCACGTCTCCGGACGCCATCGAAACTGCCGCCCGGAACCTGTTCAAAGACCCGGACGCCAGGATCCGCACCGTGCTGGCCTTCGATATTCCCGTCAGCCGCGCCTTCATGCATCTTGACACGGTGTTTACCCAGGTGGATGTGGACAAATACACCGTTCACCCCGCGATCCTGGGCTCCCTGACCGTCTATGAGATCACCCCGGAGCCCGGGGAGGGCGACGGGCTGCACATCAGGCGGATCGACTCCGACCTGCGGCACATTCTGGAAAAGTATACCCATACGGACAGAGTGGAACTGCTCTACTGCGGAGGCGACGACCTGATCGCATCGGCCCGGGAGCAGTGGAACGACGGCTCCAACACCCTGTGTATCGCTCCCGGCAAGATCGTGGTATATCAGAGGAACCATGTGACCAACGAGATCCTGAGAAACGCCGGCCTTACCGTGCTGGAGATGCCCTCTGCGGAGCTGTCCCGCGGCCGCGGCGGCCCCCGCTGCATGTCCATGCCGCTGATCCGCGCGAAATGAAATGAAATGAAAAAAACGATTGAATGAAGAGGAGGAATTGACCATGGGCGTCAATATCAGAGGAAGAAGCTTTCTGACTCTGCTGGACTATACCCCCGAGGAGATCAACTATCTGCTGGACCTGTCCATGGAGTTCAAGCGGATGAAATACAACGGCGTTGAGCACAAGTGGCTCAGCGACAAGCAGATCGTGCTGCTGTTTGAAAAGACCTCCACCCGCACCCGCTGCGCCTTTGAGGTGGGCGCGAGGGATCTTGGCATGGGCGTGACCTTCCTGGACCCCGCTTCTTCCCAGATGGGCAAGAAGGAGTCCCTGGCCGACACGGCCAAGGTCCTGGGCCGCATGTTCGACGGTATTGAGTACCGCGGCTACAAGCAGTCCGTGGTGGAAGACCTGGCCCGCTATTCCGGCGTCCCCGTGTGGAACGGCCTGACGGACGACTTC
This sequence comes from Oscillospiraceae bacterium, assembly GCA_051867635.1. Classification (GTDB taxonomy): domain Bacteria; phylum Bacillota; class Clostridia; order Oscillospirales; family Oscillospiraceae; genus RGIG5472. The sequence continues at coordinate 10,068 of JBJDYT010000059.1, forward strand.
CATCCCACCCAGATGCTGGCCGATATCATGACCGCCCGGGAGGAATTCGGAGACCTGCGCGGCCGCAAGCTGACCTTCTTCGGCGACGCCCGCAACAACGTGGCGAATTCGCTCATGGTCGTCTGCGCCAAGCTGGGGCTGCACTTCTGCGCCTGCGGCCCCAGGGAGCTGATGCCCGCGGAGGCGCTGGTCGCCAGGTGCCGGGCGGTGGCCGCCGAGACCGGCGCCGTGCTGGAGTTCACGGACGACGTGATCCAGGGCGCGAGGGACTGCGACATCCTCTACACCGATATCTGGCTGAGCATGGGCGAACCCGACGAGCTGTGGGAAAAGCGCATCCAGCAGCTCCGTCCCTATCAGGTGAACGCGGAAGTGATGGCCATGGCCAAGCCCACCGCCATCTTCCTGCACTGCCTGCCCTCCTTCCATGACCGCGAGACCGCCGTGGGGGAGGACATTTATCAGAAGTTCGGACTGGAGGCCATGGAGGTCACCGACGAGGTGTTCCTGGGCAGACAGGCCCGTCAGTTCCAGGAGGCAGAGAATCGCATGCATACCATTAAAGCGGTCATGTATGCGACTCTGAAGTGAGCCATGGCGGGACGAGTTGTAGTCGCCCTGGGCGGAAACGCCCTGGGCAAGAGCCCGGAGGAGCAGCTGGCTCTGGTCAGGAGCACTGCGAAGCCTATTGTGGATCTGGTGGAAAAGGGCTATGATATCGTCATCGGCCACGGCAACGGTCCCCAGGTCGGCATGATCAATCTGGCCATGGAGTTTTCCGCCAACAAGGGAGGCGGCACGCCCTATATGCCCTTCCCGGAGTGCGGCGCCATGACCCAGGGCTATATCGGATACCACTTGCAGCAGGCCATCCAGTCGGAACTGAGGGCCCGGCATATCGCCAAGCCCTGCGTCACTGTGGTCACGCAGGTGGTGGTGGATGAGAACGATCCCGGCTTCCGGCATCCCACAAAGCCTGTGGGCAGCTTCTACACGAAAGAGGAAGCGGATCGGATCACAGAGGAAAAGGGGTTCATTTTCGCGGAGGACGCCGGCCGGGGCTACCGCCGTGTGGTGCCGTCCCCCATCCCCAAGCGTATCGTGGAGCTGGAGGCGGTGGAGCGGCTGGTGGAGTCCGGCGCCATCGTCATCACCGTCGGCGGAGGCGGCATTCCCGTGGTGGAAACGGCGGAAGGCCTTAGGGGCGTGGCCGCGGTGATCGACAAGGATCATGCCAGCGCGCTGCTGGCCAAGGGCCTGCAGGCGGACCGGCTGATCGTTCTGACGGCGGTGGACCGGGTCTGCGTGAACTTCCATAAGCCCGACCAGCGGGAGCTGGCCGTCATGACGCTGGCGGAAGCGGAGCGTTATATCGGCGAGAACCAGTTCGCGCCCGGTAGTATGTTGCCCAAGGTCGAGTCCTGCATGGACTTCGTCCGGGAGACCGAGGGAGGCACGGCCCTCATCACCTCCCTGGCCCGGGCGGCGGATGCGCTGGAAGGGAAGACCGGCACGCTCCTCACGAAATAGTTTTTCCCCCTGTCCCATATCTCAGAGCTTGCTGTATAGGCGCGCTTGCGCACCTATGCAGCGGCTTTGCCTGTGATGCAGCCAATACTGTGAAAGTGAAGGTGGTCTGTTTGAACCGGCCCGCGACCCTGCAAGACAACTGGAAATCCGAAACGGACCCCGTGGCCATCTGCTCCTTTGACTATGAGGCGATACAGAGGCCCACGAAGCCGCTGATCCATCAGGCGGCGCGGTTTCTGTACATCAAGCGCGGCAAGGGCACCATCACCCTTGACGGCGTCCCGTTCGCCCTGGCCCCGGATACGCTGATCGCCATCACCCCCTGGAAGATCTCCGAGATCACGGAGGTCAGCGAGACGCTTCAATTCACGAAGGTGGTGTACGATTACCACTATCTGGGCTTTTTCCTCAAGGGGTATCAGGGCTCCGCCGAAAAGAACAGCGATCTGCTGTCCTTCCTGTCCATGGAACCTGTGGTCTACCTGGATTCCGTGCAGGCGGAATACATAGACGCCATCATGGAACAGCTGAAGGCGGAGCTGGGGGTGGAGTCCACACGGGTGCTGCCGCAGGATAAGCCCATGACTCAGATCTTCGTGACGAACAAGCTCGTGGAGCTGATCATCATGCACCGCCGCTACATCATGTCCGCCAGAGGCGAAAAGGACAGCCGTGAGAAGACTGCTGTGGGCAGCTCGATCCTGAGCTATATCTACGCCCACTCCTCGGAGAAACTGTCTCTGAGCCAGGTGGCGGATGTGTTCTTTATGTCCCAGTCCACCCTGGCAAAGCAGCTCACGGAGAAGACCGGCTCTACGTTTACCAAGCTGCTTTCCGGCATCCGCATTGAAAAGGCCTCCGACTATCTCATATATACGGATCTGCAGCTGGACGAGATCGCCGCCCTGACCGGCTTTGTGGACGCCTCGCACCTGTCCAAGCACTTTGTGACCCAGGTGGGGATCTCTCCCATAAAATACCGGAAGATCTACCGCAGCGCCCACACAAACTATAACCGCACGGACAAGGACGTGGCGTTTTCCGTCATGAACTGCATTTTCAAAAGCTACCGGGAGGAGGGGCTTTCCGCCGGCAGGGTCGCGGCCCAGTTTGGCATCAGCGTCCGGGAGATGAACCGGCTGCTGCTCTACTATGCCGAGAAGAATTTTGAGACGCTGCTGAACCATGTGCGCATCAACCATGCCTGCGAGCTGCTCAGCGCCACCAATCTCCTTGTCATCGACGTGGCTTTCGCCGTCGGCTACCGCAACATCAAGACCTTTAACATGAATTTCCTGAAGTACAAAGAAATGACGCCCACCCAATTTCGCAGCCGCATCACCCTCCAAAAGGCGGACGGCAGCGAAACCGGTGGGCTGGGGGAGCAGCAGCCGTGAGCGCCGCTTCCGCCGCAGGCCGGCACCGCAGGCAGCGGGCGGCAGCACCGCCCGAAACGGTATGGATATCGGCATTTGGAATGAAGTTTATAAAAGAAAATCCGGAAAAAAAGTGATAATATTGCTCTATCATAATCGCCCGGCGTCTGCTATAATAAAAAACCGAAAAAACGCGGCGGGCATGACGCCGGAGAATGCTCCCGTAAAAAGACCCCGGCATGGGCTGCAGCAAAGCCTTCGGGCCGCAGCGGCAGCCGCCGGACGCCTTCGTCAATTGGCTGTGCGGACGCTTCCGCATGGCTGTAATGTAACATATGAAAGGAGCGGGATATTTTGAGACATCTCATCAATATCACAGATTTCACCGTAGGCGAGATCGACGAACTGATCGCAGTCGCAGAGGACATCATCGCCGACCCGGACAAGTACCGGGAGGTATGCCGCCACAAAAAGCTCGCCACATTGTTCTTTGAACCCTCCACCCGCACCCGTTTGAGCTTTGAGGCGGCCATGCTGGACCTCGGCGGCAGCGTGCTGGGCTTTTCCGAGCCGCAGAGCAGCTCCACCGCCAAGGGAGAGACTGTCAGCGACACCGTCCGCACCGTCTGCTGCTACGCGGATATCATCGCCATGCGGCATCCCAGAGAGGGTGCGCCCTATGCCGCCAGCAAGCGCGCCAACAAGCCCATCATCAACGCAGGGGACGGCGGCCACAACCATCCCACCCAGACGCTGACGGACCTGCTGACGATCCACCGCGAGCGGGGCGACCTGAACAACTTCACCATCGGCTTTTGCGGCGACCTGATGTTCGGCCGCACGGTCCACTCCCTGGTCAGCGCCCTGGCCCGGTATGAGGGGATCAAATTCGTCTTCATTTCTCCCGAGGAGCTGAAGCTGCCGCAGTATCTCATTGAGAACACCGTGAAGAAGGGCGGCTTCCCCTATGTGGAGACCGCCAGCCTGGAGGAGGCCATCCCGCAGTTGGATGTGCTCTACATGACCCGTGTCCAGCGCGAGCGCTTCTTCAACGAGGCGGACTATATCCGCCTGAAGGACACCTACATTCTGGACGCGGAGAAAATGCGCCTGGCAAAGCCCGATATGGCCGTGCTGCATCCGCTGCCCAGAGTGAACGAGATCGCTGTGGAGGTGGATTCCGACCCCCGGGCGCGCTATTTTGAGCAGGTCGCCAACGGCAAATTCATCCGCATGGCGCTGATCATGAAGCTGCTGGGACTGAGCGTGGAGTAAAGAGAGGAGGCGCACCATTATGAATATTGACAGCATTCAGAACGGATATGTGCTGGACCACATTCAGGCCGGCCACAGCATCGACATCGTCCGTCTGCTGGGCCTGGACAAGCTGGATTGCTCCGTGGCGATCATCCGAAATGCCAAGAGCACCAAAATGGTCCGGAAGGACATTATCAAGATCGACGAGCTCATTGACCTGAACCTGGATATCCTGGGCTATGTGGACCCCGACATCACCGTCAGCGTCATTGAGGGCGGAGAACAGGTGAAAAAGATGCACCCGCCCATGCCCAAGCGGCTGGTCAACGTGCTTCGCTGCAAGAATCCGCGGTGCATCACGACGGTGGAGGCGGGGCTGGATTCGGAGTTCATTCTCACGGATCCGGAGCACCGCACCTATTGCTGCGCCTACTGCGACGCGGAATACCGCAGGCCCTGAACCGCTGGCTCCATAGCGCCGCGCAGGCCGCCCTCGGCGGGGCGGCGCCCTGTACGGGAGCCGCCTGCTGTGAGGAAATACGGGGCGTCCTTACGGGAAATTCCGGGATGCCCGGACGGTTCTTCCCCGCGCCTGCGCGGAAGGCGCGCGAGGGAACCGCGCGGGACGACATTTTTTCAGCCAAAACCGGAACGCTCCCGGTTTTGGCTGTTTTTTATTGCTTATTCTGTTACTGCAGGGAAGCGCTTGTCGAGAGTTCGGGGCCTTCGCCGGCGGGGCGGTCCGCCGCCGTTTCGGCGTCTTGCTTCTGCACCGCCGCGCGGTATGCGCTGGGCGTCATCAGCCGGTGCTTCAGAAAATTCCGCGTGAAGGTCTTCTGGTTGTGAAACCCCACCTCCATCGCAATATCCAGCACCGTTTTTCTGGTATAGGCCAGCAGCTCGCAGGCCCGGTTCACCCGGATCAGCCCCAGAAACTCTTCAAAATTCCGCTCTGTCTGATACAGTAACGTCCGGTTCAGCTTCTCGACCGAGATGCCGAATTTCTGCGCCACCGCCTTGGCGCGCAGGTCAGAGGCGTAATTCCGGTACACATAATTGACCAGCGAATACCCCAGGCGGCTTTCCTCGATCTGGCAGATATTCTCCACCCTTTGATAGGTGTTCCGGTATTCGCCGACCCTGGTCCCGAGCCGCGCGGCGAAAACCTTGGAGATGTGGGATTCATCCACATAGCCCAGGATCTCCGCCAGCTCCTTGAGCGTCAGGTCGGTGTATAGCAGATAGTTGGCCGTCTTGCCCACGCGCATCTCGTTGAGCAGATCGAAAAAGGACAATCCGGTCATCTCCATGATCCGGTTGCTGAGGGTGGATTTTCCACAGTAAAAGATATCGGCCAGCTTCTGCAGGGTCAGCTTTTCGTTACAATGCAGGTACATGTACCGCAGGATCTCCCGGTCGTCCGGAGCCTGCGCCTGGGCCGGCTGCGGCGGATTCAACGTTGCGCGGAGGAACAGGATGATCAGATTGACCAGCAGGCTCACCGTGGCGGTGCTGGAATAGAGCGGCCCGTCGCTTTCCGACAGGCTGGACTCGACGCCCAGCTCCCTGCGGAGGGTTTGGGCGATGTTCTCCGCGTCCGCCGCCTGCTGCTCTGACAGATGCGCCACAGGGCAGCGCTGCATCTGCTCTTCGATGGGCAGCCGCTCGTCGGAGGCGGAGTGGAACAATCTGGCTGCGCGGCACACTGTGTCAAAATGGTATGTGGCCACCGCGTATTGGATGGGCTCGTCCACCGCGGTGATCTGACTGATCTGCCAGGGCAAGATGGCCACAAGGTTGCCCCGCTCCACGGTATACTTTTTTCCCTGCAGCAGGATCTCCGCTTTTCCGCCTCTGATCAGCCAAAAACAGGCATTGGGATGGATCAGGGGGGAAGACGGCACGCTGGCCACCTCCAGATCAAAGCTGCACAGCTGGCTCTCATCCAGCTGCGATCTGACGATGGACTGCATGGCAATGGTTTTCTTCATAAAAATCTCTCCCCGGGCCTTTTCTTCACTCTACCATATTATGGACATTTAGACAACTGTTTTTTGTATTATAGCGTCAATTTATTTGACATTTTCCAATGCCCGTTTCGTCCCCGCCCCGGATCTGAAGTATATAAAATTGGGATTAAAATACAAAAATACCACGCAGCGCTGTCCGCAGGTTTTTTCCTGTATTCGGTAAAATAATCCTGCAGGATGCGAAAGGAAGTGTTTGCGTGTCCATTTGTGTAAAGAGCGAGATCGGTCCGCTGAAGAAGGTGCTGCTGCAGCGTCCCGGACGGGAGCTGGAGCACTTGAGCCCCGATACCATGGAACAGCTGCTGTTTGATGACATCCCCTATCTGCACAGAGCGCAGCAGGAGCACGATGAATTTGCCGCGCTGCTCCGTTCCTGCGGCGCAGAGGTGGTCTATCTGGAGGACCTGACCGCGGAGGTTTTGGCTTCGGACAAGCAGCTGCAGCAGCAGTTCATCGCCGACGCCATCGCCCAGGCAGGCGACTATGCCCTGGGGTACCGGGAGCCGCTGCTGGAATACCTGTCGGCCATTACGGACCCGCTGCAGCTGGTCCAAAAAACCATGGAGGGCGTTTCTTACCGGGAGGCCTTTCCGGCGCAGCGCGACCAGCTGTCCGATGTGGCCAGCACCCGTACCCGCTTTCTGATGCCGCCGATCCCGAACCTGTATTTTACCCGGGACCCCTTCGCCTGCATCGGAAACGGCGTCAGCCTGAACCACATGTACTCCGCCACCCGGAACCGGGAGACCCTTTATGGTAAATATATCCTGACTTACCATCCCGCGTTCGCGGGCCAGGTGCCGCTGTATTACGGGCCGGAAAACCATTTCTCCATAGAAGGCGGCGATGTCATCAATCTCAGCGCCACGGTGCTGGCGGTGGGCATCTCGCAGCGCACCCAGCCCGAGGCCATCGAGCAGCTGGCAAAAAACATTTTCCGACATGAGGAAAGCTCCATCGATACCGTGCTTGCCTTTGAGATCCCCAGGACCCGGGCGTTCATGCATCTTGACACGGTGTTTACGCAGGTGGATGTGGATAAGTTCACCGTGCATCCGGGGATACTGGACCGGCTGACTGTCTACGAACTGACCGGAAAGCACGCAAAGCAGCTGACGGTGCGCCGGCTGGAGAGCTCCTTGGACCGGATCCTGGCGGAATATCTGGGGCTTGATCATGTCAAGCTGATCCGCTGCGGAGGCGAAAGCGAGATCGCCGCTGACCGGGAGCAGTGGAGCGACGGCTCCAACACGCTTTGCGTCTGTCCCGGTACGGTCATTGTTTACGACCGCAATTATGTGACCAATCAGATCCTGGAGGACAACGGCA